>ONGM01000034.1 GCA_900317365.1 uncultured Planctomycetota bacterium
TCGTCGGGGTATCGACAAAATTATAGTGTGTTAAAAATACGCCACTCTTGCATTACCAGATTGTTAAATATCATTCGAACCTTGCGGCCCGATGAGGCTCGTCGTTGATCTCTCAACTCAGTCTCGCGTCGACTAACGACTCAGGAGATTTTAGCGCCTCTCGCGATTTCGTCAAGCGGGTTTTGAAAAAATTTTCATTTTTCTTTTTCGCCGCCTCGATCAGTCGTTCGACCAGCGAGTCGTTCGACCGTCGCGTCAAGTGTGTAGAAGTATACCACGCCTTTTCGTTTCAACAAGCGCCTTTTTGAAATATTTCCGCTATTTTTTCTCCCGTCTCATCCCTTGCGGCTTACTCGTAATCGCCTCATACACTCTTTTCTTCGAATCACGAACCGGTTCGACAAGCAGCTCCGGGACGTTGTACGCGCGGAAATTTTTCTTATTCGCCAACGGGTCTCTTTGAGGCAAAACGAACGCTTTTGTCGCCGTACCGTTCTCGTCGACGTGCGTAAAATAAGGTCGGGCGTATTGTCCGTCTTCACGTCGCGAACTGAAAACAAGCCATTTTCCGGACGAGTCCCAGGTATGATAACTTTCCGCGTTTCGGTCGTTGGCGGCGGCAAGAGGCCGCTCTTCCCCGGTCGTTAGGTCTTTAATCCAGAGATCGGCTTCTGGTCGCCATAAAGGAAAGACGCCGCTTTCGACGAGCACATAGACGAGAAACCGACCGTTGGGCGACACTCTCGGATGCAACGCGCTTCGTTCTTTGGCGCGAGCGTCGACGACTAAGACGGGTTCGCCGAACTCGCGGGTTTCTTCGTTAAATTCACGTTTATAGACGTTATAACGCAACTCGCTCACATTCGCGGCGAGTTCTTCAGCGCGATCCGTTGGTCGGTCGAGTCCGACTTCCAGCTTTACTTTTGCGCAACAGTAGTAGAGTTCCGACCCGTCAGGCGACCATTGAGGGAAGGTCTCAAACTCGTCGAGCGTTTTCGTTACAACGGTCGCGCGATTCGTCGCGGCGTCGATCAAAACCAAATCGGACTCGGAGTCTACGACCTCGATTTTCTGTGTCGACATACTATGGAGCGCTTGAAAGGTCTTATTCGAGGAGCATGCGATCAGATCCCCGGTCGGGCGCCACGCCGGGTAGGAACATCGACCGTTAATCTCGTCGATTTTTCCGGTGATTTTTTTGTAATTTCCATTAAGAGCGATCATCGTCCCGCCGTTTGGCAGACCGCGTCCGGGACGATAATGGATCGAATATTTTTCGGTGCGTCGGTTCTGAAACGCATGGCAATTGACGCAGGCGCCGGTCGCTCGATTATCGAAGAGGGATCGCGTTTCATAGCTTTCGAGACAGCGTTCCTCGAGAGAAATCCAGCCTCCGTAATCGTATCCGGGAGCGAGTAGCCGATATGCGAGCCACGAGTCGATCGGATCTTCGGAGACGTCGACGGCGAACGGCGCGGCGGCACGCCACGTTCGATCGGCACGAGTCTTTTCGTAGACTTGAAAGCGCAATGCGGAGCCGGCGTTTTCCCGAATCAAGGCGCGCCACTTCTTTTCAGGAAGGCGGACTTCGCGTCCGGCAACGACAATTTCGGCGCCGTTCTTTTCTCCGGTAACAACGGTTACATATGCGGAGGCGTCGTCTTCAATATAGAAATTGATCGGGGCAATATTCGGAGGAATCGTCGTCTCGACATAGTCGGGATAAATCTTTGGCGCGTCGGGAATCGTCTCAAAGCGCTTCGGAACGGCGTTTCGAAGGCTAAGGCGAAAGACGGTCGCGAGAGTGGAGACAAGAACGACCGTCGTTACAATTTGCACACATTTTTTAAACGTCATTTTACAGTCGTCCTCTTCGTTAGCGTTCCGCAGTTAGAACTGAATAAACGCGGAATCGTCTTTAACGTATCCCCAATATGTTCCGCGACAAAACTCGCGAACGCCGTCCTGAGCGGCGCGCGACGTTACGGCGCCGTTAATTTCCCGATAGAACTCTGCGTATTCGCCGAACTCGCGCTTCGTTTCCTCGGAAAAGCGGTATTCTCCCTGCGACCAGTTGGCGCCGAGTCGTTCAAATCGAAACGTCGCGTAGCCTTGCTCGAGCGCCTTAGGCAAGGGGCGGGCGAGATCGCGCGCGTAGGATTCTATATGTTCCATAAAGAAATTGTCCCCAGGCGTTTTGAGGGAGCCTTTCTGAAAGAGCGCGGCGACGAGTTCCGCTTCTCGAATTCGCGGATTCGCGACGTCGTACGGGTCGTTAAAGACGCCGTACAGTCGCGCTAAATCGGGTGCGGCGACGACTCTTTTCACATTGACGACGGGACGCGCTCGTCGAGCGGCGAGGAGATCGCGCGTAAATCGTTCGAGCTGTTCCGTTTTAACGCCGCGTCGACGGGCGACGTCGCGCAAATCGACGTTTTTTCGTTCGTCGAGCAAGGCGTCGATTTGCGCGCGTTTGAGAGTCGCCTGATCGGAGTCGTTAATCATGTCGCGGAGGTCAAGTTCGGACTCTCGGGTCTCGAGAAAGGCGTCGCACAGCCGTACAAACGCGCGTTGATTCGGCGCGTCGCGCAGTTCGCGGAGGTATCGTTCGGCGAGGTCGCGTTCGCCGGAAATCAACGCGCAGTAGAGCAGGATTTTCAGCGTTGCGGCGGAACGACCTCGGCAGACCGCGCGTTTATTCATCGCGCTCCGCAACGCAAGGTTGGCTAGGCCGTAACGGCACAAAATAATCTCGTGGGCGGAAACGGAGGCGGCGCGTTGAGTAATTCGACGTTTTTGAAACGCTTCCAATTTTTTCAACGCGTCCGGATCGCGTTTCATGATCCGTTCCAATTCTTCGGAGGTAAACGGCGTCGTATTGAGACCGGCGATAGGGCGTTCGAAGGCGCGTTCTCCTAATTCGCCGAGTTCAAACAAGGCGACGTTTCTCAAAGCGACGCTGTAACCGATAGGACGACGAACTCTCTCGTCGATTCGGAGGACGGCGTTCCAATCGCCGCAGGTCAACGCGCGATTCTGAGCGAGAATCTCAAAGAAGGGCGCTTCCCGATACGAGAACGCCAATAGAGCGCAGGCGAGAACAAGCGAGAATTCGACGCCGAGTCGCAGGCGACGTTTCGAGATCAAGTCGCGTTTCTTTGTGGGCGTCGCGTCGTCTTTACGCGAGTTTTTTCTCGCGGCGTCTCGCGTCGTTCGACAATCGCAAATACATCGGCAGATCGCAAAGCCGAGAATGAAGACGGGAGCGGTGACGGCGCCGTAAACGACGTGATTTCGCGCGATCTCGTCGCTTCGATCGATCATTGGATCAAAGAGTCCAAGGGTCCAGACTCCGTTGGCGGGAAGCGTGTCAAAGAAGAAGTAGCGGTAAATAACGTAAGGAGCGAGCGCGGCGACGGAGAGTAAGACGCCGGCTCGAACGCGCGCGAGCCGTCGACTTTCGGAAGTCGCGTCGAGCGCGACGATCGTCAGCGCGAGACAAGCCCATGCGCCAAAATAAGCGTAACCAACCGCGCCGCACAGGCATACGACCAACGTTCCGAGCGTCGAGCGCGTCGCGCGCCGAGATATGGTCGCGGCGAAAAGCGCGAGGTTTGCTCCCACATACCCGGAAAATACAAGCGTTACGTACGCGGAGTTATAGACGTAATAGGCGTTCCAAGTCGCGGAGACGGCGAGCGCGAGGGTCGGCAGAACAGTCAAGACGCAGGCGAGTCCAGGCAGGCGAAACGCGCGCGAAATTTGAACTTGCAATCCGACGCCGAGCGCGGCGAGAAGGAGCGCGAGAAGTAAGGGGCAACTTCCAAATTGCATAACAAAAGCGGTTGCGTAGCCTAAAGCGCCCGCCGGTTCGCGCAACCAGTCGAGCAAAAAATCGATTCGCGTGAGAAAAAGCGAGTTCTCTTGCGCGGCAAAAAGGAAATCGCGATATCGCCAGCCCCAAAAGAAGAGCAAGAAGGCGCCCCAGAATATCGCGAGAACGACGTCGAGACTCAACCGGGACGGCGGCTCCGACCTACGCGCGTCCAACGCGTCGTTCGTCGAGTCCAACCGACACTCTTGGCTCGTTTTCGTTCCCTTTTTTCGTTTCTTTTCGCTCATTTCGACCTACCGACTTTCCCAAAACGCGCTAACGAGACGTTTCGACAACTTCATTATGTCGAACGCAAAACGCGGCGTCAAGTTCGGAAACGGAAAGGATAGGGCAAGAAAAATAGCGACGTCCGCGTCGGTTCGCTCCGCGCGGTCGTCGCGAAGGAAGATCGAAAATCGCGCGTCGTTCAAGAATTCACAAAATCGTTCGCGCGGTTCAACGTCGCAATCATTTTGTCTTCAATTCCAAAGTTTCCTCGTCGGCTTGGTTTCGCAACGGATCGCGCAGATCAAGCGCCGCGACGTTCCCGACGACGATCGTCGCCGGCGCCGCAACGCCCAGTTTTTTCGACACGCCGACAATATCCGCAAGGCGTCCGCGCGCAAATACGCGACGCGGCGCGCAGCCTCCCGACAGAACCGCGACCGGCGTCTCAGGACTCTTACCGCGCGCGAGGAGTCGGGCGACGAGCCGATCCAGAGCGCGCAAGCCCATGAGGAAAACGAGCGTTCCGTTCAGGCTGGCGACGCGATCGACTTCGGCGAAAAGCTCCTCGTCGGCGGTGTGCGCGGCGAAAATATGAACGTTGCGACTGACGCCGCGATGCGTTGCAGGGATACCCGCCTCCATCGGGATATATAGGGCGGAGGTTACGCCAGGCGCGATCTCATAAGGAATCCCGGCGGCGGCGAGGGCCTGCGCCTCTTCCCCGCCGCGTCCGAAGAGAAAGGGATCCCCGCCTTTGAGGCGAACGACGAATTTCCCGGCGCGCGCCAGCTCTATCATCTTGGCGTTAATAGCGTCTTGGCGCGGCGAGGCGCGTCCGCACCGTTTTCCGACGTGAATCCGTTCCGCGCATTCCGGCGCCCAATCGAGCGCGGCGAGGTCGATCAGATCGTCGTACAGAACGGCGTCGCATCGTCGCAAGGCGTCGCGTCCGCGTAGCGTTATAAGGTCGGCGGGTCCGGCTCCGGCGCCGATAATCGCGACCCGACCGCACCGGCGCTCCGACTCCGCAGGCGAGGCGAACTCAGGCGAGGCCCCGGAAACGTCGTCGCGACGAAGGCGACTGTGAAGGCTGCGGTTCCACAGCGTTAATGCGGCGCGTCGCCTCGCGGAGGGATCGGCGCCTTGACGTAGCAGCGCGCGTCGTTCGTCGTCGGCGCGATCGAGAATATCGTCGACGTCAGGCGGGGTGGCGTCGTCGTACAAATCGCGAATTTCGCGCGCGAGGGTCGGCGAGGCACCGCTCGTGGAGACGCCGACGGAAAGTTTGCCGCGCTTTAAGAGGGCTGGGAAATAAAAGGACGAGGCGTCAGGCGCGTCGGCGACGTTGACCCAAACGCGACGCTGGCGGGCTAGGCAGGCGACGCGTTCGCCGAGCGCGCGGTCTGCGGCCGCCACGACGATTAGCGCGTCGTCCGGGGAAACGTCGGAATCAAGAAACGCCCGTTCGATAAGCTGGAGGTTCGCCGTTTTCGCGAGGCATTTCAATTCGTCGACAAATTCAGGCGCCACAACGCGTAAGGTCGCGCCGTAATCAAGCAGTTTCTTCGCCTTACCGAGCGCGACTTTCCCGCCGCCGACGATCAGAACGCGCCTTCCTTGAAGGTCGACAAAGAGAGGAAAAAACGCCATGTCGAATCGCTATCCTTCCTCGTAGGCTTTACGGACGGCGGCGATAAAGTCGTTCCATCCCAACCGATCTAACGTCTTAACGAGGCGTTCTTTAGGCTGGGCGTTTTCGGCGAAGTATTTCAACGCGGCGTCGGCAACTCGAAAGAGCGTTTTCTCGTCGGTAATAGGCGGGAGAATATCGCGTCCTTTCACGACGTCGTTTCCGAAGACGCCGCCAAAAAAGACGCGATAGGCTTGTCGTCCAGTTAAGGCGCCGACGCGACACGCTTTGACGCATTTTCCGCAATAACAACATTTTGAGTCGTCGAAGACAGCCTTTTTCGATTCGATCGCAATCGCCTTACGACGCGCGCAGGCCTTCGCGCAAAGTCCGCAACCGACGCACTTCGAGGCGTCGAACTCACGAACCGTCGCCCCTTTCACGCCGAAATCGTTCTCTTCCGCTTTCAGACAGTTGTTAGGACATCCGGTAACGCCAAACTTGAATTTATGCGGTAAATTGCGACCGTAATATCGTTTGTCGATCTTCTTCGCCAATTTCAACGCGTCGATGCAACCGCTTGGGCAGCATCTTCCTCCTTGACACGCCGTAACAGTCCGCACGCGCGGTCCCGACGCGCCGAGCGACAATCCGCCTTCTTCGAGCGCTGTCTTGACTCTTTCTATATCTTTTAACTTTATATACGGAATTTCGACGCCTTGTCGCGACGTGAGGTGAATATATCCGCGTCCAAATTTCTCGGCGATCGCCTTAATCGCGATCAGTTGATCCGCCGTTACCGTTCCGCCAACGACGCGTAATCGCATTGAAAACGTATCGCGTTGTTTTTGCGGCATGAAACCGCTCGCCTTTAAGGCTGCGTAATCGACTTCCATCTTGCGCTCTCCGGAATCTTTTGTGCGTATGAAATAACGTATACGTTTAATATTTGTTCGAACTTCGGCGATCGACGGTGATCGTAACGGTTTCGCGACCTGCGCGACGAATAATCCATCGCGCCAAATCGCCGTCTCGTTCGTATTTCATGAGTCCCCCGCGTCCGCCAATATCGGCGCCTAAATAGTAGGAGATCGCTTGAAAACGACACTCTTTTAGACAGGACGCGCAACCCCAACATTCGTCGGGCGCTTTCAAAAACGCTTTGCCGTCGGCGTCTCGTTTGATTAAATTACCAGGGCACGCTTCAACGCATGAGCCGCACCCCACGCAACGTTCCGATTCAATGAGTATGCTCATAATATGTTACGCCCTCCATAAGCGGTCGTATAATCGTTTGAATTTTGCCGTTCACATTGCGCGTGTTGACGAAACATTCAAAGGCGTCGTCTTTTTCCGGATAATCGGCGAAGACGCCAAACCCGGGCCATCGCGTTTCCTTACGTCCGCGCAAATGCGCAAGCAACGTTTTGCACACCGTCGCGCGATCAATAAGTTCATATACGCGAACGAGCTCGTCGACGTCAGCGGCGGAAAGTTCTTCGGCAAGGTCCGCGATTAAACCAATCTTTTCGTCGGCGATCGCAAGTTGATTTTCGTTATAGCGATATCCGACGCTAATTCCGCCGGCGTAGACGTCCATAACTTTTTGCATAGCGTCTTCAAGTTCTCGCGCGTTGTAAACGCCGCGCGGCGCGCGTAATCGACGTTCATACTCGTTCGTCTTGTCTTTCGCCAGCTCGAGCGCGCGCGCTATGGACGTCGGCGAATACGTCGCGAGATCCTTCAACACTGTTTCCGCCGCGATCCAGCCTTCCGCCAACGCGCCGGTTACGAACTTTTTCGGCGCTCCGCCTGCGACGTCCCCAGCCGCGTAGAGTCCTGCGACCGTCGTACGTCGCGCCGTGTCGATCCAATATCCGCTTGCGGTGTGGCCGCCGACGACGTACGGCTCCGTGCCTTCGATCTCAACGTTGTGGGTCGAAGGTCGCTCGCCGCTTTCGATCCATTTCAGGGTCTGCGCCGGCGCCATATTCAGGTAGGCTTTATACAAATCCTCTTCGCGACTTGAATCGAGTCCGACAGTCTTCAAGTAACATGGTCCGCGACCTTCGCTCGTTTCTTTCGTAGCGCCGCGCGCGCGTCCTGAGGTCGTCAGCCCGTAGCGTTCCGCGTAGGCTTCCCCGAGCGCGTTGACTTCGCGCGCGCCAACTCCAAGCGCGATCGTACCGGTGGGCGCGATCGTATCTTTAATTCGTTGCGCGACAAAACGCATCTCGAATGAGGTCATCTCGGCGCCGACGCGAATGCCAAGCGCGTAGCCTGCGCCTGCGTTAAACGGCGGATACCACATTTTATGCCGCGAAAAGCCCGGATTATTCGGTCGATAGAGTCCCGCCGCGCCGCCGGTCGCAACGAGTACGGCGCGCGCGGAAATCACCCACGCCGTTTCATAATTCGTCGAAAAACCGACGGCGCCGCAAACGCGATCTCCATCTTGAAGCAGGTTCGTTACGACGACGTGATTCAAAATCGATATGTTGTCGTACTTCTTAACTTCGCGCGAAATAATCGGTTTGATATTCTCGCCGTTGATTTTGATATTCCGCTTGCCGCGCGAAACGTAATTGCCGTTTGCGTCCTTCAGAATGACGAGACCCATTCGTTCCAAATCGCGCGCCGATTCGTTAAAACGCTCCGCCATTGAGAGTACGAGATCGTCGCGTATGATCTTTTCAGCGTCCCACCGCGCGTATTCAAGATACTGCTGCGTCGTGCGTCCTTCCGTAATATACGCGTTGATCGCGTTGACGCCGGCGGCAAGACAGCCTGATCTCTTGATATTCGCCTTTTCGACGATCTGCACGCGCAGTTTCGGATCCTTTCGCGCGGCGACGATCGCGGCGTAACATCCGGCGGTTCCGCCGCCTACGATTAAAAAATCGGTTTGGATTGTTTCTATACGCAACATGATCGTCCTCTCAAATCACGACGCTCTCTTTACGCAACGATTTATTCTCTTGCAAAACGATCTTTTCCCCGTCGACGATGATCAAACGATAGATAAAGACGTCGACCGTTTCCCCGATTTCGATAATCGGATCGTTGACGCTCCGCACCCCGGAAATCACGACGTCGTGAACGCGAACTTTGATCTCAAGGCTACTGCCGCGAAAGACGACGTCTTCAACAACGCCCTCTTCGGCGGACTTGACGAACTGTCGGTTCTCGCCCTTTTTACTGACGCTCACAAATTCCGGTCGAATGATAGCGCGCGTTTCCGGGCCGACCGAATCGAAGAACTGAAATTTGTCGTAATTGTCGATCGGCGCGGTATTTCCAATGAATTGCGCGACAAAAGGGGTCTTCGGGTTCACGTACAACTCGCGCGGCGTTCCCGTTTGCTCAACGCGTCCGGCGTTCGTTACGACAACGTCGTCGGCGACTTCGATCGCTTCGTCCTGATCGTGCGTTACGAAGACGCTTGTAATACCTAGTTGCGTAATCATTCTGCGCAACCACGTCCGAAGTTCCAGACGCACTTTCGCATCGATCGCG
Organism: uncultured Planctomycetota bacterium; assembly: GCA_900317365.1. GTDB lineage: Bacteria > Planctomycetota > Planctomycetia > Pirellulales > Thermoguttaceae > RUG369. The sequence continues at coordinate 9,249 of ONGM01000034.1, forward strand.
GCGAACGGCTCGTCAAGAAGCAGAATCTGCGGATTCGGCGCGAGCGCGCGCGCAAACGCCACTCGTTGACGCTGACCGCCTGACAACTGACTTGGAAATCGTTTTTCGAGCCCCTCGCAGTTAATCAGTTTGAGCAACTCGTGAACGCGATCGTCTATCTCCGATTTCGACGCCTTCTTAAGTCGTAGTCCAAACGCAATATTGTCGTATACCGTAAGATATCGAAAGAGCGCGTAACTTTGGAATACGAACCCAATACCGCGTTCGCTACCAGGGACGTCGTTGACGACTTTCCCGTCGATCACGATCTCGCCGGAATCCGGGGTTTCAAGCCCGGCGATCATGCGTAGAATCGTCGTTTTACCGCTTCCCGACGAACCGAGAAGCGCGACGAGTCGCCCTTTCGGAATACTCAGATTGACGTCTTTGGAAACGTGGAAGTCGCCGAATCGTTTCTCGATATGTCGAAGTTCAAGATAGTTAGCGTTGACAGTCATTCTCTTTTTCCTCCGATCACTTGCGAATATCGGCGTCTTTATTTCCGCGTCCTTCAAGCCATACGCGAAGAATCAAAATGATAATCGTGAGTACGACGAGCAAACTCGAAGCCGCGAACGCGCCGGTGAAGTCATAACCTTGATACAGCAGTTCAATATAGAGCGGCAGCGTGTTCGTTTTCCCGCGCAAATGCCCCGAGAGAACGGAGACGGCGCCGAACTCGCCCATCGCGCGCGCCGTGCACAACACGACGCCGTAAAGTAGCGCCCATTTTATGTGCGGCAACGTAACCGTTCGAAAGATCGTCCATGTCTTTGCGCCCATGAGCGCCGCCGCTTCCTCTTCGTCCGTGCCTTGCGCCGTCAGAACCGGAATAAGTTCCCGCGATATAAAGGGAAACGTTACAAAGATCGTCGCCAGTATAATACCTGGCGTTGCGAAAATGATTTCGATATCCCAGCGATCGAGGAGCGGAAACAGGAAACTCTGTCGTCCGAACGTCAAAACGTAAATCAACCCGGCGATAATCGGGGACACGGTAACGGGCAAGTCGATAAACGTTGACAAGATCTTCTTACCGTGAAAGGCAAATTTCGTTATGCACCACGCAGCGCAGACGCCAAAGATCGTATTGACGACAACCGCCCAAATCGTCGCTTTAATCGTGAGGAACGCGGCTTTGACGGCGTATTGATCGGTTATCGATTTGAAATAGACGGCTAACCCTTTTTCAAGGGACGTCCGAACGATGAAGACGAGCGGCAATATCAGGAAGAGCGCTAGAAATAGCTCGCCGATAATAATGAGCGTCCATTTGAGCGCTCCGGAATCTTTCCGTAAATTCATGTCGATCTCCTTACACTCTTTACGCAATCCCGCTAACGCGTTTGGAAACCATGCTTTGAAGAATTGCGTTGACCGAAAGAATCACGAACGCGATCGCAAGCATGACAAGCGCGATGCTCGTGGCGCTCGCATAATCGTACTCTTGAAGTTTCGACATGATCATCAACGGGGCGATTTCCGTCTCGTAGGGAATGTTTCCCGAGATAAAGACGACGCTTCCGTACTCGCCAATGCACCGCGCGAAAGCAAGCGAGAATCCGGAGATCAGCGCCGGCAGGATTTCCGGAAAAATGATTTTCCAGAAGGTTTCGCGTCGCGTCGCGCCGAGAAGAGAAGCCGCTTCTTCGTATTGAATATCGATCTTCTCGAGGACAGGCTGCACCGAGCGCACGACGAAGGGAATACCGATAAAAATCAGCGCGACGACGATTCCGAGCGGCGTATAGGCGATTTTAATCCGAAACAGATCGTAAAAGATTTTACCGACCCAACCTTGCGTCGTCGTCATATGCGTTAGCGCGATACCGGCGACCGCAGTCGGCAACGCGAACGGAAGTTCGATCAGACCGTCGACAAAACGTTTGCCGGGAAACTCGTACCGCACGAGAATCCACGCTAAAATCAGCCCCATCGCGGCGTTGATCGCGGACGCGACGAATGCGGTCGAAATACTGATCCAGTAACTTTTCAGAACGCGCGTCGTCGTTATCGTGTGCAAGAACTCCGAAGGACTCAATCGCGCGGAAAAAACGACGAGCGAGCACAGCGGTATCAAGACGACAATACTAAGAATAGTCAACGTAACGCCAAAGGAGAGTCCAAAGCCTGGAATCACGCTTTTCGTTTTCTTCTGTTTCATGATTTGGAACTCCTTTTCAAGGGAGAATCGGCGCGACTCGGCGAGAGCAGGAAACCGAGTCGCGCCGGCGCGTCTCGCAACGCGACATACAAACCGAATCGTTAGCGTTCGTAGATTTGATCGAAGCTCGCGCCTTCCGCAAAATGATCTTTGCGCGCCTTTGCCCAGCCGCCAAAGTGATTGATATCTGTCGTCTTAACGTTCGTCTTAATCCATTTTCCGTCCGCAGGTATCTCTTTAATAACGTTTTCGTCCGTATCGGAGACAAATTCATGCAGAATATCCGGCGCGCTCGGACGATAGAAGTTCCGCGCTTCAAGACGCTGCGCTTCGTCGGAATACAGGTACCTAAGGTATTCGTCGGCCGCGTCTTCCGCGCCGTGCCGCCGCGCGACTTTATCGACGACCGCAACCGTCGGCTGGCACAAAATTGAAACGGACGGGATGACGATCTCATATTGACCGGGATACTCGCGAAGGGAAAGAAACGCTTCGTTTTCCCACGCGATGAGAACGTCCCCTTGACCGTTGTTCACAAAAGAAGTCGTCGAGCCGCGCGCGCCGGAATCGAGTACGAGAACGTTGCGATACAGCTTCCGGATCGACTCGCGGATCTCCTCTTCCGTCTGACCTTGGTCTTCAAAGTATCGCCACGCCGCGAGATAGTTCCACATCGCTCCTCCCGACGTCTTCGGATTTGGCGTGATGACCCCGACGCCGTCTCGAATAAGATCGTTCCAGTCGAGAATATTCTTCGGGTTCCCGGCGCGAACGAGGAATACGATCGTCGACGTGTACGGCGAGCTGTCGCGCGGAAATTCCGATAAGAAACCGGGATCGATCAACCCGGCGTCCGCCACGACCTGCACGTCCCCTTCAAGGGCCAGCGTTACGACGTCGGCGCGAAGTCCGTTCGCCACCTCGATCGCCTGTTTTCCCGACCCGCCGTGCGATTGAGTTACCTTAATCGGTTTACCTGTCAATTCTTCGTAATGCTTTTCAAAGAGTTCGTTATATCCGGCGTAAAGTTCGCGCGTCGGATCATACGACACGTTGACGATCTCTAACTCCTCGTCTTCGCGAGGAGCGCATCCGACGAGCGTTCCGAAAGAGAGCGCGCTCAAGGTCAGACCAACGAGATACAAATAGAGATTCTTCTTCATTCTTCACCTTCTTCCACATAGCTATGTCGCGTGTTATCAAATTGAGACGCGACGAAATCATCGCCGCATAAACGACGGCGCCAAGTTCGACGAGGCGCGTCGATAACAATCAAACGTGACGCGTCGCGAGTGTGGGAAGACGCGTTTTTAATTCCTACCTTTTCGGTAGGTTTTTTAATATGCGGCGAATTATAGACCTTTTTTACAAACTGTCAAGATGAAAATTTCAAGAAAAAACGGGGGCGCGACAGAATCAAGCGCGCGATCGCGGAGAAATCAAACCGACCGTAACGACGCAGGTTACGTCGATACGGTCGGCGAACGTTAGGGGGAAAAGAAATTATTTTTCCCAAATGAAGAGGGTTCCGTGTCCGGGAATAATCCAGAAGCCGTCTTGAAGTTTCTCATCGGAGACGACGGCGTCTTTTCCGGTAACAGGCGAGACGACCTTGAGGGTCTTATAGCCGTCAGGCTTCGTGAAGTTCACCTTGACGGAGGAGGCGAAACTCAGGTTGACGACCATCGCGGCGACGGACTCGCCGTTGATTTCTTCAAATTCGCCGACGAGAATCTTCGGCTTTTCGTTCTCGGCGAAGGGTCCGGAGGTCGAGAACCGCGCGGAGACGTTCGGGAGAACTTTCGTCGGCGGGGCAGGGAACTGCGGCAAATTCGGCGCTTCTTCCTTGGAATAGATCGGGGACAAGCCAAGATCGGTGGAGCGGAATTTTTTCAGACGCATACCGAGCGCTTGCGCCTGCTCGTTGACGTCGCGCATATAGACCCACGAGAGCGTCTTTTCCCCGGCGGCGTCGATCGGGCTTTCCGCCCAGCCGAGGGGATAATAGAGGAACCAGGTCAGTCCTTGCGCGCCGGCGGCGAGCGGAATATACGCTTGCATGGCGTATCGCGCCGGCGTCGGCGGGGACGAGTCCTTCATAATGCAGAGGCTGCTCCCGATGAACCAGAAGGGCAGGTCGTATTTGAGAGCGACTTTTCGGACGGCGAAGAGGTCGGTAAAGAAGACGCTCGCGCGATTGATTTCGCGCATATCCTCGGAGTATTCGATCATGTAGTTGTCGTAGCTAAGTAGTTGCGGCTTAACTTCTTGCACGAACCGTTCGAGATACTCTTCGTAAGAATAAGTTCCGAGTTGGGAATCGACGTCGGCGCCGATCGTAGACGCGTAACCGGGGAAGAGGTTGATATAGGCGAGCTTACCCGGCGCGTACTTTTTCACGGCGGCGACGGCGGCGGCGAGGGATTTGAAATGATACGCGCCCGGTTCGTCGGTGAGGTTGTATCCGAGAACGAAGGGATCGTCTTTCGTCCCTTGAACGCGTTCTTTAATTGCGGAATCGATTGCGGCAAGTTTCTCCGCGAGTTCCGAATCTGAAATCTTGCGGTCGTCGAAACGCTCAAACCCGGCTTCGAGGATACAGCGTAGCCCGTTCTTTTTGGCGAGCGCGACGCCGGCGTCGTCGTTCACGAACCCGGAAAGCGTGCACGCGCATTCCGCCATAGAGCGCACGCCGTCTTCGAGCGGTTGGTATTCGGCGCCCCAATTACCTAGGTGATCCCATGGAAAGACGGGGAAGAAGTCGTCTGGTATTTTGTACGGTTCCAGTCCGAGAGACGCCGCCGTCGCGTTGACGTCGTAGGTCGGGGTCGCGTTCTCTTGACAGAACGCGACGCTCGTCAGACTCAGCGCGGCGAGCGAGAGAAAGAGCGTTAAATATTTCATGCGGAAGCCTCATAACAATGGCGCGGCGAACTTCTGCGCGTCGCCGCCGAACGCGCTTCGTCATTATAGCGCTCCGAGACGGCAAAAGCAAGATTTGAGGAAAACGCGCAAAAATGATTTTAATCTTGTTTTTTTACTTGACTATTTGACGCCGACGCGTATAATCAGGCCAGTTGATCGATAATCGTTCGACGTTTGATCGCGGGATGGAGCAGTTGGTAGCTCGTGAGGCTCATAACCTTGAGGTCGAGGGTTCAAGTCCCTCTCCCGCAACTCAAACGAGGGTTCCCCCATGTGAGAGGAACCCTTTTTTATTTCTTGACGTATCCGTTTGACAAATCCATTCTTCTATTCTCCGATTCTCTTATTTTCCGTTTTTTCCAACGCGACAGGCGCCTTTGTATTCTTTGCGAAATCGAAAAAGACCATATAATAGCACGTTGGTCGCCGCGCAAGCGCGCGACGCGCAAGAAAGACGCAAACGAAACTGGAGACCGAATCGCATGGCGAATAACAATCCATCACGCGACTATTTCAATTCATTCGACGCGTTAAACGTCGGCGGTAAAAAGTACGGCTACTATCGACTGAGCGCGCTCGAAGAACGCGGTTTAACGAAGCTCGGCGAACTACCCTACGCCGTTCGCGTCTTGCTCGAAGCGACGCTACGAAATTGCGACGGGTCCGACGTTACTGAGAACGACGTTGAAAACCTCGCAAAATGGTCTCCCGACGGAAAACCGTTCGAAATTCCCTTCAAGCCGGCGCGCGTCATTCTTCAGGACTTCACCGGCGTTCCCGCCGTCGTCGACCTCGCCGCCATGCGCTCCGCAATGCAAAGACTCGGCGGAGACCCGACAAAAATTAACCCGCTCATTCCCGTCGACGCCGTCGTCGACCACTCCGTGCAGACCGATTTCTTCGGCTCAAACGACGCCCTCGATAAGAACGTGGCGCGCGAATTTGAACGCAACGGCGAACGCTACTCGCTCCTCAAATGGGCGCAACGTTCGCTCAATAATTTCCGCGTCGTACCGCCGGCCGTCGGAGTCGTTCATCAAGTCAACCTCGAATGCCTCGCGACCGTCGTCGCCTCCGATTCCGCAAACGCCGCCGAACGCGCCGTCGACGCGATCGCGTATCCCGACAGCGTCGTCGGCACCGACAGCCACACCGTCATGATCAACGGGCTAGGCGTCTTAGGCTGGGGCGTCGGAGGAATCGAGGCGGAGGCCGTCATGCTCGGCCAGCCGTACTACATGCTCGCGCCGCAGGTCGTCGGGTTCAAACTCAAGGGCAGGCTCTCGGCGGGCGTTACGGGCACGGACTTGGCGCTCACGATCGTTCAAATTCTCCGCAAGGAAGGCGTGGTCGGCAAATTCGTCGAATATTTCGGGGACGGCGCGGCGCAACTTGACGTCGCCGATCGCGCGGTTCTCGCCAATATGGGTCCGGAATACGGCGCGACGACCGGCTTCTTCCCGATCGACGGCAAAACGCTGCAATTCCTGCGCGACACAGGCCGCGACGACGCCCAGGTCGCGCTCGTCGAAGCGTACGCGAAGGCGCAGGGACTCTTCCGCGCCGAAGACGCTCCGACGCCGACGTACACCAAGGTTCTCGAACTCGATCTCGCCGACGTCGAGCCGTCCCTCGCCGGCCCGAAACGCCCGCAAGACCGCGTGCCGCTCCGCGATATGAAGGCGGCGTTCGCACGATCCCTCGCCGCGCCGATCGCCGAGCGCGGATTCGCGCTCTCAGAAGAGGAACAGGCGAAAAAGGCGACCGTCGATTGGTCCTCCGCCTCATGCCCGGAATCCCCGCGCCTTCCGAAATTCGGTACGGAAGAAATCGGGCACGGCTCCGTCGTGATCGCCTCCATTACGAGCTGTACGAACACGAGCGCGCCGAGACTCATGATCGCCGCCGGACTCCTCGCAAAGAACGCCGTCGCGCGCGGTTTGCGCCCGAAATCCTACGTAAAAACAAGCTTCGGACCCGGGTCCCGCGTCGTCGTCGACTACCTCCGCAAGGCGAACCTCATGGAGCCGCTCGAGAAACTCGGTTTCAACGTCGTCGGCTTCGGGTGCCTAACGTGCATCGGCAATAGCGGGCCGCTTCCGCAGCCTGTCGCGAAGGCCGTTACGGAGAACGACTTAGTCGCAACCGCCGTCATTAGCGGCAATCGGAACTTCGAAGGGCGCGTCAACCCGCTCGTTAAGGCGAACTACCTCGCCAGCCCGCCTCTCGTCGTCGCCTTCGCGCTCGCCGGAACGACCGCGATCGATATGACGACCGAACCGATCGGATATGACGAAAGCGGCAAACCGGTCATGCTTTCCGAAATCTTCCCGTCGAACGAAGAGATCGACGCCATTGCGAAAGACGCCCTCGACGCTAAGGTCTACGCCGCAAATTATCGCGACGTCGGAAACTCCAACCCGCTCTGGAACGCAATCGCGACGAAAGAAAGCGAACTCTACGAATGGAACCTTGACAGTACTTACGTCCAAGAGCCGCCGTTCCTCGCCGAAATGGAACGCGAAGCGTCGGAACTCGCCCCGATCTCCGGAGCCCGCGCCCTACTCTTGCTCGGCGACTCCGTTACGACCGACCATATCTCGCCCGCCGGAGCGATTAAGCAAGACTCCCCCGCAGGACTCTTTCTGCAAAATTCGGGCGTTTCCCCGCGCGATTTCAATAGTTACGGATCGCGCCGCGGCAACGACCGCGTCATGACGCGCGGAACCTTCGCGAATATCCGCATTCGCAACTTGATCGCGCCGGGTACGGAAGGCGGGGTAACGAAATTCCTCGGTCAAACGGACGCGGACGGTCCGATCATGAGCGTTTACGACGCCGCGATGAAATATCGTGAAACGAAGACGCCCCTCGTCGTCGTCGCCGGCGCGGAATACGGGACGGGCAGCAGTCGCGACTGGGCGGCGAAGGGGACGACGCTACTCGGCGTGCGCGCGGTGATCGCGTCGAGTTTCGAACGAATCCATCGCGGCAACCTCGTCGGCATGGGCGTGCTGCCCCTCGAATTCACGAACGGCGAGAGCTGGAAATCGCTCGGTCTGACCGGTACGGAACTCTTCGATATTCCGTCGATCGATCGATCGTTCGTTCCGCAGTCGACGATCGAAGTCGTCGCAACGTCGACGGATCCGGCGAAGGCAGGTCAGAAGATCAAGTTTACGGCGAAAGTGCGCATCGACGCCAAGGTTGAACTCGAATACTACCTGAACGGCGGCGTTTTGCAGACCGTTTTGCGACAAATGCTGAATCAATAAGGAAACCGAACGCGCGCGTCGGCGCGGGCTACGTCGGCGCGCAAAATCTCATAGAGACGCTAGCGCCAAGAAAGAGCCAAGAGATGTACAAAATTCTAACTAAGAAACGCCTAAATCCGACGGTTACGCAGATGGAGATCGAAGCGCCGTTGGTCGCGAAGAAGGCGAAACCGGGCCAATTCATTATTCTGCGCGTCGACGAAGACGGCGAGCGGATCCCGCTCACGGTCGCAGGATGCAATCAGGCGACAGGCGGGGTCAAAATCATCTTCCAAATCGTCGGCGCGACGACGGAGGCGCTCAATCACAAAGAGGCGGGCGACTCGATTCAAGACTTCGTCGGGCCGTTGGGGGTTCCGACGCGCACGGACGGCGTGAAGAAGGTCTGCGTCGTCGGCGGCGGGGTCGGGTGCGCCATCGCCATGCCGGTCGCGCAGGAGTTCCATCGACTCGGCGCGGACGTTACGAGCATTATCGGTTTCCGCAATAAGGACTTGCTCATTTTGGAAGACGAGTTCAGGGCGTGCTCCAATAAGCTAATCGTCATGACGGACGACGGGTCGTACGCGCGGCATGGAAACGTAACGGTTCCGCTCAAAGAGGCGCTCGAGGCGGGCGAAAAGTTCGACCTCATTATTACGATCGGTCCGTTGATCATGATGAAGTTTGTCGTTGCGACGGCGAGGCCTTTCGGGGTTCCCGTAACGGTCTCGATGAACCCGATCATGGTCGACGGCACGGGCATGTGCGGCGGATGTCGGGTTACGTTGATTCAAGACGGCAAACCGACGACCAAATTCGCGTGCGTCGACGGTCCCGACTTCAACGGTTATGAAATCGACTTCGACGAGGCAATGTCGCGCGGACGAATTTACTTCGATTTCGAACGTCGCGCACACGAAGAGACCTGCAACCTTTTCAAGCTGCAATAGAGGAGCGAGAACGAGATGGCTATCATTCCCAAGAAGAACGCGATACCTACGCAAGAGCCGTCGGTTCGAGCGCATAATTTCAACGAAGTGGCGCTCGGGTACTCCCCGGAAGTCGCAATTGAAGAGGCAAAACGTTGTCTGAATTGCAAGGCGCAACCGTGCGTCGCAGGCTGCCCGGTCAACGTCCACATTCCGGAATTCATCGCAAAGGTCAAGGAGGGCGAGTTCGAAGAGGCGTACCAAATCGTCAACGCGACGTCGTCCCTTCCCGCCGTCTGCGGGCGCGTATGTCCTCAGGAAACGCAATGCGAAAGCAAATGCACTCTGGCGAAGAAGTTTGAATCGGTCGGAATCGGGCGACTTGAGCGGTTCGTCGCCGACTGGCACAACGAACACGCGACGGGGAAGGCGCGCGCGCCGCAATCGAACGGGCGCAAAGTGGCGATCGTCGGCTCGGGTCCCTCGGGTCTCACGTGCGCCGGCGACCTCGCGAAAAAAGGCTACGCCGTTACCGTTTACGAGGCGTTGCACAAGGCGGGCGGCGTTCTGATTTACGGCATTCCGGAATTCCGACTCCCGAAGAAAATCGTCGCGAAGGAAGTCGAGACGCTGAAAGAACTCGGGGTCGAGATTGCGACAAACGTCGTTATCGGCAAGACGCTGACGGTCGACGAACTCTTTGAAATGGGCTACGAGGCGGTCTTTATCGGCTCCGGCGCCGGGCTTCCGAACTTCATGCGAATCCCAGGCGAATCGTATAAAGGAGTCTATTCCGCGAACGAATTTTTGACCCGCAGCAACCTCATGGCGGCGTATCGCGACGACGCGAAGACCCCGATCATGAAAGGCGGCAAGTTCGCGGTCGTCGGAGGCGGCAACGTCGCAATGGACGCCGCTCGAACCGCGTTGCGACTCGGCGCCGAAAAGGTCTATATCGTCTACCGACGCTCCATGGAAGAACTGCCCGCCCGACGCGAGGAAGTCGAGCACGCGCAGGAAGAAGGTATCGATTTCCGACTCCTCTGCAACCCTGTAGAAATCCTCGGATACAAGAATCCCGACGATCCGCGCGACCCGAAAAACGGATTCGTTACCGCGATCCGTTGCGTCAAAATGGAGCTTGGCGAGCCGGACGCGAGCGGTAGGCGTCGCCCGGTTCCGATTCAAGGCAGCGAATTCGACCTCGACGTCGACGCCGTTATCATTTCGATCGGCACAAGTCCGAACCCGCTCATTAAGTCGACGACGGAAGGACTTGAAGTGAATCGTTGGGGCGGAATCATCGTCAACGAAGACGGACTAACGTCGCGCGAAGGCGTCTACGCCGGCGGCGACGCGGTAACAGGCGCCGCGACCGTCATCTCCGCAATGGGCGCCGGCAAAGTCGCCGCAGCGGCGATCGACGAATTTATTCGCAATAAATAGACCAGCGTCGCCCGAGCGTTGACCGAGCGTTAGTCGAGAACGTTTCTCGTAAGGAGAAACGCCCTGCGATTCGCGACCAGACTGACCCTCAAACGACGCCGCAAACCGACCGACGCCAAGTACCTGTCGTTAATCGGGAGCTTTTTCCGTATAAGGGGAAAAGCCCACGATTAACGATCTGTAGCCCCTACGGCGCCCCACGCCGTCCCCTATGTCGCTCTATTACAAACTTGACCTTCTGCCTGCCGAATAATCCTTCGTTCGTTTCCTATCCCGTCTCCTTTCGCGCCTCTCTCGAAGGCTTCCGACAGACGCGCCGCTTTTTCTTAACGCCCGTTTAAAACGCCGGTCTCTTAAAACGACCAATACCGAGACAATATTATCACGAAAGCAAATCTATTCACGCGGTCGGCGCAATGCCAATATTGTATGTTGCGGAATACCCGCCTGCTGTGTTAAGTATGGCCCTTTCGGTTCGCTTGTCAACTAGCGAGGCGGGATTGACAGAGTTTCTCTAACGGTTATACCAATATTGAACTAGTTATGCAACGGCTACTATTTTTCAGGGACATACGGTTCGCCATAAGCGATCGCATTAAGTCGATCCAGTTCGTCTTGACTACATTCCGAGACGTCGAACGGGTACTTAACCAATGACACTGGTCCTAATTGATTGTCGATAAGCCATTTTGCAAAGCGTCCTGTACAGAACGTTTCTTGATTACGGTTGCTTGGACATACTAAACAAAAAAGATCTAGACCGCTCCAATAGCGAGCGTTAATAGGATGAACCTGAATATCACTCCATTCGTCTTCTGACGGGTTATAAGAAATTGTTTGAGCAAGCTTCGTTTTAACCTCACAATCTAAATCAAAAAAGTCGTCATGTTCGTCAATGTTCGTTTCAAAAGAGACCATATTAGCGAAGTTAATGTTGCCGCCACATTTAGGACATTTAGTTAGAAAGGAACAACATTGAGGACAAAAACATTTATCGTAACCACATTTGCGACACTGATAAACAACGGCTCGAGAATAGTAACGACGCTTATTTTCTAAACCGGTATAATGACTTAATTTCAATTTATACAGCAAGCTCGATTTCAAGCTATCTTCGCCATCTCCAAAGAAATCTGAAAGTCTAACTTTGATTACACTATCGTTAGAAAAGATATCAATAAGCGATGGTTCGTCTCCGAGGTTGAAATCCGATTCTTTCAACATTGAGTGGAACTCATTTGAAAGGAAATAATATGGCACAAAACACTCGTCAATAGGTATGAATCCTCTTGAAAGCGTATAACCTATAAACTCAACATATTCTATTTCTTGATCTTTATCATCAACTATACAAACGGCGTCTTGATTGTAATGCGGACATTTGTGGGGCACGTCTTTAGTATTGACAACAACAAAACCTAAATAAGGCGAATCCATGACTTTCCGAAACGATTTATTGTAGTAACTCGCCTTAATCTGTTTAACATACCGACTATCATAGGAATTGAGATAGTACTTTTTAGGCGGATCTACTGCATAGAACTCTTTGGAACGTCCTTTCGATAAATCTTCGATGAAATTATCGATAATCCTTGCCTTTGCAAGAACCATGGCAAGCTCACGGATATATTTGGTATATTGCGTTATTTGTACACCGTAGAAGATATCATATCTAATTTTATCGTCCATTCTGATTACCTTAATATAAAACCTATGCGAAGGCGAGCAAACAATCTCTTCTTCAACTCCGTCTTTAACAAATCGCAAACGAACGACGTCCTTTAGCCAGTTGTCAAAGGTTCCGCAACGCAGGCAGGCGCGGGCGTCCCCTCCGGACTCAGGTGATCGGCGGCGAGAACGGCGTCGTCAGGCTGAATCTCTTCGATAGGCTTCTTCGAACCGTCCGCCATGAGAATAGGCGTTCCCGCGACGAAACAGACCTCGAAGTCGAAGA
>ONGM01000177.1 GCA_900317365.1 uncultured Planctomycetota bacterium
CGTTTCCTACAAGGAGTCGGGCGCGTCCGCATGGACGACGAAGTCGACGACGGCGACGAGCTACGAAATTGCGGATCTCACGCCGGACACGTCCTACGACGTGCGCGTGCGCGCGATCGGCGACGGCGTCGATTACATGACCTCGCCGTGGACTTCCGAGACGGTTCAAACGAAGCCGCTCGTCATTCAGCTCGACGTTCCGATTCCTGTGACGATCGCGAAGTCGGCCTGGGGGATTACGATCGAATGGGAACCGGTCGAAGACGCGCTTGGGTATACGTTGCTCTGGAAAGAAAGCTCCGCTTCGGCGTATACTTCCGCAACGCTCGACGCGAACCAGACGAGTTTCAGCGTGATGGGATTGTCCGAGGGCTCGAACTACTGGTTCAAAGTTCGTTCTCTCGGCAACGGCGTCGATACGACGACGTCCGCGTACTCCGCGACCCTCGTCGTTAAGACTCCGAGCCAGTTGGCCGCTCCGGCAATTACGAACTTGGTTCCGACCGCGAACTCGATTCGCGTCGCATGGCAAGAGATCGCGAACGCGTCGAAGTACTATCTCGCGTACGCGCCGTCGGGTTCGACGACGTTCACGAACGTCTCGATCGCGCAAGGAACGCGAACGTACACGCTCTCGGGACTCGCGTCCGGCGCGTCGTACGACTTTAAAGTCCGCGCGATCGGCGACGGCGACGAATGGACGAATTCTTCCTTCGGCGCCGTGAGAACCGCGACGACGACCGCAACGAGCGCCGCTCTGCTCGACGTCTACGCCGTCGCAGACTACGCCGTCGAACTTTCCAACGACGACGTCGCGTTCGATGAAGGCGCTCGCGCCGCGTTCTACAGCGCGTTTGAAGACGAAGATCTAAGCGAAGAGCTGGACCTTGATACGATCGACGACGCGTTTGCCGAGAACCTCTGCGAACAGATCTTCGATTTCGACGATATCGACCTGGCGTAACGGATTGAGCGCGGTTACGCGCCGCGCGCGTTGCTGACTCTCTCGCAAAGGGGCGTTTCTTCGGAAGCGCCCCTTCTTTTTTTGCCGAAGGACGCCTACCAATCTTGCGTTGCAATTCTGCGTTGCAATTCTACGTTGCGTCGCCGAGTTTTTCTCGCGAGTTTCTTTCGCAACGATTCTTGTCTTTCTTCCTGCGAACCTTCCCTTCGTTGAACGTAGGAAACGCGCGAAGCCTAACGCTCGATTCGTCGCCTTCTACGTTTCTGAAAAAGCGCGTGAAAAGAGCGATCTGTCCTTTGCAAATTGAGACGTTGCGGGAAGAAGAAAACGACGCGGCGAGAATGGACGCGTTCCCCGATCGGGTCGATCTAAGAAAAAACGCGCGCCGCCGCAACGACGAACGTTTGCGGCGGCGCCGACGCGATCGGTTTGCCTGCGTCTAGCGCGAGGAGATACTCGACCGATTCCGCTCGAAGTCCGGACGGGGACGACGGTGGCGACGCGCAGGAGTCGAGGACGTCGACTCGCGATTCTCCGGATTCGGCTCGTTTACGCTGTCCCAGTTCACGACGTCTAAGAGGGAAACGGCGCCTGTCTCCGCGTCGGCGGCGGCCCCCTCCGGCGGTTTGTTTGAAATCGTTAAAACGTCTTGAAGCTCAAGCCATTTCTTATTGTCTTCGGAACTCGGCGCGAGAACAAGGTCGTTTTCCGCGACCCACTTAACGACCGAAAGATCGTATTGCATTGGGTACGCCGCGCGGACGCGATCGACGGCGGCGACTCCGCGCATCGCGTTCGAATTGGTGTCGCCGAGATTGTCGAGCGTCTCCTGAACGTGCATTGCGGTCTGACCGAGAATCGCCGCGACTACGTAGAAGGCGATCGTTGTCCCCATATGATTGAAGTCGATTAACTTCAGACCGGTGCCAAAGGATTTTTTAATGCGCATACCGCCGCTCGAGGAACTATTCTGTTTTTGATAGCCTGAACGATTCGAACCGTAAGAATTGGAATAATACGAGTTCGATTTCCGACTAGGAGACGACTCCCTGATCAAGTTCACGCTCGCAAGTTCGTCGAGCGTTAGGTGAATCATGACGCCAAAGAAAATGCACGCCGCCTTAAAGAGTCTTAGTTGCGTCGATCCCGCCGAGAGTATGAAAATAACCTCGGCGGCGATTACCCCGAAGGGAATACTGTGGCACATGCCGCGGTGCGCCGTCGCTTTTTTAACGAACCCTCCTATCGCGTAAAATATGAAGAAATACGCGAACGCGCTTATCATGACGACGCCTTCGTCGGCGATGTCAAAGAAGCTCAGACGGTTTGCGAGAAGTAGCGAAAACGCGCCGGAGACCGTCGACATACACCGTTCAAAGGCGCGACTCGAATCGCTGTCGACGTCGGGAAGAACGCCGCCGAGCGCGCAAAGCACGCCGCCAAACGCCGCTTGCGGAAGCGACACGTTATACACAGTTCGCGCGACGAGCCCCAGACCGACGCCGGCGACTGAACTCCACGTTATGTGCGTGTTATAACCCGGCATACGTCTTCTCTACGTTTATCTGGTTTGTTCAAACGAATCCTTTAAAACGACGCGCACTACGCCTCGCGACGTCAATATAACGTTTTTTTTCAAGCCTGACAAGACGCGTTTCACGAACTCCAAGGTCCCGATATTTTAGCGGAAAAGAATCGAAACGAGTTGACGCGTTGGAAGAAATGGTGTATTGTGTCGTAAGCGCCGAACCCTTTTTGGCGTAGCCTTTTCGCCGTTGTGTGTGTTTACCGAATTGTTTGAGTTGCGTAACGCGGGAATCGCCGACAATGCAAGAATCGCTCAACCCATTTGACTTGATAACGATCGCCGTTATCGTTGTGTCGACCTTTTGGGGCGGCGTGCGCGGTATTATTACGCAACTCGCTTCGATTTTATCCTGGGTTCTCAGCTGGTATGTCGCGACTCATTACTATTCCTTTGTCGCGCAATTCATCAGCGAAAATTCCGAATGGCGCACCCCGGCGGCGACCGTCGTTACGTTTATTATTACGGCGCTCGCCATACGCATCGCCTCGAATTTCATTAAAAACGCGCTCTCATTGGCCGGACTCCGGGAATTTGATCGGCAAATGGGCGCGTTGCTAGGCGCTTTTAAAGGTCTCCTCTTTTGCCTGCTCGTTACTTTCTTCGCCGTGATCGCCTCGGAAAAAGCGCGAGACGTGGTTCAAAGCTCGAAAAGCGGCCCCTTCTTTGTGAAAATCATTCTGAAAATCAACGAGCGCGTGCCGGAGTCTGAACTCACAAAACGTTTCGCCTCCTACGCGAACGTTATCGAAGAGAACGACGAAATCGAAGAAAGCGAAGAGTCGATCGAAGCGCAAGTCGGCGCGCTGGTGCAAAATCTTGTTAACGGCGGCTTTCTTTCCTCTTCCGCCTCAGAGATCGTCGAAGAGGCCGAAGCGAACGTCGAAACGAAGAGTAAGCAAGAGAAGGGCAAGCAAGAGTCGACCGGGCAAGACCCGGCGTCGAACGCCTTTCGCAGTTTCCTATCGAGCGTGACGAACTTTAAGAACAACGCCCGTTCACTCTTCTCCCCGGAAGCCGCCTCCGATTCGGTCGCGGAGCCTTCCCCCGCAGAGACCGCCGCGCCGCCTGCCGCGTCGGCTTCGGACTATTCCGCCCGCAACGGAGCGGACTATCCGTCCTCGCGCGCGTTTTATCCGAACGACTCCTATTACGTCGATTCAGAATATTCGGCGCCGAGCGGAAACGCCTCCGCGTACCAAACGCCTGCGTACGAATACGAATACGAGCCGACCGCTACGTCAAACGCGATTCCGAACGCGACGTCGGACGCAAGGACGCGATCCGAGTCGAGAGGATCCGGTCTTCGAGAGCGCGCGTCGTCCGATATTTCGGATTTTCTCGACGCCATTGGCGGCGGGTTCAGATTCGGTTCGGCTCCTGCGGACGCCGCCTCGAGCGACGGTTATTCTGCGACGCGAAACACGGGACAGTACGCGCCTCAGTCGTCTTACGACCCTTCCTACGACGGCTACGATGCGGAACGTTATTCGCACCGATCCGAACGCGAACGCTCGGCGCGCTCTTACGGCTCGCGCGCCTCACGGTCGCGTTTGAACTCGCGCTCGTACGAGATTAGCCAGCCGTAAGGTTTTCGCCCGCCCGCCGAACGCCTCGCGCGTTGAAATCGACGATCGTTTGACCCGCCTTATCAGTTTCTCCGTCGCGTCTTCACTTGACGTTTGCGCGTCGCGCGGTACAAT
This sequence comes from uncultured Planctomycetota bacterium, assembly GCA_900317365.1. Lineage (GTDB taxonomy): Bacteria > Planctomycetota > Planctomycetia > Pirellulales > Thermoguttaceae > RUG369. The sequence goes on from ONGM01000177.1 coordinate 4,253, forward strand.
TCTGAGCGCTTGGGTCGTTGCGCGAGCGCGCGTTACGGCTGAAAGAACCGAGTTTATTTGATGATCGAGTAGCGTGAGCGTAAGTCCGGATCATAGGGACTTGCGCTATTTTTATTGCGCGCGACGTCCCTTTTGAATTGCGTTTTAGAAAGGAGCGAATTGCGCGATGGTTAAAGCGTTACGGGAATCAACGCCGAGAATCTGGTCGACGACGTTTGTCATTCTCATTCTGATATCGTTTGCCGCGACCGGAGTCGTCGACTCGTTGCAGGCGGGTCTTCCGGTCTTTGTCGAAAGTATTGGCGGAACGAAAACGACGAGCGGACTCCTCGTTACCGTTTTTGCGTTAGCCGGCGTTCTTCCCTTTTTGGCCTGCGGTCCCCTCGTTGATCGGTACGGCTGTCGCGTCGTCTTGATCGTTAGCGCCGTCGTCTTTCTCTTCGGAGGAGCGGCGCCGCTTTTCGTCGACGGAATCCCGAGTTTGTACGTCTCTCGCGCGTTTCAAGGAATCGGATTCGCCGGTTTGAACGTCGCGACGGCGGCGGGCGCGACAAACGTTCTTCCGCGCGAACGACTCGGCGAAGGCGTCGGATACTACGGGCTAGGACAATCTCTCGCGATCGCGTTAGGTCCGGCGCTCGGTCTGAAACTGGTCTCGATTTCGCCGAGCGATCCTAAAACGATGTGGATCGTCGTCGCGCTCCTCGCCGCGTTTTGCCTCGTCGCGAGTCTCTGTTGCTTCTGCGATAGGGAACGCGCGCCTGAAACGCACGAAGGCTCGACTCCTTCGCGCGAGAAGCGTTCCGGCTTCGCGAGATTTCTCTCCTTGTTCGTCGAACGTAAGGCGCTACTGCCGTCTGCGATGATCTTGATCGTCGCTTCCGGCGTCTGTTGCGTGATCGTCTTCGTCGGGGTCTTTTCGCGAACGAGCGGCTTTGGCAACGCCGGGCTCTTCTTTATCATATCCGCCGCCATGATGATCGCGACGCGTTTTGCGTCGGGACTTTTTATGGATCGGTATCGCCCCCTTTATATTCTTCTCCCGGCGCTCGCGTTTTCCGCGCTGGCGTTGGTTCTTCTCTCGGCGGCGCATAGTCGCGCGGCGACGCTCTTGGCGGGCGCTCCTTTCGGTTTAGGTTTTGGCGTGATCGTTCCGCTTCTCGGCTCGGTCGCGGTGAAACGTTCCCCTCGCGAACGGAGCGGCGCAGCGAACTCCATGTATTACCTCGCCCTAAATTTGGGGTTCGGGTTCGGCGCGTTCCTCGGCGGAACGACGATCGACTTATTCGGCTTTCGACCGTCGTTCCTTCTCTGGCTGACGACGATTCTCGCACCGGCGGCGCTCGGCGTTCTCTTCCTGCGCGACGAGCCTACGCGTTCGCGCTCGGAGAATAACGCCGATCATTCCGCGCAAAGGGAAGCGTAGGCGCCTAATCAAAATCTTGATCGTCCCCAAAATCAAACGCCTCGAACGACGGAGTTCCGCTCGCTCGAGGCGTTCGCGCTTTTGCCTTCAATCGCGCCCGACAAAACGTTAAAGGTCCTCGCTTTTCCCCGAGACGTCGGCGTCCTCGCCAAAAATCCCCGTGACGAACGGCTCCGGCTTTAAAAACGTTTCTTCGACGAATTCTTCGTTCTCCGGACGAATCCAGTCTTTCCAAGGAGAGTAGAGGGGCGCGATCAAGGTAACGCGCGTTTTCGACACAAAGTCCACAAAGGTCATTTCGCGCGAGTGCAACGCGATCGCTCGCTCCCGACCGTCTTCATACTGCGGTCCGAAGGGAACCTGCGAGCCGTAGAGTTCGTCCCCAAGCAGGGGAAAACCGCGCGTGGAGCATTGCAGTCGGATCTGGTGCGTTCTGCCTGTCTCCAGCTCAATTTCGAGCCATGTAAAAGAGTTGAATCTCTCGACGACGCGAAAATGCAGAATCGCCTCCCTCGCGTCCGGCTTGATCGGCGAAATGATTTCCGCCTCGGCGCGACCCGGTATTTTACGCATATAATCGCGCCATTCTCCCGCGTCTTCCTTAACGATCCCGGAAACGAGCGCCCAATATTTTTTCGTAACGGAACGCTCTTGAAACTGATCGGACAGCCTGCGCGCGGCGCGAACGTGTTTCGCGAAGACGAGAAGTCCCGACGCCGGACGATCGAGCCGGTGCGGTAGTCCGAGATAGCGCTTGCCGCGCCGCTCGTCGCGCAAATTCATGAACTCTTTGACGCGCGCCTCGATCGAGTCGACGCCGAGCGGCGCCTGAGTCAGAACGCCAGGCTGTTTGTTCACGACAAGCGTCGGACCGTTTTCATAGACTATATTGAAACGCGGCTTGGCGTTCGGATTGCGATACGCGACGTTCGCCGTTTCGCAAAGCTCGTCGTCTTGATATTCCGCTTCGGGATTCTTTTGCTCGTCGTCCATTCGTTTGTGCGTCCTTACGATTGGGGTGAATAGGTGAATAAATGACTCTAACAACGCCTTGCGGTGATTATAGCGCTCTTGTTCGCGACGTCGAGTTGGTAAGCGCGTTTCCGAATGCGACGTTTTTTTAAAAATACCCCTTGTCATTTTGAAACTCAAGCGTATAATGCGGACAATTCGAGGAGGATACGCGAATGGTTAGCAACCTGACTCGAAATCAGGCGCCGGCTTGCCGGTTGAGGGTTCGAGCCCCTTGTCCTC
>ONGM01000012.1 GCA_900317365.1 uncultured Planctomycetota bacterium
AGATAAATGAGAAGATAAATGAGAAGATAAATGAGAAGATAAAAACCGCAAAAGGCGTCGATCTCGCGTGGAGTCGACGCCTTTGCGTTTACGATCTGCTAGGCCATTCAGGATGCGCGGGAGCCGACCTATCGGGGGAAGGCGACGCCGATCGGTTCGCCGTATTTCACCGGCGTCTCTTCGCCTAGAACGGAGGCGGCGAGGAACCGCTTTTGAATATCGAGACGATCTTCTTCGACTAGAAGAATAATCGTGGACCCGCCAAATTTGAACATGCCTTTTTCAGCGCACCGCTCGACGTCCGCTTCCCCGAGCTCCGCGTTCGCGATCTTACCGACCATTAAGGCGCCGACTTCCATCTGCACGACGCGACCCCAATTCTGCGTGTCGATCACCGTGTACTCGCGGCAGTTTTCAATAAAGACCGGGCGAGATTCCAACGCGATCGGCTGGACGGTGTGAAGCTTGCCGGAAATAAAGACGTTGGCGCTCTTGCGGCCTGTTTCAACGTACCCGTAACGATGATAATGCGTAACGCAAAGCCGAAAAACCAGGCATAGCCCGCCGTTATACCTCTTCGCCAATTCCGGATTTTCTAAAAGACGCGGAATCGAGTACTTGCTCTGTTTGACCGGCAAGACAAGATCGTTTTGAATCGGGTAAACGGTAAGAAGCCCGTCGCACGGCGCCACGAACTGGTTCGGATCGCGCTCGATCGGGCGCGCTTCCGGTTTGATTCGTCGACAGAAAAACTCGTTGAAACTGCGCCAGTCCTCAACGACGTAATCCTCGAGATCGATTCCGTTCTTCTTAATAAACGAGGGAATGAGCCGCGCCGACGCGCGCGACTCCATATACGCGCCGGCAAGTTTGGAGACGAAACGGCACGTCAACGGCTTAAGAAGCGCGCGACCTAACGACGTTCGGTAAAGGAAAGACAACATTGCGACGTCTCTTTTCTTCGCTATGCGGCGCATGGCGCGCGGTTTTTATCGAATGAGATCTTGAGGCTTTTTTATCGACTGGGAAAGTCGTGGACGAGGTTCAAAAGCACGCAAAGGAAAAACTCTATCGCGCCGATCACAAGCATAATAATCAACGCCTTGTTGCCCGGCTTGCGCAGTCGGAAATTCACGATAAAAAGAATCCCGACGATCACCATGACGGCGTGATACGCGATCGTAATGTCGAACGGCTTAACGTACGGTATCAAGAGCAACGCCGGAAAAATCAACGCGGCGGTCGTTACCGGAAGCCCGACAAAATAAGGGCGCGCGTCGTCCCCTGCAAGTTTCCGCTCTTCCGCAAGAACGTTGAAAAACGCCAATCGAATCATCGCCGCAAGAACATAAAAGAACATGACGACGATTATGGCGACGGAAAACCAAAAATCGAACCCTTGAACGTTCAGAAGATTGACCGGCGGGTACTTCTCGCTCACGCGCGCCAAACTCAACCCAATGCAACCCGGCAACGCGCCGAACGCCAAGAGGTCGGAAAGAGAATCAATCTGCACGCCGAAGGCTTTTTCTCGCTCCGTACGATTCTTCTTCATGCGCGCGACTTTGCCGTCGAACGCGTCGCACAATCCGCTGAAAAGCAGAAAAAAAGCGCCGTAATAAGGATGACCTTCGCCGCTAAGCGACGCCACTACGCCCGATACGGCCGATAAAAGCGACGCGTAGGTTAATATCACCGTATAATTATAATAACCGATCATACCAAATATCGTCGTCCCGTTGTGATTCGAACGCTTTCGCAACCCCGCGGCAGGTCGCATGAACGATCAGACGCGCCGGTAATCGCGCCCCGTCTGACGGAATCCGCGAATAATCGCCGCTATTTTATCGGCTCGCGCGACCCTTGGCAAGGAATTGAACGCAAACGCGACGATTTTTTTCAAAAATATCAATCGCGTAATTGGTATCTTCGGATTATCGAGAATGAAAATCAGAAAAATATCGGCGTTCGGCCAAATCCGTCGGCGCTTTTCGACTCGAAGAGAGCGATTATAATACACGGTATGGTGGAAGCGTATGAGGGTTGGAACATTAGAAAGAAGGTATAAAACTCACATGCAATCAAACAAGACATGGCGACTCAGAACAACAACGCTTGACTTAACGCAACCTGTCGTTATGGGAATTTTAAACGTGACGCCGGACAGTTTTTCCGAAGGTTGTCAGTATCAAGACGTGAACGACGACGAAAAATTCAGTATTGACCTGGACGCGTTCGCGGAAACTGCGGAACACATGATCCGTAGCGGAGCAAAACTTCTCGACGTCGGTGGAGAAAGCACTCGACCCGGCGCCGATCCGATCGGGGAAGAAGAGGAACTCCGACGCGTCATTCCCGCCGTGCGCACGCTCGTCAAACGCTTCGACACGCCAATCTCCGTCGACACGTACAGACCCGCCGTCGCCGCCGCCGCGCTCGAAGAAGGCGCCGCGATCGTCAACGACGTCGGCGCCGGAAGATTCGTCTCCGCCGAAGAAAGATTCGCCGACCTAAATCATCCGGCGGAACGCGAAGAAATGGCCGAAGTCGTCGCGCGATACGGCGCCGCCGTCATACTCGTCCATATGGACGGAACACCGAAAACAATGCAGAACAACCTCGTTGAACGCGGCCCTCGCATCGTCGACGAAGTTTTCGAGTTCCTCGCAAAACGGCGCGACGCCTTTATTAAAACCGGAGTCGATCCCGCGCGCATCGCATACGACCCCGGAATTGGATTCGGCAAAACGTTCGAAGAAAACAGAACCCTGAATCTTGGAATAGCCCGCCTCTTAAGTCTTGGTCCCGTTCTCGTCGGACATTCGCGAAAAAGTTTTCTCAAAGAAATCGCCCGCAAACGTTTCGCGCGCCTCAAAGAACCGTATCGCGCTCCCTCCGTTATCGCGCTCGATTTCCTCACCGCGCAACTCTCCGCGACCCTCGCCACGCGCGGCGTCAATATTCTGCGCGTACATAACGTCGAAGCGACCGACTTCGCTCTCGAATTGCTACGCGCGCGCAAGGAGCCGTACTAATATGCCGCAACTAGCCCGCGACCTCGCGCTGATCGGCTCCGACGAGGCCGGGTACGGGCCAAATCTCGGCCCCCTCGTCGTCGGCGCATCCGGATGGCTCCTAAAAAACGCGCCGATTCCCGAACACGCCCTCGACGCCTTTGCCGTCGGAGAGTCGGCGGCGATCGTCCCCGAACTCCCGCCGACCACAAAACGCAAATCGTCGACAAAACGCCGCGCCGCCCTCGAAGCGACGCCCACCTTCTTCCAACTCGCCGACGCGGAAACGTCTCGCGCGCGCGTCGCCCCGGAGGTCGTCGTCCCGGCGGGCGCTAAGGCAGGCGACGCGAAGGCAGGCGCGGGGGAGGCTTCTCTCGACGTCAGGTCGGAAGACCGCTCCCCATACGACGCCGGGCTGGCGAAGCTCAACGCCGCGCTCGCCCCGATCGCCGACCCGAAAGGCGCCTTTCCGATCCTTGATTCCAAAAAGCTCTACGGCGCCGCGCATTCCCTCGCAAGCCTCGAAAGAACCGTTCTGATCGCGCTCGACTTGATCGGCGAGCACGCGGAAACCGCGCGCGAACTTCTGCGTCGCGTCGCGGCGCGCGACGTCTCGAACGATCCCGACGCGGCCCCGCCGTGGGAACGCGCGCCGTTCCCGAGCCTCCCGGTCGATCCGAAAAGCTTTGATTCGCGCGACGCGCTGCAAGACGCCGCGCAAAAAGTCGACGCATTCCTCGCCAAGCGCGACGCGCGGCTCCTCAAACTCGCCGCAAGACGCGTTCAGCCGAACGAACTCAATCGTTTCTTCGAATCCGGAAGCCTCAAAAGCGACGCGATCGCCGAATACACGACCTCGCTGCTCGCCGAAACACTCGACTCGACTCTGCGCGCCGCGCAATTTCAGCCGGGCGACGTCGCGCCGTGCCTCGCGCTCTGCGACAAATTAGGCGGGCGAAATCGTTACGGGGACCTTCTCGCGCGACGATTTCCGAACGCGAACTTCCGCGTCGCATGCGAAGCGCGACAGTCGAGCGTCTATCGCGCGCTCGTCGAATACGCGATCGATCGCTCCGGAAAAACGATTCGGTTTCCCAACGTCGTCGCGCTTGAAGTCCGATTCACCGCGAAAGGCGAATCGAACGCGCCCACCGCGCTCGCGTCGATCTGCGCGAAATACCTCCGCGAAGTCTCGATGGCGCTCTTCAACGACTTTTGGCGCGACGCCGCCGGCGATCCGAACCTCGCGCCGACCGCCGGGTACCCGGTCGACGCCGCGCGATTTCGCGCCGAAGTCGGCGACGCGCAACGCCGACTCGGAATCGACGACGTCGTCTTTTGGCGCTCCAAGTAGCGCGGCGCGGCGTTCGACGCGACGATCTTACACGCGCACATAAGGAGCGTGCCATGCCTTCGCATAATGTTCACGACGATCTGAACGTCGAACGTCCGAACAAAATCTCTCGAACGACGCCGACCTTTAAGCGCGCGTGCGCGGAACGCGCGTTCGTCTACCTGAAATTTCTCTATTATCTCTTCTACTGGGAAAACAACTGGATTCAAACGACGCGTTACGAACTCGCTTCGCGCCGCCTTCCCGCCGCGTTCGACGGGTTCGTTCTCACGCAAGTTTCCGATCTGCACGGCAAATCTTTCGGACGCGACTCTTCGAAGCTCCTCGAACGAGTCGCGCGCGAACGTCCCAACCTCGTTCTTATAACCGGCGATATCGTCGACGAGTGGAGCTACGATCTCGAGTTCGTCGCGCGGTTCGTCGCGCAGATCGGCGAAATCGCGCCGGTTCTCTACGTTACGGGCAACCACGAAGGGAACTTTCACGACGAATACCTCGCGGCGACGCTCGATACGATTCGCCGCGCAGGGGGTAAAATTCTGCTCAACGAGCGAATCGCGCTCGAACGCGACGGGAACGGCGCGCGATTCGTCGACGCGCGGGACCCGGAAAACGCCGAGGAAAGAATCGTCGTCGCCGGCGTCTCCGATCCGATTCGCGCCGGGAAAACGTACATGGCGCTCTTGGAAACGGAACTGCGCGCCGTCGCGGAACAAGACTTGAAACAAGACTCGAAACAAGGCGGGCGATTTCAGATTCTCATGTCGCACCGACCCGAGGCGGGCGATCTTTACGCGCGATTCGGATTCGACGTCGTCTTCGCCGGACACGCGCACGGCGGTCAGACGCGGATTCCATGGCTCTTGCCCCAGGGACTAATCGCGCCGCATCAGGGCTGGTTTCCGAACGCGACGTCAGGCGTAAAGCGCTACGGCGACTCCACGCTCGTCATATCGCGAGGGCTCGGGCCGAGCGTTGCGCCGACCCGTATCTTCAATCGTCCGGAACTCGTCGTGTGCAAATTAAGGCGCGTCGAGAACGATCGGGAAGAATTTCCGCCCGTTCATTGAACTTCGATTTCCATTGTGTTATGATGAAGTGGGTTCGCGCGTTCGGGAACGCGCGACGGCGCTACTTTAACACAAAACGAGGTCGACATGCCTTATTTCGGCGTACACGAGTCTATCTCCAAAGGCTTCGACGCGGCGGTCAAAACGGCGGCGAAGAACGGGTTCCAATGCGTGCAAATCTTTTCCGCAAACGCCTCGCGCTGGAAAAGTAAGGAGATCGATCCGGCGGCCGCTTTGAAATTCCAACAAGCGCTCGTCGAAACCGGAATGACCGCGCCCCTCGTTCACGACTCGTACCTCGTCAACCTAGCGTCCGTCAACGACGAACTCCTCGCAAAATCGATCGAAGCCTTCGCCGACGAACTCAAACGAACCTCGGCGCTCGGAATCCCGAACGTCGTTATGCACCCCGGGTCCGCAAAAGACGATACGCGCGAAAACGGTCTCGACCGCGTCGCGCGCTCCCTCGACTCGATCTTCGCCGCCAATCCCGACGTCAAAACGCAAGTCCTGCTCGAAACGACCGCCGGACAAGGCTCCTATCTCGGCGCGACCTTTGAAGAATTGGCCGCGATTATCAACGCCTCCGACTATCCCGATCGACTCGCCGTCTGCTTCGACACGTGCCACGCGTTCGTCGCCGGATACGATATCTCGCAACGAGACGCCTACGAAAAAACGTTCGACGAGTTCGATCGAATTATCGGACTCGATCGCCTCGTCGCGTTTCATCTTAACGACTGCGTCAAAGGTCTCGGTTCTCATCTCGATCGGCACGCCCACATCGGACGCGGCGCGCTCGGGTTTGAGCCTTTCAAACTCATCGTCAACGACCCGCGATTCCGCGAACTGCCTATGTATTTGGAGACCCCGAAAGGAACAACGGACGACGACCACGATTGGGACGTCGTCAATTTAACCGCGTTGAAAGCGCTCCTCGAATGATCGTCAAAACGACCGACTAGCGCTCAATTTATACGGAGTTTTATCAATGAAAAGAACTATCGCGTTGCTTCTTGCCGCGCTCGCGCTCGTCGTTACTTCCGCGACCGCGCGCGACGCTCGTGCGTTTGAAGAATTCCAGCTCTGGCCCGCCCTCGCGCCCGGAGAAACGGAAGACGCCGTCAAACCGACTTACGAATACTGGAAGCCCGCCGAAAAAACGACCGACGCCTGTCTCATCGTCGCTCCCGGCGGCGCCTACAACGGCCTCGCTTACGGACATGAAGGCGACCTCATCGCAAAATATTTCACCTCGAAAGGCGTTACCGTCGTCGTCCTGAAATATCGCGTCCCGCGTCGCAAGGGATTGCCGAAGCACATGGCCGCGTGGCAAGACGCGCAACGAATGGTCCGCGTCGTGCGATCGCGCGCTAAGGAATGGGATATCAACCCCGATAAGATCGGGTTCCTCGGATTCTCCGCAGGAGGACACCTCACCCTCATGACCGCAACGACGAGC
>ONGM01000116.1 GCA_900317365.1 uncultured Planctomycetota bacterium
CGTTCGCATTCTTGAGGAAAACTTCCCGATGATCGAACGTTGGCTCGGTTTCCTCATGTCGCACGTGAAAGACGGTCTTCTGCAACGATACGGCGACGAGTGGAAATTCCTTGGCGACTGGCTGTGGCCGGGGGCGCCGGACGGACCGAATTCGCACACGCCGCAGGCGCTCTGTCTGAATAATATGTACCTCGTTTTCAATTTGAAGACGGCGGCGAAGATCGCGCGCGTAATCGGTCGCGAAGATCGCGCGACGGAATGGGAAAAACTTGCGGAAACGACGCGTCAGGCGATCAACAAGACGTACTACAAGTCGGCGGAAGGATCGTACCACGACGACGCGCAGGCGATTCTTGGGCTCGCGCTTCTCGCCGAGATTCCCGCGACGGAAGCGGACGCGCAACGCGTGCGCGATCGACTCGACAAAGCGGTTCTCGTCGACGCGAAAGGGCACATTGGCGCCGGTATTACAGGCGGCGGGCTACTCTTCCGCTATCTGCGGGGCGCGAATCGCAACGATCTGATCTACTCCATGATGAAGCAGACGGAATATCCGAGTCTCGGCTTCATGCGCGCGCACGACGCGACGACTTACTGGGAAGCGTGGGAACTGGATCGTCCGGGGCACTCGCTCTTGCACAGTTCTTACTTGTTCCCGGTCGCGTGGTACGTTTCAGGCGTTCTCGGCATTCAACGCGACGATCAATATCCAGGCTTCCACAAGTTTGTCGTTCGTCCGCCGAAGGCTTCTGAAACGGAGTTGACCTTTGCGAAGGGGTCTTACAAGTCGATTTCGGGGAAGATCTGCTCGTCGTGGGAAAAGAAAGAGTCTGGCTTCGAGCTTTCCGTCGTAGTTCCTCCGAACACGTCTGCGACGATCTACGCGCCGAAAGCGAAGGGCGGTAAAGTCGCGACGCCGGCAGGCGCGACATTCGTGAGCGAGGACGACGATTACGCCGTTTTCACCGTCGGATCCGGCTCGTACTTCTTCCAAGAGAAGTAATTTTTCGAGCTCGATAAAATCTAGCGCTTCTTTTGTCGCGTTTTTCGCGGCGAAAGGGGCGCTTTTTTATCCCTCGATCGAAACGGTTTTTCCCACCGTCTGGACAAATCTGGATTGTCGTTTATAATCGGGCTGGAATGGCGTTGACTTTTTGCGTTTTGAGATAAGCGCTACTGTCGCGCAGTCGTTCGAATACGTGTGTCCGCAGTATGGGCGTTCTCGGACATAGAGCCTTTTTTCGTTCGTCCGACGCGCGGCGTCGGGTGAAGGAATCGGTAATAAAAGAGATGAAAATGGCGACAAATAACGAACGTCAGTTAGACGACGCGCAAGCGTTCGGCAGTGTGTTGAAATCTTTCTTCAAGAGTCGCGCGTTCGTCTATTGTCGATCCGTCGTATTCAGCGCGATCATGTATTTTGTCGCGTATTATCTCTCCTTTGCCATTAAGACCGACGGTTTCGAACTGACTGGTTTTTCTCGTCCCGGTCTGAAGAATCTCTTGCTTTTCTGGCACTCGGTCGGCTGGGTGCTGGCGATTAAACTTTTAGTCGTTTTCGTTCGACGGACGTATCGCAATCTTGGATTTTACGCGACGATGCGCGATCTGCGGTTTATTATCGTGGACGCGGTTCTTTCGTTCGCGTGCATTTTGATCTGGTTTACCATCGGTAATAAAGCCGGGTTCTTTAAGATTGAGGTTCCGTTTTCGATTCTTTTCCTCGACATGATCTTTTCGGTGATCATTCGAGGCGGCGTTCGTCTTTTCCGGCGTTTCGTGAAAGAGTCCGTTTTGCCGCGGCTCGATCCCGATTCTGACGAAGAGCCGGCGTTTCTCGTCGGCGCGAATACGGCTGGAGCGCACATCGCCAATACGATTAACACGCAGCACAACGTCGGGTACCACGTCGTCGGGTTCCTTACGATTCACCATTACAAGGTCAAGATGAGCGTGGCGACGGTGCCGGTCGTGGCGCACGTCGACGACTTGGTCGAGGCGGCGAGTCGTTACGGGGTCAACACGATCCTTTTCGTCGCGGGATCTCTTCCGGGGAAACTCTTCCGCGAGATATACAATCGTTGCGACAAACACGGACTCAAACTCCAGGTCGTGCCGCAGGTCGAGTTCTTGCCGGACAAAAAGATTCCGATTCGCGAGATCGACATTAACGACCTTTTGAAGCGCGATCCGATCAATTTGGACACGAAAAAGATTAGCGCGTTGGTCGAAGGTCGGCGAATCATGGTAACAGGCGCCGGCGGCAGTATCGGTTCGGAAATTTGTCGTCAGCTGATGCGCTTCAATCCGAAGGAATTGATCCTCCTCGGACGCGGCGAGAACCGCATTTTCTTCCTTGAGCGCGAGCTTCGCGCCCTTGGATCGCCGACCGTTCTAACGCCGGTGATCGCCGACGTTTCCAACGCGCCGCGAATCGACTCCATTTTTTCCTCGCTACGACCGCAGATCGTCTTCCACGCCGCCGCGCATAAGCACGTTCCGCTCATGGAAGCGAACATTCCCGAAGCGATTCGCAACAACATATACGGCACGAAAGTCGTCGCGGACGCGTCCGATCGTTACGGAGTCGAAAAGTTCGTGATGATTTCGACGGACAAGGCGGTCAATCCGACGAGCGTTATGGGATGTTCCAAGCAGATGGCGGAACGTTACGTCAACGCGCGCGGGGTCGGTTCCAAGACGAAATTCATCGTTACGCGTTTCGGCAACGTTCTCGGTTCCAACGGTAGCGTCGTGCCGATCTTTACGAAGCAGATTCAAAACGGCGGTCCGATTACAATTACAGACCTGAGAATGACGCGCTACTTCATGACGATTCCGGAAGCGTCGCAACTCGTCTTGGAAGCGGCGTCGATGGGCGAGGGCGGGGAAATCTTCGTCTTGGATATGGGCGAGCCTGTGAAGATCGTCGAATTGGCGAAGGACATGATTCGCCTCGCCGGACTGCCGGAGAACGCGATCGAAATCAAAGAGATCGGGTTGCGACCGGGCGAGAAGCTCTATGAAGAGCTGTATTTCGAGTCGGAAGAGCGGATCGAGACGAATCAGCCGAAACTTTTCGCCGCGAAGCATCGCGAGTTCAAACTTGCCGAAGTCCAGGCGCAGCTCGACGAGCTTTTGCAACTGACGTCGGGACCGCAAGAGAAGATTCGCGAACGCCTTCAAGACTTCGTGCCGGAGTACAAGCCGACGATTATTCAGCCGAATCAAGCGAAGAAGGCGTAATTGCGACTTCGTTACAACCTTCCGGGGCGCCGAGCGTTTGCGTTTCGGCGCCTTTTTTATTGGATCGGCAGGCTTTTTGTTTCTGATTTTATCGCGTTTTCTTGACGCGAGCGTGGCGTTTGGGCGCTGGAAAGATTATAATCGGGACGAGCGGAAAAGCGCCGAACGACGGCGCGGAGTCATCGGAACGTAATCATGGGACGACGTTATGAAACGCGACGCTTCTTTGAACGATCAGTCTTCCAATAGTCGGGAAACGTTTGAACGGCGCGAGAACGCGCTCACGCCGGAGTCGCGCGACGAGCGTCTCTTCGCCGCGTGTTCGTATCTTGAAACGCTGGATCTTCCGCCGGTTAATTATCAAGAGGAAGATTCTCTGGTCGCCTTTCTCGACGAATTTAAATTAGCGACGACGATCGACGAACGCGAGCGCTACTGGAAAACGGCGCGACGCTATTTGCGACGGATCGACGGCAAAGTCGCGGACACGGAACTCTTTGACTTTTACGCGCGGCGGGAGTTTGACCAGTTGTGGAACCAAAAGAGCGACGCCGAGCGCCGCACGCTTATTGTGTCTTGCATTGGCGACGAAAGTTCGTTGCGCGAAGCGCCCGTTTTGCGCAATTACGCGTTTAATCTTGCGGCGGCGACGACGTCCGGAGCGAATCTCGAAAAAAAGAAGGAAGCGCTTGTCGACGCGTTCATTTTCAATCGCGACAGCGCGTTCGCTTTGATCGAATACACGACGGCGCTTGACGATTACGGTTTCTCCGACGCGGAGGAGATTGAGGTCTATTGCGACGAGCTGACCGACTTCATGCGGGTCGCGATCATGCGCGGCGGTTTCGGAGCGCAGGCGGCCGAGTCCCCCGACGCGTCGGTCGTCGAGTCCGCGCAGGTCGCCGCGCAAACTGCGTCATGCGAGGCGAGGCAGGGGGGCGAGGCGAGGGAAGAACCCGTCGCGCGCGAGCCTGAGTCGGCCGAGGCATGCGAGCCAGAGACAGGCGAGCCAGAGGCAGGCGCGGACGAGGCTGGCGACGCTTTAACGAAGGTCGACGGTTATTACGAGATCGACGAGGATCTTGCGCGTCGCGCGCAGGAAGCGAACTCGTTCCGCGAATACGAGCCGATGACGGCGACGCGGGAATACCGCAAGGCGGTGGACACGGCGCGCTCGGTCGCGGCGCGGCAGAAAGAGAAGGTAGGCGCGGAGTACTGGGAACGAATCGACGTCGTTCTCGATTCGTACGAGAAGCGTCTGGCGCAGTGGTACGATAAATTCCACCGCAATTCGGCGTCGTGTCCGTCGATTTTAGTCGTCGGCGCCGCGAATTTTCCGCAGAAGAAACACGAAATCAAAACGCGCAGGGTCGGCGAACTCCTCAAAGAGCATCAGAAAATCGCGGAACTGCTTTTGACGATTCAAGGGGTCGGACTCGGCGGAATACGCGCGGACGACGAAAACGCAATCCAGAAATTGGAACAGAAGCTCGCGCTTCTCAAGGAGATTCACGAGCAGATGAAGGAAGCGAACGCGTACCGTCGCCAGAACGGGTCTTGGGACGGGTACGAAGGTCCCCTTAAAGATCAAATCGACCCGTCCGTTCCCGAGATTTATCAATACTTTAATCTGCCGAATAGCAGCGCGGAGATTCGCCGGATCACGAAGCGAATCGAGGCGCTCAAGAAGCGCGCGCAAACCGATTTCGGATCCGACGTTCCGTTCGACGGCGGCGTTGTGAGATTCGATAAGGCGGAGAATCGCCTGCAAATTCTTTTCGACGCCGTTCCCGACGTCGAGGCGCGCAACAAAATGAAGAAGCGCGCCTTCAAGTGGTCGCCGAAGAATAAGGCGTGGCAACGCATGATCACGCCGGACGCGATTTACGCCGCCAAAGACCTGGGATACCTACCGCCAGACTGGAAATTGCAAGACGTCGTCGACTCCGAATCTGACGTTTCCGAATCGGACGAATCGGACTCCTAATCCCCTGCGCGGCTACTCTTCCGTCGGGGCTTCGTCCGGGGCTTCGTCGATTGGCGCTTCGTCGGTCGGCGTTTCGTCGTCGAGCGAGAAATCCTCTTCGTCGAAGAGCGAGTCGATCTCCGCGAGGAACGCGTTGATATTCTCTTGATCCATAAGAAGAGGTCGCCTTTCCGGCTGGGGAACGACTTCGTTGTTGTACCCGTGTCGTCCGCGAATCAGGACGATTTTGGCGCCGTTTTCAAATTCGACGCGTTCAATGAGTTTTTCTCTTGACGAATCTTCAACGTTCGGTCGCGCCTTCACGCCTTTCGCCAGAAGAGCGTTCGCAAGCGCGCAAGGTTCCTTTTCCGAATTGGTTAGCGCGTCGCTTTCGGGATCGACGAAGACGACGGCGTCGCCGCGTTCAAGACTTTGGAGCGCGAAGTCAAAGCCTTCCTGCTGGTAATCGGCGGATCCGCCGACGAAGAGGATCGCCTTTCCCCGCGCTTCCGTATCGGCGTGCGCGACGCAGAACGGATTGAAATGGCGGCAGAGGACTGTGTAGATATGGTAGTAACCGTTGGCGTCGGGATCGCCGAAGCGTCGAGCGCCGGGTCGCAAGTCCTCCCAACAGATCAAGACGCGCGATTTTTGCGCTTCCTGCGCGTAACGAGTCCGATCGGCCAGCTCCGGACGATCGAGCGTCCACGCGAAGGCGTTCAGCCATAGCCTGTAAACGTCGAGATATTGAAGGTAAAACGCGGAGAAGAGGTTCTGATCCCCGACAATGACGACGCGCCCTTTGCCGTACTCGCGCGCGAGAACGACCCCGGAGGCGCCGACGCGCTCGCCCGGATCCGGCGCAAAATTCCCGTAATACGCGAGGTCGGCTTCGCCGTAAATCGGTATGCCCGGCGCGTCTTGCCACGACGTCTCGCTCGACCACGCGACCGCAAAACGCGGATCGACCCCGCCGCCTGTCTGGAACGCGATTTCACGCAGGCCACGCGTTACCGGATGATCGGCGAAACGATTCATGAAAAGCCAGCCTTCCCCTGTTCCGACGGCGCTCTCCGTGTCGCATACCCCGTAATATTGCGGCTCAATATCGATCTCATGAAAGAGCGGCGCCAGTCGCGATTGGTGGAAATAACAGTTCGTGTGATCCGTTATCAAAAAGAGGGCGCCGCCTTGCTGTATAAAGTCTCGAATCGCAAGGATTTCGCCGACGAAGAAAGGCTCCTTGTCCCCTGACGGTAGGTTGAGAAAGAGCGTCTTGCATTGCGCGAGAATCTCCGGCGTTAGCGGCTCGTTCGACTCGTATTTTTCAACGACGACGCCTTGACTTTTGAGGTATTCAAACGCCTTGTTGAAGGAGTAAATACGGTGGTAATTCCGATCGTCGACGGTCAGCGGAAAATCGGAAAAATCGTGCGCGTGCCTCATGTCGATAAGGACGTCGATCGCGCGCGTTGGAGCGGGCCCCTGCGCCGCCTCAATTTGCTCGTCGGAGGGCGAATCAGATTGCAGGTCAGGCTGGGCGTCAGGGACCGTTTGCGCGTCGGTCGGGTCGTCCGCGTCGCCTTCGATGGCGAGGACGAGGGGTTTCGGCGGCTTTTGAGGGGACGACGCAGGCGCGGTCGCATCGCCTTGGTTCGTCGGAGCGGCGTCGGCGTTTGAGGCGGCGGGTATTGAGGCGGCGCCTGAGTTTGTGTCGTAAATGAGGGTAGGCGCGTCGTACGCGGCGAACGCGGCGACGCTTGAGAGAAGCGCGATACAGAAGATTGACGCGCGGAACGGTCGAAGGTTCGTCATGACTTACTTCCCCTTTCTCGTCGTAACGGCGGCGCGCGAGGCGTCGCTTATGTGAACGCGGCGTTTTCCTTCCGCGCATAGGGACATTATACGCGCGAGCGTCGAACTTTGCAACGAGTTTCGCCTTGCCGGACGGGTCGCGTTGTCTTGACCAAAAGGACAAATAAGTTATACTTTCGTGAATCTAGGCGTCGCGCGTCGCGGCGTCGTAGCGGAAGGGCGCTTTGCGAGGCGCCTAGGCTTGAAACGAGACGTTTTAGAATGGCGAAAATTTTAATTACGTCTGGCCCGACGCGCCAGTATTTGGATCCGATACGCTACTTGACGAACGCGTCGAGCGGTCGTATGGGCGCGGCGTTGGCGCAAGCGGCGCTCGAAGCCGGTTACGAGGTCGCGATCGTAACGGGACCCGTCGAGGTCGAGTATCCTAAGGACGCGATCGTTAAGCAGGTCGTGTCGACCGAGCAGATGAAGGACGTCGCGCTCGAACTCTTCGGCGATTGCGAGGGCGCGATCGGCGCGGCGGCGCCGTGCGACTATCAGCCGTTCTCGATTTTAACGGAAAAAATGTCGAAAGAGGACTTTATTCGCGGGGAAGATTCGAACGGCGAGTTGCTTCTGCGTTTGCGCGAGACGCCTGACGTTATGGCGGCGCTCGGCGCGGTCAAAAGGGAAGCGTCGGACCCGCGCGGCGGTCAGTGGCTCGTCGCATTTGCGTTGGAAACGTCCGATTCTCACGTTAAAGCGTTGCAGAAGTTGCACCGCAAGCGGTGCGATCTTATCGTTGTGAACGGTCCGAACTCCATTAACGGCTCCACGTCCGCAGCGGAAATTCTCGATCCGACAGGTAATTTGGTCGCGTACGCATGCGGGTCAAAACTCGACGTCGCGCGCCGCCTGATCGCGGAGACGCTGAAGTTGAGCTAGAGCGCCGCGATTGCGTTTACTATCCCACACCATTGCAAGGAAGAAGAAATGAGCGAGTGTTCACATAATTGCGGATCTTGCGGAGAAAATTGCGCTTCTCGTCAATCTCCGCAGTCTTTTCTCGAGAAGCCGAACGAAATGAGTCGCGTTGACAGCGTGATCGGAATAGTGAGCGGCAAAGGGGGCGTCGGCAAATCGTTAGTGTCGGCGTCCCTCGCGTGCGCGGCGCGTCGACGCGGCTATGAGACCGCTCTTCTCGACGCCGACGTAACCGGGCCGTCGATTCCGAAGGCGTTTGGCGTTACCGAGCGCCTGATCGCCAACGAGTACGGCGTTATTCCCGCCAAGACTTCAACCGGCATTTCGACCGTTTCAATCAATCTGCTCATGCAGGACCCGACGCAGCCTGTGATTTGGCGCGGCGCAATGATCTCCAACGCGGTGCGACAGTTCTGGACCGACGTCGCGTGGGGAGACGTCGACTTCATGTTCGTCGACATGCCTCCGGGGACCGGCGACGTTCCGCTCACCGTCTTCCAAGCCCTCCCGATTAAGGGGATCGTCGTCGTAACGACGCCGCAGGATCTCGTCTCGCTCATCGTCGGCAAGGCGATTAAGATGGCGGAAATGATGAATAAGCCCGTTCTCGGAATCGTCGAGAATATGTCCTATTACGTTTGCCCTCATTGCAACGAGCGAACGTCGATTTTCGGCGAGAGTAAGATTGACGAGGTGGCGAAGTCGTTTGGAATTGAGAACGTGTTTCGCCTGCCTATCGACCCCGCCGTCGCTCAGGCGTGCGACGCCGGCACGATCGAGTCGGTTCCGAATCCGGAGATGGACAAGGCGTTCGACGTGATCGCCAAGTTGTGCGCGACGATTCCGTCCCCGTACGACGCCGAAAAGGGCGCCGACGCCTAGCCTTCCTAAGCCTCGCCTGGGGGTTGGGTTCGCCTGGAGATTACGATAAAGAACCGGGGACGGCCGCCTTAACCGTCCCCGGTTTTTTGTTGGGCGTCGCCTAATCGCCTTACTCGCCTTTGGAGAGGAGCATATTTTCGAGGAGTTGGGTCGCGTAGGCGCAGAGTTCGCCGCATGGGCGTTTGCGGTAGTATTCGCTCGTTCGCGCGCTCGGGGTCGGATCCGATTTCTTTTCGCCTAGCCCGAGGAGTTCGCGACAGATAATCGAGCCGTTTCCTTCGGTGAATTTGGCGGCGAGCTCTTGAATTTCTTTATATTGTTCGCTTTTAGCGGTCGTCGCCTTAGGATCGTCGTAGCCTTTAATCATTCCGAGGGCCATGCACGCGCCGGTAAAGGTTCCGCAGACCTCGCGGAGTCGCCCGATCCCGCCTCCAAAGGACGACGCGACCTTCGCCGCCGTCTCCCGATCGAGGCCCGTTAGGTCTTCGAACGCGATGAGCGTCGCCTGACAGCAGTTGTAGCCTTCTTCAAAGAGTTCCTTAGCCCTCAGCGCCCGAGGGGAATATTCCATGTCTTGCGTCATGTCGACGTCTCCTAGCGATGGTTTTGCGGTTTCTTCTTGCGTTGACGCCTCGCGCGGCGCCTATGCGTATTGTACGATTTACCCGGCGGGTTCGCAAGGCGTGTCGAGGTCGCCTGGGGATTGTGCGGGAGAAGGGCGCCGCACGCCTGACGTTGAACGAAAGACGCCGGGGCGCCAACCCCCCTCGCGCCTTTGGCGCGACCATCGCCCGCAGGGCGATTTTCCCGGCGCGTAGCGCCGCCCGCCCTCCATAAGGGCGGGGAAACCGCCGGCTTTAGTCGGCGGATAAGTGTGCGCGATGCGTTCCGCGACAGCGCCCCCGCCTAAACAACCGATTCGCGTCGCGTTTCCGTTATCGCCAAAATCACGCGAAGCCAACCCCAACGGCCGCAGGCGCGAATGGGGCGTTTGCAATCCGGTAAGCGACCAACGGGAGCGACGATTTGAAAACCGCGCGGGAGCGCGAAACGGGATCCAACGCCCGAACGGTGGCGCTTCGCGGGACGCGTAGGTTTGCGTTGTCCGCAGGCTAAAGCCAGACGGCTTCCCCCCTACGGGGGCGCGCTTCGCGCGATAAA
>ONGM01000025.1 GCA_900317365.1 uncultured Planctomycetota bacterium
ATATGGCTTGGGGTGGTTGCCTCTCGGCGGCTATGTCAAGATGCTTGGACAAGAGGACAATCCAGGCGGGATCCAGGCGGAAATTGATCGAGCGAAGTTGGAGCGTACCGAAAAGCAAGACGAGCTTTCCGAAGAGGAGAAGCACGAGCAGGACGCCAAGATTAAAGAGTTAGAGAATCAGTTGTACGCGCCTGATAGCTATTTGGCGAAGAATGTTTTTCAGCGTATGGCGATTATTTCGGCCGGCGTTGTTATGAATATCATTTTTGCCATTGTTTGCGCGACTCTTGCCGCTGTTGTCGGGACTCCTGAGACTTCCGCAAAGATTGGATATGTTGCCCCTGGATCGCCTGCATGGACGGCCGGTTTTCAGCCGGGAGACGAAATCCTTGCCATTGGGGACGATCACGATCCTATCTTTTCTTCGATCCTTGTCGCCTGCATGGATGGAAAAGAACTGTCTTTTGACGTAGTTCGGCCAGGCTATAAAGAACCGTTGAACCTCAAAGTGACGCCGAAAGTTGAGGAAGGCGGTTTAACTCCGATGATAGGAGTCGGTCCGGTTGCCTCAACGGATTTGGCAGAAGTCGACGACAATAAGCCTTACGGATTGATTCTGTCAAAGGAAAACTACCGGCAATTGCATGAAACCTTGAGCGTTCTCAAAGGCGGCGAACGAGTAGTTAGTATGAACGGGGTTCCCGTCGCTTCGACCAGCGACTATCGTCGTTTGTCGCGACTTTATATAGATCGCCCCATCGAGTTTGTCTTTGCGCCTACGGTGGCGAAACGCGGCAAACCACGCGAAATTGACGAGACAAAGGAGACGAAAACGGTCACTTTACCGCCGACCAAGGCGCCCGACGTTGGAGTTCGACTCACTATGGGAGAGATCGTTGCAATTCAGCCGGGTTCGGTTGCGGAATCCGTTGGATTGATCTCTCAAGAAGTTGACGAGAATGGAACTATTACGCGGCATGGGGACGTTTTGCTTGATATTAACAACGAACCCATCCTTGATCCGGTGACGTTGCCCTATAAGATTTTTGACCTTTCCGGCAAGGAGACGTTGAGGGTTGAAGCCGATCATAAAACGACCGCGCAACGGTCTATTGTTTTGACGATCCTTCGCGACGGCGAACGGGTCGACGTTCCGGTTTCGCTTCCTTCCTGCGCGCCGTATTATGGATTTTCAAATAATCGCGGACGTATGGCCATCGGATCCCTCGGACTAGCATATGAGGTTAAGCCGTACGTTGCAGGTATTGACGGAACCGTTTCTGTTGATGCGAGTCCGTTAGGCGGAAAGATTACAGAAATTACGACGCTGCTTCCCGACCTTGGCTCTGACGTTTCAGATTCCCTTAAAGAAGATTATAAATCAATAACCGGGAAGAAAGTCGGTTCGGGGCGCGTTGCAGAAGTAACGTGTTCCGCTAAGAATAGTGATTCTGAAATAATTACGTGGTTCTCTTCAACCTTGCCTTTATTACCCGATGGAACCGAGGTTTCGATGAAGGTAACGTCCCTTAAAGGAGACGTCGTCGAAGTTCGTTCCAAAGTTAAACGCGACGGGGACGCATATTTGGTTGAACGAGGTTTGCTCTTTGGAGTCGACGCAGTTTATCGTCGTGCCGAGACGTTTGGCGCGGCGTTGTCCTTTGGCGTTGAGAAGACGGTCGATTCCGCTTCGCAAGTTTTTGTGTTTTTAAGAAACGTTGGCAAGAACGTGTCTGCAAAAGCGCTTGGCGGTCCCGGTATGATCGTGGGAACTGCCTATCAGGCCGCTGGTCGAAACGACGGAGTTTTTCTCCTGTTCCTTTGCCTAATTAGCGCCAATTTAGCGGTTGTGAACTTTTTACCGATTCCGGTGCTCGACGGCGGTCATATGGTCTTCCTTTTGTATGAGATGATTACTCGTCGCAAACCGAATGAAAAAGTTCAGATTGCTTTGAGCTATGTCGGTTTGGCCTTGATTCTCGCGTTGATGTTTTGGGTTATTTTCCTCGACATTGTTCGTTACTGTTTTAATTAAGGTTCTTTGACCGGGATCGTTCAAAGGACAATCATCTCAGGGACGTCTGACTTTCGAAGATCGAGAGACTCAGACGTCTCTGTCGCAAGGTGAGATCTCGAAGACGTTGCCGTTATTCCTGGGCGTTCAAGTCAACCTTTGAGTTTTGTCCAGATAACAAAGCAATTTTAACAGAGACGCGCTATACTGTCGCAAATAACATGAGAAGTCATTCAACGCTGTCAAACAGAGCAGACTCTTGGGGCGGTTTTCTGACCTTTTTTTGCCGTTATTTGGAGTGCGCGCTGTGGATTCTGTGTATCTTTGCGTCTATTGCAACGCTCCAAAGCGGCAATCTTTATTGGGTCTTCTTTACGTTTGTTCTCGCCGTCGTGATCTTGCCGCTGTTGCGGGCTCTGCGAATCGCTAGCGTTACATGGAATGAGTTTCCTTATTTGCCGTCGTACCAAAAGTCGTTGGTCGTCAGCCGTCGTTTAAACGCAAACTTTCTCGGCGCCATCGCAATTTTAGCATTGGGAAGTCTGAAGGGCGTAAGCGTCCCGATTGCTTGCCTCTTTTGGTTATCGTTCTTCGTTTTGACAAAGCTTGTTTCCTTATTTGCGGACGATTTTGTTGTATCGATAACGCGAGACGTACGAAAATCTTTGCGATTCGACAAAGATTATTGCGCTCTCTCGCGTAGCGAGAGGAAGGGACAAAACGTTGGGGCGTCTGCGAAGGAGTCTATTATTCCGCTTCAGAGCGCGCCGAAAGATAACGTCGATGGGGCGGAAGCTTCTGAAAGTGAAATAGCGTCGTCACGGCGAGAGCGATTTATAAACGGCGAACGAATTTATGGTAGGAGTCTTGTAGAGTTCGTCGACGGATCGGCGATCGCTGTTCTTCATATTCCGTTTTGTCCGCCGTTTGAAGGCGTGCCTACGTTTGATATTGATTTAACGACCGGCGAGGACGTGAAGATCAAAACGACGTCTGTTCAGCCTTTTGGCGCGCGATTAGAAGCGAGTCGTCAATGTCCGACTTTGAATCAAAAAACTCCTGACGAAGAAGTCTGGATCGATTATTTTGCCGAGTACTCCGCTCGTGAAAAATGATCGTAGTCTTCGATGAAGTTTATCAAGGGACGACAAATATTGTCGTCCTTGGTATAATTGAAGAATAAGCGCGCTTTTTAAGTTTTTATGGCGTCGCTTTTGCTAGAATGTGGTTGGGTATTCAACATTGGGTTGGACTCCTCTTTTGCGTTACCGCTTTATTTTGACGGAGCCGTAGGCTCTTTGAGGTTAAAACAATGGATTATTCTTATCAACCCCAAGGCGTGTGTTCGCGAGAAATCCGTTTTTCTCTCGAGAATGGAAAATTAACCAACGTTAATTTCGTTGGAGGTTGCCCTGGCAATCTTTTGGGAATTTCGAAGCTGGTTGAGGGTCAAGACGCATCCGAAATTGCCAAGCGTTTAAGCGGCGTTCGTTGCGGCGGCAAGCCGACTTCATGTCCTGACCAACTTGCGCGCGCGATTCAGCAAGCTCTGGCTAGTAAGTAACGGCGATTGAGATTCCTCCAGAACTACCGTTATCATAGAGAAAGGAATTCGTCAATGGAACGTTTATACCAGTTCCTGAAAAAATGTGGCGTCTATTACATCGCGACGGTGGATTCTGAAATGCGTCCGCACGTTCGACCTTTTGGAACGATCGACGTCTTTGACGGGAAATTATGTTTCCAGACCGGCGCTAAAAAGCCTGTCGCGCGTCAACTTGACGGAAATCCCAATGTCGAAATTTGCGCGTACGACGGAACGACATGGTTGCGAATTGTCGCTGTCGCCGCCGAAGAACCGCGTCTTGAAGCGCAAGAACAGATGCTTGAAGCGTATCCTGAGCTCAAGAAGCTGTATAGCGTAGGAGACGGAAACAATCGAATCTACAAACTCGAGCATGGCGTCGGATCCTTCTGTTCCTTCTCTGAAGCGCCGATTGAAGTCGAGTTTTAGCGTTCCAGAAAAAGCGGACGTCGCTCGCAAGGCGACGTTCGCTTTTAAGCTTTTCGCGGTAGCTCTTCCTCGTCTTCTTGAAGACGAGATCGGTAAAACAGCACGAAGCCCCCTAAGAGGAGAAAAGCTACAAGTTCGCTCAAAATGGAAACGATTCTCTGAATGATCGAGATAATTGCGGAAAGCGCGTCTGGGGTGATCGATAGCGCTGAATTTTCCGGATTAGAAAGCAATATTCCCAAGTATGGGGTAAGCACCGCTGCTGTAATTGCTTCTCTGACGCCGAGTCCGCCGGGCGATGCGACGACAAAAAAACCAAGTGAAACGCCTAACGTCGACGCCGTGATATAGCGCGGTATGGTCCGAATAATCGGTTCCGTTTCGACCCCTAATCCACGAATGGCGCACCATAGGGATAATCCAAAAAAAATCCACAAAACGACCATTAGCGCAATTCCCTGAAATAACGTTCGAAATCCGAGCTTTTCAAGGGATTCCAACATTTTTTCATCTCCGCGCCCAATTCGGAGTAGTTTAACAACCCGTTTGAAGATCGGAGGAATTAATGGAAGAAGCGCGCCGACTCCGACAAGAAGGGCGATCGCGGAATATTTCCACTGCGTTTGGTTATAACACATGAAAAGCGTCGCTCCGATGAACGCTCCAACTCCCATCATCATGATCGTTTCATAGAACACACACAGAGCGGCAATAGCGGGACGCGTATTTTTCCC
Source organism: uncultured Planctomycetota bacterium (assembly GCA_900317365.1). Classification (GTDB taxonomy): domain Bacteria; phylum Planctomycetota; class Planctomycetia; order Pirellulales; family Thermoguttaceae; genus RUG369. The sequence goes on from ONGM01000025.1 coordinate 4,763, forward strand.
CGAGATCAGACCTGTGCGAATGATAACGATCATTGCTTTGCCGGGGACGTACTTGCCGATTTGACTGAAGTAGTAGGAAATGATTGTCTTGGCTTTGGAAGGACTTTGCCCCAGACTTTTCATTGAAACATACCAAAACAGCGAAGATGGGAGAAAGCCAATCAGGTAGCATACTCCGGAGAGCACAAGCCATCCATAATGCAAATCCCAGTCGATTTGTTTCGTTTGACTCCAACTTGAAGAGAGACTTTTGACGAGCGCGAGAATTGAAATTGCAAGGATTGCAAATTTCACAATCTTAACAAGGATTTTTATCGCAAGCGACTTCTTGTGAGGAGCGGATTGCGTTTCTTCCGACATTTCGGCGACACTCAACGTTTTTGTCGAGCTTTCGGCTTCATTAACCTGATCCGAAGACTGTTCTCGTTTGAATTCCATTTGAAAATGCCTAACATGAAAGGCAAAGCTTAGTAATTATTTTCCTCATATTCCCGAAAACTCTTTAGCGCCAGAACGCGCTGACGCGCTCGAATTAGGAAGTCCTCCTTGGATTCATTTTTCTCATACCAGATCGGAGCGCCGAAGAGCACGCGCGACAGCATTGGCGCAGGGAGAAGAACGCCCTTGGGAAGAATCCTGTTCATATTATCGAGATAAACCGGGATAAGTTCTAATTCCGGACGTTTTTTAACGAGATAATAAACTCCGCTTTTAAACTCGCCAACAACCCCCGTTGTCGATCGACTACCTTCTGGAAAAATAATGATCGAGTACTTGTCGCCCATCTCGTCGAGCATGTGGTATAGCGGGTTATTACGCTTCGACACATTGTCTCGATCGACAAGAATAACGTTCATGACTCTTATAGCCAAAAAGCGCCTGATAGGACCGCCAATCCAGTAATCTTTTGCTGCGACGAGACGCGTTTTTTCGCGAACGTTGCGCGGCAAAGCGGCCCAGATGACAACGCCGTCAAGGTGACTCGTATGATTTGCGATATAAACGCGCTGGCTTGACGCTTCCGGTTCTGAACCTACCCAACGAACGGACGCTCCGCTCACAAATTTAGCGAGCAAGATAAGGAAATTTTTTACGAACCAAGTAAGCATAATAAATCACGAGTCAACGTCGTAACCTATGCTAAATAATACTCTCTACGAGTAGCCGCATTTTGCGTAATTCGCTTTCCTGATCCACGTCTGGAAGCGGCGCTAGGTCGACGCAAAGCGCGCGGCGATATTTGGCTTTGGTTAAGAGTCCGACAAGCTTGTTGTATTCTAAGGCTCCTTGACCGACTTGCACTTGAAATGCCTTCGACGTTGTGTCGCGGAGCCGAATATGAGCAACGCGAGGCATGATGGATTCGTAACTAAGCGGAGTTCTGCGACCATAAATGAAATGCGACGGATCGAGCGCGACCATCAACGACGGCAAACCTTTGCATAGGCTTGATAACGAATCTAGGGAACCGGAAATAGCGTTCTGCTCCGTCAAAACGGAGACAACGACTCCGAGATTTTTACCGATACGCGTCATATTGCGCAATCGATCAAATTCCTCGTTATAAGGCGAGCCAGTAGGCGACGATTTTACAACGAGCGTAACGGCGCGCAAATATTGGCATAACCGTGCGCAACGTTCGAAGTGAGCAAGATAGTTGGGCGTTTCTGGCGGAAGATCGATGAAAAACGCGCCGGGCGAGACTTGTCGCTCGGAAAGGCACATTCGGGCAACTTTATTCAAATCTTGTTCCAACCAGGACGGCTGCAAGTCGCTTTGTCCGTACCCAACGACAATCTCGGCCGATTTGAATTCCAGATCGGCGAGCTTTTGAAGACACTTCACGAACGGAACGTTTGGGCAACAATGTGTTGAAGCGGCTACGAACAACGCAAACTCTCCACGTTACAACCGAAGACCGCGCATCAGCGAGAACCGTTGCGCGGTCTTCTACTTTAAACGGCATGACAAGACGACGCGCTTCCAATCGCGCCGTCTTGTCCATTATAGCGTTAGATTCGTTTTTTTCAACATTGAAATAAAATAATCGCTCACGCTACCGAGTTGAATTACCGCTCGCGAACGACAATGACGCGATCGACGTATACGGCGTCAACTTCGTTCGGACGCTTGGGAGGCGCAAACCAGACGTATGAAGTGGTAGCCAACGGCGTCGTTCCTAAGTCAAAGAGTCGATACTCGCTACCTTTCAGGTCGGAGACGGGGATGGTGATATGCTGAACGCCTTTTTTCTGCGCCTCGTCATAGATACCGGCCGTCATGGCCGAGCCTTCGTCCGTAGAGGCGTCGCAACGCGCAAAGAAATAAACGTGGTATAAAGGTTTTTCAGCGGAGGAATCGTCGACTGGCTTCATGTATTGCAACGATTGCGGTAGCGACCAACTCGTAGCCCATTCGTAATGGAATCCGGGCATTTTAACAGCGCGACCGTTTGACGCCGCCGGGTCGTCGACTACAAACGTCCATTCGCCGAGTCGAGATTTATTCCAGTCGAACTCTTGGAATTCAAGCCAGGAATACTGAGGAAGTCGTTGACAGAATTCCGGGGCGTTTGTTGTTCCGTCGACGTAACCTTCAAATGACGCGACGAGATCCTTCTTGAACTGCCCAATTCCTCCTTTTCCTTCGGCTTCTCGATAACGAGTCAACCCAAACTCATCGAATTTCGCAACGAGTTGACGCGCCGCTTCCAAGGGATCTTCTGGTCCTTCGAATTTGACGCCGCGCAGCGCGCTTTCGAGCTTAGCAGTTCGATATTCCTGGAGCCAGACGAGGTCGATCGGAATTTGTTCTCTCCGAACTTTAGCGACGAGACCAGCGTGTTTTTCAGGCTCTTTCTTTTCAAGTTGATCCGCGATTTCCAAGGCTTGACGTTGAAGTCTAGTTACCTTATTAAGCGTATCATAATCGAGCCAGCCGTTTGTCGTCGTCTTGTAGATTCCGAGATAGTAATCTTTTTGTTCGACCGCGTCGGAAAGGGCGTTGAAATAGTCGCGATAGATGGGAACCAACTCAGGCGCGTAGTATCCTTGGACGAACTCGTCGCGTAGTTGTTCGGGATCCAGCTTCGAATTCCAAAGGAGCTTAGAGACGACCCAATTGCGGAGCTGGACGAAATCGCCGGTTTCACATTGATAGTCGCCTTGCTCGAAGAACCCGACTACGTTGTGATCAATATAGAAATTGAGGTTCGGAGCGATCACTCTGTAGTTCGGGAAGGGAAGAAGGTAGAGCGCAAAGTCAGTCGCGTAATCCCACACGAAAAGATTGTCGGCGATTTTGCTCCAACCGACAAGATCGTCTCGGAATGTTTTGTTTGTTTCTGAATTAAGAGGTTGAGCAAAGGAACATTCGATTGAACATAGACGGACGACGACGTTTTTGCGCGGTCGCGTAACCTTCGGAGGCTTGCGCGTGTACTGATAAGCAAGCGTTTCGACATAGAGGTTGGGAAATTCTTCTTCCAACGCCTCCGCGACCTTATTGACGCCGCGAAGTAACGAACCTGCGTGCGAATCGTCTTCTTCGTCGATTGCGCGACACTTTGGGCATGTGCAGTATCCGTGCCAATCGTTTTGACTAATTGAAAGAAAAGACGCCTCGGGGTTCTTACGCAGGGCTTCACGAGCGTTTTTGACCATTTCGGCGATCATCTCGTCGTTTGAAAAGCAGAGCTGCGTGCCGCCAGAATAGATCTGTTCGGGTTTAAGTTTTTTTTCAAACTCAATATATTCCCGACTAGCGCCAGCCCAGCCGGGAAATCCGACCTTACGAACGCCGTCGATTTCAGAGAACCAATCGGGGTGTTCCAGGAAGTATTTTTGCGGCGGAATAAGGGGGAACGAGGAGTGAACGAAATACTGGAAGGCGCTTCGACCGCCGAATTCCGCCGGTATTCTTTCACCGTTGCCGTTACATTTTGATCGTGCGGCAAAGACTCCGTCAAAAGCGCCGCGATAATACGATTCGCGGTAGACGAGTTTAGGCGCGTAGAAGACGTTGAGATCGTTTTCGATGACCAGATTGTCAACTTGCGGTATAGTGGATTCCGTAGCCGTCCACCATCGACACCCGAGTTTTGTTTCGAGGAACTCATAAACAGCGTAGAGGGGGCCGCGCTTGGGGGAACCGCTCAGAACAATAGAATCGCCGACGCTTTTGAGAATAATACCGTCGTA
>ONGM01000011.1 GCA_900317365.1 uncultured Planctomycetota bacterium
GAGCGTTTCCGCGAACGGCGATTCAGAGTTCGGGCGCCGGTCCGTCGACGAGGCGTAGATTGGAGATTTCGTAGCTTCCGCCCTGCCAGCCGTAGAGTTTAAATCTTGGTTCGTCGTTGAGATATTCCAATAGGTCGGGATCGTCAATTACGGCGGAAACCGCTTCGACGCCGTCGACCCAGCCCGTTAAACGCGCGCCGTTGCGAACGAGTTTCAAACGATATGTTTCCCCGGGACGCCACGTCGGCTCGATCGCTTGCGCGAGAATTATGCGGGTCGGTTCGTCCTTGTAGCCGACGAGAAACGCGCCTTGCGGATTGACCTCGAAAAAGATCGATCGGAATTGCGCCGGGGCCTCCGACGGACCTAGCGCTATAAACGCATAGGACAGTTCGCCGTAACTCCTGAACGTTAATTCCAACGAACAGTCCCGACCAACTGCGTATTCGATCGTCGGGAACGTTTCTTTATAGGGTTCCGGTCGCGCGGCGCCGTATCGAAAGACGACGTCTGACCCGCGTTCCCCTGAGACAAGCCGATCAAACTGCTCAATAGGCGCGCTTCGAGCGTAAAGATAGTTCTTGTTCTCCGTTGCCGAATACTCGCACGAAGTCGCCCAAACTCGCTCGTTTGCAATGGAGATCGCCCAGGCGTCGGCGGTCGTTCCGCCGTCCCGCTTTGGATTGGCGCCGTCGTTAGCTCCGATCGATCCGGGAACGACTCGCCACGACTCCGGATTCGTCGGATCGTTTAAATCAACCTCGTAAAGACGTTGCAGACCGTTCGGATCGTTGAGCCAGGGTATCTGCCACGTCGAATAATACCCCTTGTCGTCGCGCGTGAACCCGCCGCCGCCTTCCTCCTGATTCTTAATAAAGATAGGCGCCGAACCGATCGCTTCATGCGGAATCTCCGTCGTTAGATCTTTCACGATCAATCCGCGAACGTCCATGTCCTGCGCGCCGTGATTCCATACGACAAGATAGTCTCGCGTTTTGGCGCGCGGATAGATTCGCACACAGTTTGCTCGCCCGCCGGTCATATTATCGTCCGGTTCGCGCGGATAATCTTTCCATAACGCGATCGGCTCGTTCCACGGCCCGGAAAAACTATCGGTCTTCGAACGCTGAATATACGTCGCTATGACTTTCCAGTCGGCGAACCCGTTCGTACCGTCGCAGGATGTGAAGAGTAAGCAGGGCGTTCCGTCAAGATCGCGAAACACGAACGGGTCGCCGGAATACGTTTGACCTTCGAGCAAATCGACGACGAGTCCGAGCGATTCCCAAGAGTCGTCGCCCGGCGATTTCTTATATCCGTAGATTCGAGAGTAGGAGCCGCCGCGTCCTCCGCCGTACTGCTCGTCGACGGAATAATACGCGCAAAAAATATAGAGGGTTCCGTCCGCGTCCGCAATGACCGACGAATTATTCTGAGGCGCGCAAAGCGGGTCAAATTTCTCTCCCGTTCCAATGGCGACGACCTCAGGCGCGGCCCATTCTATCGCACAAACGGGTCCGTTCGTCCGGCATTCTCGAAATGGGGCGCGCGCCGACGCGAGCTCCCATTCCCCTTGAAACTGCAGTCCCGCGACGAGTCCGCTTTCCACTTTGGCTCCGCAAGAGCTCACGACGACTTGAACCGCGTCTCCGCGTCGTAACGAAATCGGCTCAATCCTGCGGCGGTATTCGCGTCCGACGTCGACAGGCGGAAACGTCTGAGGATCGAAATTGTGCGGTCGGGTATGATAGGCGAGTGGAAACTCAAATTTCGGAATTGCGACCGTTTTTCCAACGCGTTCTCCGCGCGCGCGCAACTCCGCGACGATCGGCTCGTCTCGGGGCGGCAGACAATTTGCGAGTCGGAGATAGAATCCCGTAATCACAACGTCTTCGTCCGCGCGCCATTCGAGTACGACCGCGCCTGGGGCGACGTCCTTTGCCGCGAGCGTCCGCTCGACCTCCGCGCCGCAACATAACGGCGCAATGAGAAAAAACACAAGCGACGCCACAATTCTGTTCGTCATTTTATCGTCCTTTGTCGAAGGTTGTTTCCGTTTTTCAAAAGCGCGAACGTAGGCGTTACGATTCCGAACGCCGCGCTACGAGGTATTTTTAGACGTCGCGGAAAAAATTTCAAGACTCCGTCGAACGGAAGAAAGGAATCGACCGTTTTAGGAGGCAAGGCTGACGATCAACTATTGCGCTTTTAAGCCGATCCTTGACGTCGATATGCTTTTTAACTCTAATATGCGGCGTCGTTTCATTGTCAACGCCGGGAATCGTTTGCCGAAGCGTTCGAGAAGGCGCGTCGGCAACGTCGAGCGAAACCCATAGCGGGTCGTTTCTTTTCCCCTTGCGTCCAAGCGAGCAGAGAATTGGATATGAATTCGAACATGGAAAGCAGAGCGCGGTTCGAGCGCGTTTTTAAAGTTGAGAAACCGATAATCGCCATGATTCATTTAGGAGACCCGAAACGCGATCTGACCTCTTCGAACGCGCAAGATCTGGTCTTTTCGAACGCGCAAATTGAAATTCAAACGTTTTACGAATTAGGCGCGACGGCGGTTCTTGTCGAGAATTATTTCGGAAGCGCCCGCGACGTCGAAAGAACCCTCGACTGGTTGCGCCGAGTTTGCCCTGAACGTATCTACGGCGTCAATATATTGGGGGACGTTCGGCGAGCCTTTGAACTCGCCCAAAAATACGGGGCGTCCTTTGTTCAGGCGGATTCCGTTTGCGGTCATCTCGAACCGGAGCGCGACGTCGCCTTCTCCGACAAACTCTTGAACCTGAGAAGCGAGTACGAAGACGTCCTCCTCTTAGGCGGCGTGCGCTTCAAATATCAGCCTGTTCGTTCAGGTCGCTCGTTGGAGGAAGACTTAGAACACGGAATCCGCCGTTGCGACGCGATCGTCGTCACAGGCGAAGGGACAGGCATGGCGACGGAGGACGACAAGATTCGTCGATTCCGCGAGATCATAGGGGACTTCCCCTTAATAGTCGGCGCAGGCGTTACCGATCGGAACTGCGCGCGGCAACTTTCGATCGCCGACGGCGCGATTATCGGAAGTTTCTTTAAGAAAGACGGAATCGCCGCGAATTGCGTCGAGCCGTCGCGCGTGCGAGCAATTATGAACGTCGTCGATTTCGTGCGGAAAAACGTTCAACGTTAAAATTTGATCGTTAATCCTGCCGTGATCTATTGTTTTTTTTATGAAATTTCTGAAAATATCCAAGAAGGAATTGACGCCGCTTGGATATGGGAGTACACTGTATTGCATAACTAATACACCAAAACGTCCTGCTTTTGACGTTAAATTAACGGTTGCAGGATCTGGCTATACCGACTCGGATTCGTACAAACCTTTGTGGAGCCGACGCGCGTTGTATTGCGGCGTTAGGTATAGTACGCCTCTTGACACGGAGCGAGACAATGGAAAATGAACAAGAGACTCCCCGAAAATGGGGCCGTTGCAAGAAGTTTTTCGTTTTTCTTCTTATTTTGGCGATACTAGGCGCGGTCGTCTATTTCTATCGCGACAAGCCTTACAAACTCGTGCGGACGACGGACTTTAACGCCGAGGTTAATTCTGCCGCAGGAGAGATCGTCGACTATCATTACGCGTACAACGCATTGCAAGACGAAGAGCTCGGCGATCCGGAAGAGAACGGCTGGCGGTTGATTCTTCAGGCGTTTGGTCCGCGCGCGCTCGAGCAAGTGCAAATTGCGTCGACTATTCCCTGGGAACAAATCCCGACGGCCGAGGAAGGAAAACATTGGTTTGAGGATTATTGGACTCCCCTTTGCGAAAAGTTCAAACTTGATCCAAAAGAGCGACCGACAATGTATGATCGCATGGATCTGTGGAGCTACGTCGAGAAGCACGGCTTAACCGGGGACGAGCCGGAACCGAAAGAAGACGATTGGAAGCTGGGCTGGTATTACGAGAATTATGAAAAGAAGCCGTCGAAAGTCGAAAATAGGAATGTTTACGACGCGCTTATGCGCAAGCCGTGGACGAAGGAGGAGTATCCTTACGCGGCGCAATGGCTCGACGAGAACGCCGATTATCTCGAGGTTTTTTCGAAGGCGGCGCGGTCTCCGCGTTGCTTCTGTTGGAGGATTTTAAAGGATCATCCCGACGGAACCTTTATTGGAGTTTTACTTCCGGACGCGCAGTATACGCGCGAGATAGCGCGCCAATTGTGCGCGCGCGCCAACTATCGTCTCGGTTCCGGGGACGTTTCCGGCGCGCTCGACGACGTCGAGACGATAACGCTCTTTGCGCGCGCGAAGCTAGAATCGCGGTCCGATTTTCTGGTTGACCGTTTGGTAGCGGTCGCGTTGCTCGGGATAGCGAGCGGGGTTCAGATTTACAACACTCCCGTTCCGCCGACGGACGCGGAACTTGCTCGCGCCGCCGCGTTATGGCGCGACTTCTATAAAACCGACGACCTCCCCAATGAGTACGATTACTTGACGAATATGTCCACGCTGGCGCTTGATTCGGAGAAGATCTTCTCGCTCGGCGCATTCCAGGATCTGCTCGTTTTGCGTCGCAACGGTTCTTCCGTGATGGAGTTATTGGGCGACGTCCCGTCCGAGTTCAACTGGACCTTCGAATGGTTTACCGCCAAAGCGATGGAGTGGACGTTCTTTACCGCTCCGCCAGTCAACGACGCGAAAGCGTTCGGTAAGTATCGCGAAATATGGGAACAATATATATCAGATCCTGAGTTCGAAGACGAGATGGAAGACCATTTTGACGTCTTGGCTTGGGCGAAATCGAGTCCGGAAACGAATTTGGCGTATTGGGGCGCGCATTATCTGCTACCGGCGGTAGCGGCGTCTCGCGAAGCGTTTTACCGCATGGGTTGCGTCATGCGCGAGAAGTCGATCGTCTGCGCGCTTTTGGCCTATCAGCGCGAGCATGGCGCGCTACCCCCGACGTTCACGGTCGACGCCGAAGGCAAACCGCTCCACAGTTGGCGCGTCTTGATTCTTCCGTATCTTGGCGAAAAGGAGAAAGCGCTCTACGACGAGATCGCGCTTGACGAGCCGTGGAATTCGGAACACAATCGCCAATTCTTTGATCGCGCGCCGAGTACGTACAAGTGCCCGTCGTGGAAACCGCGCGGATCCAAGAAGAGCAGGCCGGACCCGCCGCATTATTTAAAGTTGAGTGAAGATTATTCAAAAAACACGTGTTTTTCCGTCTTAGTCGGTAACGACGGCTTTTTCGACGAGTCCGGAGTTGGTAAAGATCTCAACGCGGCGTTGGAGGCAAAAGGATACGACGCGGCGCGCCAGCCGATCGTCGTCGAGCGCGGCGAACCCGTCTGCTGGATGAAGCCGGACGCGGAGTTGCGCGTCGATCACTACGCGACCGGGCTGGTGGATGACGTCAACCGATTCTTTAAAGATCATCGTCATGCAGGCGGCTTGAACGTAGCGTCGCCGTCCGGATCCGCCATATTCATTACCGCAACGATCAGTAGCGACGAATTAAACGCGCTACTGCGCGGGCTGCCCGAACCGCCGAAGAAGACGGACGACGTCGCCGAATTAGGCGCGGAGGCGGAATCAGTCGAGACCGAGGCGGAGGCTGCCGAGGCGGAATCGGAGCCGACGCCTGAAGAAACGGCGTCGGAACCAGCGGAGGCTACTGAGACGGAGGAGCCAACGACGGAAGAAACGGCGTCGGAGCCAGACGAGGCTGCCGAGGCGGAGGCTGAGCAGGCGCCTGAAGAATCCGAGGCGCCGGAGTCGACGCCGGAAGAGTCAATGGACGAGGGCGAGGCGGCTCCTGAGTCGGCCGAGTAAACACGGCGAAGAGCGCTCTTGAACCATAGCGTTAGCGCGGCGTCGTACGGCGACTCCGCGCTTTTTTATTATTCCCGACAAAGCTCTTGGATGCGATTTCAAAAGACGGTATAATAGGGCGCTGAAAGGAGGCGCGACTTCGACGATGGAAACGACAGGCGCGAATCGAGAATACCGAGATCGACTTTTTAAGTTCATTTTTGGCAATTCCGAGAACAAAGAGTGGACGTTGAGCCTCTATAATGCGATTAACGGGTCTCATTATACGGACGCCGAAGCGATAGAGATCAACACGCTAGAGGACGTTGTCTACATGAACATGAAGAACGACGTTTCGTTCCTCATCGACAATACGTTGAACCTCTATGAGCAACAGTCGACGTTCAATCCGAATATGCCGATGCGTTTCCTCATTTACGCCGGAATGATTTACAGCAGGTACATAGAGGAACGTAAAAATTATCGGCGGTACAGTTCCGCGCAACAGAAAGCGCCTACCCCGAAATGCGTGTGTTTTTACAACGGAACGACCGACGAGAACGATCGCGTTGTACTGAGACTTTCGGACTCGTTTGATAAGGAGTCCGATATAGAAGTTACGGTCTTGATGATCAATATTAACTTTGGTCATAACCGGGCGTTGCTCGACGTTTGCAAACCTTTAAAAGAGTACGCGCTGTTTATCGACAGAGTTCGTTTTCACCAGCGGACGTTGGAATCTTTAAGCGACGCCCTGGACGCCGCGTTGGCGGATTTGCCCGACGACGCTGTGATTAAGCCTTTCCTTATAAGACACAGAGCGGAGGTCAAGAGTATGTGCATAACCGAATATAACGACGCCCGATTCCGCGACGAGGTGAAGGA
>ONGM01000042.1 GCA_900317365.1 uncultured Planctomycetota bacterium
AAACCCTTCAATTCTTTTTTATGTTCGTTAAAACTTCCAAAGAAGTTTTCGTTCGATCTTGGAGTCCCCTTGGTCAAAAGAGGACAATTTTTTGAATCGTCAAATTGGCTTCAAAGGTTGGAGTTCTTAACTCCAACGGTTTCTCACACTGTATGTTTTCGCTTTACCTGATTGTTAAAGATCATCGTCGTCCGACGCTCTTGCGTCGACAACACGGGGAATTATAGCGCCCTTTGCGGAACCGTCAAGCGTTCTTCCCCAAAAATTTTCAAAAATCTTTCGACGCGCTTCAAACGTCTTTTTACGCCGCCGAAGCGCGTCGGCGTTTGGAGACTTGCTCCCGTTAGACTTCAGGGAGTTCCCATCCCTCGCGTCGCGTGCGCGTCAGCAACGCGTTTCCTTCCGGCAGGTTCTCAAACTCTTCCTTCTCCGAGTTCCAATAGATCACCTTGCCGACCGGCGCCGTCTTACGAATGATATTCACGAGTTCGCAAATCGTCGTGGAACGTTGTCCAATCTCAATTTCGGCGTTGCACGTCGCTTCGCCCTTGATGGCCTGGATCCAGTTTTCAAGATGATAGACGGTCTCGTCGCGGGTGTTTCGAGCGTCGTCCGGCAACGAGGCGGCGAGCTCTTTCGGGTTGGAGGCGATCTTATGTCGGTTAATTTCCAACTTACCCCTCTCGCCGACGACGATGCAACCGAGTCCGGGTCCGCGGTCGCCGTCAAGTTCAAATCGGGCTTCAACGCCGTTCGGGAAGAGCATCTTCATCTTACCGCGCGGTCCGACGACCTTCGCCATATGGTAATACTCGGCGCCGGTCTCTTCTTCGGAGTACGGACGATTCGTGAATTTTCCGGAGTCTTGAATCGTGCAAGGCTCTTCGAGAATGATTTGAGTCGGGCCGGTCAAGCTCGTGCCGATCGCCATTTGCATCTGATCGAAGGAGTGCGTTCCCCACCCCGAGACGCCGAAGCATTGTCCGCCGGCGTCGTAGTCGCTCCAGTTGCTCCAGCCGTACTGAATTTCCGGCAAACGAGCGCGCAACTTCGCCTGGTTCGTCCAGACGTCCCACCAGGGTTCGCAATCTTTCGGATCGAGATGGTATTTCGGATCGTCGGGAATTTCGTTCGGACCGACAAAATTCGGCACGATAACCGTTTTCACCTTTCCGATAGCGCCGTTTGCGATCTGTTCGCAAGCCCAACGGCACAGCGGGAGGGATCGTTGCTGCGAGCCGACCTGCGCGACCTTCTTGAGTTTGCGCGCCGCTTCGACCATCGCGCGGCCTTCCTTAACGCAAAGCGCCATCGGCTTCTCGATATAGACGTTCGCGCCCGTCAGCATCGCGTTAATAGCGACCCAAGCGCGTTGATGCGTCGCGGTCTCGCAACAGACGCCGTCGAGCTTCTGCTCTTCGATCATCTTACGGAAATCTTCGTACCCCTTGAGTTCGGAATGATTCTTCAAGTAAGAGTCGACGCGTTCTTTGAAGATATCGGAGACCGCGACAATTTCGCAGTCTTTCGCCTGCTTCAACGTCGTCGCGATATACGTTCCGCGTCCGCCGAGTCCGATGACCCCGACGCGCACGCGTTCGTTCGCCGAAGTTTCCCCGTCTAACCCGAGCGCCTTGGCGCCTACCAAAAGAGGCGAAGCGACGACGGAAGCGCACGCTAACGTCGATTTCAACATATCCCGTCTATTTAAATTCATAGTAGCTCCTTTATAAAAAGGCGTGGTTCTACCACTCACCATTCTTAAATCAGTCGCGTTTCAAAAAGATATTTTTGTACTGTACGTTCATCGGTTCACCCGGATGCGCTTGAAGTCCAAAAATACCTTTTTTCGGCGCGTTAGGACGTTCGTCGACAAGCTCGCTCGTCTTGACGTCGTTAATATATTGCGTAAACGTATTTCCGCGAGCGACGACTCGATAGGTGTTCCAGCCTTTCATGTTGATTGATTTCGCAATCTCCGCGGCGTCGGCGAATCGTTCGACGTGTTTCGCGCCGTCGGCGTCGAATCGCGCGTTCTCTCCGCGCCACGCGATGATTTCGCCGAGCGCTTCGCCGTAAAGAAGCCCCATAATATCGCCGGGGCAGATATCCGCCTGATAGCCGTTCAACCCGAAATCGCGCGTATCGTCTTTCCACGCTCGATATTCAATACCGGAATTGCCGCTCTTAATGCAGAAATCGGCGATCAGCGTGAAATCTCCGGCGGCTTCGCCGTTCCAAACGAGATATTCGCTGTACGGAACGGTAACGTCAGGCGTCGATTTACACGTAATGCACCCGTCTTCTACGCTCCAGAATCTCGGATCGCCGCTCCAATTGTCGAGCGTCTTGCCGTCGAAGAGCGCGACAAAACCTTCCGGGGCCGCTTTCGTCGCGGGAACCTTATTGGGGTCGTCGGCGTGCGCCGAAGCGCAAAAGACGCAAAAAGCAATGAGGAAGAATTTTCGCAATAAGGCGGGTCGGATCATACAAAAACCCTCGCAATCGGCGGTATTAAAACGTGAAAATTAGGAAACCAACGTCGTTCCCCTCATGAGACTCATTGTAGTTGACTCCGCGACGTTTTTCAAGTTTTGACAAGAAAAATCAAGAGAAAAGATTGTCGATTCGATTTGTCATCGGGTTTAAATCCGAGTATAATCCGTTTCGTCCCTTTAAGAAGGCCTTTAAGCAGGAGGATTATATGACAAAGCGCGGTCAACACAAGTTTGCGTTAGTCGCGGCGATTTTCGCGTTGATTTCGGCGTCGTTTCTCACAACGTTTCTCGCAACGGGAAGCGCGGCGAACGACGAGACGACGCCGGAGGACGCGGCGCGCGCCAAGGTTGTCAACTATATGCGCGAGGCGGCTTCAATCCGCTGGACGCCGCAAAAGGATATTCCGTACTGGACGAAAAGCCAGCCTTTCACGTTTAAGGCGGGCGAAACGTACTACGGCGTTCCGTACACGCAATTGAATCGCGACTACGATCTCGACAAATTTCAGGCGCTGCTCGAGAACGTAGGAGGCGTCGCAACGTACGTCGGGCCGAGCGAGTCGAATACATACGCAGGCAACGACTGTTCCTCCGCGACGTCGCACGCGTGGCGTCGGATCGATCCGAGCTTTCCCACGTTGAACACGGACGCCATGCTGCCAAATCGCGAGAAGCGCATCGTCAAGGCAGGCGACTACGAAATCGGCGCCGAAAAGACGACGATCGAAATCGTTAAACGCAACGGCGAGGCGGTCGTTAAGAAGGCGTACGCGAGTCTGAAGCCCGGGGACGCCGTGTTATATCGCGGAAAAACGGGGCACGTCATGGTCGTCTTAAAAAACGCGCCGGAGGAAGAAAAGCTCTATATTGCGGATCAGACAGGCTGCGACGAGGGAACGCCGATGGGTCAAGGCGGGCGTTCGACGATGCGGGTCGACCACGAAATCAGTTACGATCGACTCTTCAAGACCAACTACATTCCCATCCGGCTCAAGGCGATCGACGATCTCGCGAAGCAAAGCGCGAACCGTTAAGGCGGGCTAGGCTTGTCGAGGCATAAAAAAAACGACGGCGCGCAACGTCGTCGTTTTTTTCGTTTAGGCGAGGCGATGAGGCGAGGCGGTTACGATTCGTCGACGACGCGACCGTCGACGATACGCACGGCGCGGTCGGCGTCCTTAGCCTGCCCCATATCGTGCGTTACCATGACGATACTCACTTTCTTTTCCTGATTTAGCTTTCTCAGGAGTTCCAAAACGCCGATCGAGGCTTTGGAATCGAGGTTTCCGGTCGGTTCGTCGGCGAGCAGTAGGCTCGGCTCGGTAATGAGCGCGCGCGCGATCGAGGCGCGTTGCATTTCCCCGCCGGAGAGTTCGTTCGGGCGATGTTTGAGCCTGTGCGAGAGTCCGACGAGATCGAGCAACTCCTTTGCTCGCGCCTTATATTTCGCTTTATTGCCAAGGTAGGTAAAGAACGAATCGCGAATCATGAGAGGCGCGAGAACGTTTTCGAGGGTCGTCAATTCAGGCAGGAGATGATAGAATTGGAAGATCATCCCGATATCGTGATTCCGCAATTTATCGCGCAAATTGATCGGCAAATTGTCGATTCGTTGTCCTTCAAAATGAATCGTCCCAGAATCGGGCGTGTCGAGGGTTCCTATGAGGTGCAACAGCGTGCTTTTTCCGGAGCCGCTCTGCCCTACGACCGCCATAAATTCGCCGCGACGAACGTTTAAATTGATACCGCGCAGAACAGGAATCAGCTTTTTGCCTTTCACGTACCCTTTTCTCAAATCGGAGACGACGACCACGTTTGAAGCTTCGTCGTCGGCGCGGCGCGTTTCAGGGCGCGAGACGCGTTTCGGTTCGCGCGCGTCTTCTTTTTCGACGAGGTTAGGCAAAGTCGCCTTCTCCGGGCTCTCGGCGGGCGCAAATTCTCGGCGCGCGGTCGGAACGTCCGCCGGAGCGGCGCTCTTTTCCTCATGCTCGCGCGGCGGCTCGCGCATACCGGCGGCGACGTACGCGGAAGAGACGTCGTCTTCCAATTCGCTCCGCAGATCGCGTAGCGTGCGACTGAGAGCGCTCATCGGCTCTTTCGGAGCGTCGGAATCGACGAGGCGTCTCAACGCGGCGGCGCGCGCTGCGGAATCGTCGGAATCGACTTCGGCGTCGGACTCGGGAACGTCGAGACGATCGTCGCGCCGAGAGTCGTCGCGATCGCGCGCGCCAACGTCAGGACGACGAAGGCTCGCGAGAATTTGAGCGTCGGTCTTTTGTGATTCGTCGATATTGCGCGCCATTGGCTTCTCTCTATCGGAAATTGAAAACGCGTAAGCTAGGGTTACAACACGGGCGTCGTTATACGCGCAAGGCGTCGACCGGTTTGAGTCTTGCGGCGCGCAACGCGGGGAAAACGCTTGCGGCGACGGCGACGAACAAAGCGGAAACGTCGATCCAGAAGACCGTTGTCGGTTCGATAATCGCCGGAACGCGCGAGAACATATAAATTGAAGGATCGAAGACTTCGTGTCCCATCATTCTCGACAGGAAATCCGCGATCTCTTGAATATGAGCGACAAACACGAAAGCGGCGATCATGCCGAGAATCATGCCGACAATTCCAAGCGCGAGCGCGTAAAAGACGAAAATCTGCATGATACCGGAACCGCTGGCGCCGAGGGATTTCATAATTCCGACGTCGCGCGTCTTGTCGCTAACTATCATGTAGAAAATGGCGAGAATGCAGAATCCGGCGCCGCCCATCGCGAGGAAGAGAACGACGTTGAGAAGGGACAACTCGGTCGCGACGGCGGCGAGGGTCGTCGCCTGCTGGTCTTTCCACGTCTCCACTTCGAACAATTGTTCGGGGAACTCCTCGCTGTCGCGGAGTCGATCGCGCAGGTCTTCAATTTTGACGCCCGGCTTCGCCTTAATGAGAATTTGCGTCGCCATTTTCGTACCGTTTGGGGCGATCATGCGGCGCATTTCTTGCAATTTATCAATCGGAACAAAAACAAAGGAGTCGTCGTATTCCGTCATGTGGCATTCGTAAAGATCGACGACGGTGAATTCGTCGTAAACGAAAGAAGTCGGAAGCGCGCCTTCGGAACCGATTGCGGTAAAAGAGAGAACGACGTCGGAGCCGGGAACGATCGTCATCGTCTCGCGAATTTCCTCTTTGCCTGTGTCCGGATTGAGGAACTTTCGTCGCGCGCCGGAGACGAGCCCCACGCCGAGAATCGCGCCGGTCTCTTGCGTAAACTCTTTGTCTTTGACGGTTTCGAACTGTTTCAGTCCGTCAAAAGGCGTTCCTTCGATCGAATCGGGAGTTCGCGGCGAATCGTCGAAAGAATCGAGACTAGCGTCGGCGACGTGATCGTCGTCGGAGGATTCCGGATCGCTCGCAAGCTCGGAATCGAGATTCGGGAAGGCGTCGGAAGGGGTCGGAACGGGATCCGTCGTCGCGAGGTCGGCGTTTTCCGGAGTCGCCTCGCCTTCTTCGTCGTAGACGGGCGCCGTCGGAAGGTTGGCGAGCGCGGAGTCGTAGGCGTTTTCCGAACTCTGCTCGTCGTCGGCAAGTTCGGAGTCGTCTAACTCGGGAGCGGAATCCGGCTTGCGCATCTGTCCGTAGATTTCCATTTCGCGGCGACGACGCTGTTCCTTCCAGCGGTACTTTTCGTATTTCGCGTCGGCGCGACGTTTTTTCCATCCGGCGTCGGCGAGCTTGTGCCGCACGATTCCGTCCGTTCCAAAGAGCGGATTGACGACGTCGTAGCCGTCTTCGCGAAGCTCAAAGGAAACCTTTTCGCGATTCAGAGGATGCTGCAGACATTTCGAGATCTCCGTAACGCGCTGGTTCGACGCCGGGTCGATTCCGACGATTTGAACGGGTCGAGAAATCACTTCGCTGCCGAAGGAGTAACTCATGAGTCCGATCGTGGCGACGGTGGGAGTCATCGCTTCGATCATATCGCCGGCGAGGCGCTCGGCGTCGCGCATTCGCGCGTCGACGTCGTCAAAGCCGCGAAGGGTCGATCGCGAACTAATCGTCACGTCGGAGAGCGCGCCGTGAATGCGCGTCTCCATTTCGCGACTGAACCCGAGCATAACGGCGTTGACGATCGTCATAATAGCGACGCCGAGCATAACGCCGAGAATGCTCAAGAGCGCTATTCTGCGCGTCAGAAGATAGCGCCAAATCAACAGCAACTTATACATACGGCCTCCTTGCCGTCAAGTTCGCTTGGAACTACGCGTCGAACGTCTCGGGTTTAAGGAGCGGGAAAAGAATGACTTCGCGAATACTCGTCGTATTCGTGAGCATCATCGTAAGACGATCGATACCGATACCTAATCCGCCGGTCGGGGGCATGGCGTAACGCAAAGCGCGACAGAAGTCGTCATCCATCTTCGCCATGGAATCTTCGTCCGCCTGACCTTCAAGTTGTCGACGGAACAAGCTCTCTTGCAAATCGGGATCGTTCAACTCGGTGTAAGCGTTCGCAAGTTCGCAACCGCGCACGAAAAGTTCGAACCTTTCGGCGATATTCGGATTGGAACGCTTCCGCTTCGTTAAAGGACAAATGCTCGCGGGATAGTCGATAATGAAGACGGGTCCGACGAGGGAATCTTCGACCTTTTCTTCGAAGACGTCGTTTCGCACGACGTCGGCGTGTTTCTGATCGACGTTCTCAATTCCGATCGATTTTGCGTACGCGCGAATAGCGTCTTCGTCGTAAGGATCGACGCCGGTCGCTTCGGCGAGCGCTTCAAAGTACGGCTTGCGCTTAAACGGCGGCGTGAAGTCGATCTCTTGACCGCCCCAGGGCAAAACCAAGTCTTGTCCGGTCGCTTTGATCGCGTTGACGATGATCTTTTCCGTAATATCCATCATGGAACGATAATCGCCGTACGCTTGGTAGAGTTCCATGAGCGTGAACTCGGGATTATGCGTCTGGTCAATGCCTTCGTTTCGATAGACGCGACCAATTTCAAAGACGCGTTCCATTCCGCCGACGAGGAGTCGCTTCAAGTGAAGTTCGAGCGCGATGCGCATATACAAATCGACGTCGAGCGCGTTGTGATGCGTAACGAACGGCCGCGCGGCGGCGCCGCCGGCGACCGCGTGAAGCGTCGGACCTTCCACTTCGACAAAGCCTTCTCCGGCGAGCGTGCTGCGAATCGACGCGACGATCTTCGTGCGATTCAACATTCGCGTCATGGCTTCGTCGTTGTGCGCGAGATCGACGTACCGCATTCTCGAGCGGAGTTCCGGATCGCCGAGTCCCTTGAATTTGTCCGGCGGGGACTCGAGGGATTTGCTCAAGAAGGTCAAAGCGGACGCAAAAATCGTGAGTTCGCCCGTTTGAGTCTTTTTGAATTCGCCGTCGATTCCGACGAGGTCGCCGAGGTCAAAGCAGAGCGCGAGTTCCCACGCGTCGTCGCCAACTTGGTTCTTTCCAATGAAGATCTGGATTTCGCCGGTCCAATCTTTGATCGTCAGGAAGATCAGTTTCCCTTGCTTACGTTGCAGCACAATGCGTCCGGCGACGCGCACTTGCGGACCGGAAGTTGGGATTTCCACGCGTTCCGGCGCGCCTTCCCATTTCGGTGGCAGTTTGATCGGTTCGCCGACGACGATTTCATTCTCTCGCGCGCGGACGTCCCCAATATAAGAACGGTCGTCAAAGCGCGCGCCCCACGGATCGTAACCTAACTCTTCAATTCTGCGCAGTTTCTCGCGCCGCGCCGCAAGCAACGCGGCGCCGGTTCCGGCATTCTCTTTATTAGCCATGTGTTGATTTCCAAACAGGAGTCATCTTCGGCGAACAGTATCGCCGGTCAGTCTTTTCACAAACACGCGCTCCCTTGCGTCGCGCCGCGTCGACGCGTAAAACAACGGAGACTTTTGCGTTCATTATAAGCGCGCAACGCTATGTTGAAAAGCGCCGACAATACGCGAACGCGACTCTACCTATTTTAAAGTTCGGCGTCAAGCGCGATCGAATTCGTCGGCGCTTGTATTTGTCGCAAAAGAGACTACAATAAGCGCAACGTCGGAAAAGACTACGACGTTCGCGCGACATTTTGGCGCGGCGCTCGCGCGTAGAGTCGATAGAATTCGGGATTAACGACGGAAGCACAGCAATGAATCCTGACCATAAGGTAGAAAATAGCGACGCGATCGACTCGACAAGGCAAGAGCGCTCCGAGTCCGCAACGTTTGAGTCGGCAACGCAGGAGTCCGACGAACGCAAGCGAGACGAAGAAGCGCGTCAAGCCGTCGCTAAAATGTTTGAAGAACATCGCGAACGACTTCTCAGAATGATCGAGGTTCGGCTTCAACCGGAACTTCGTCGTCGCGTCGACGCAAACGACGTTCTGCAAGACTCATTTCTAGAAGCGTTTCGGCAACTCCGCACCGGCGTGTCCGCTCCGAAAATATCTGAAATCGTCTGGTTACGACTCATCGTCAACCAGCAGCTCGTCGCGATTTATCGGCGCTATCACGGGGCGCAAAAGCGCAACGTCGCTCGTGAAATGTCGATTTACGAAGGTCGAACGAGCGCCGATCCGTCCGCAACGTCAATCTTTCTCGTCGGCAACCTCACTTCGCCGTCGGTCGCGGCGCGCAGACTTGAACTCACGATCAAGATACGGGAATGCCTTGAAAAGCTCTCGCCGACGGATCGTGAAATTCTGTCCTTGCGACACTTTGAACAACTCAGTAATCGCGAAACGGCCGAAGAGCTCAAAATCGAACCGAACGTCGCAAGCGTTATGTATCTGCGCGCGCTCAAAAAATTCCGCGATATTCTCAAAGCGGAAAAACTCGACGAAGCGTTCGACTACTAATTCGCTTCGACCAAACCAACAACGTCGAGGTCGTCATGTCGTTTAAGTCTCAATTCAACGACGAGTCGTCGAGCGACTCTCGCTCTCGCGAGCGCGATCCCAATCTTAAAAACGCCGCGAATTCGGAACGCGGCAAAGGGAGCGCCGGTAGCGAAGCGCTCGATCTCGACGAAATCAGCGAGCTTTTTCTCAAGGAATATCGCGCCGGAAAGAAACCGACCGTCGAAGAGTTCGCCGCGCGATTCCCGCAATTCGCCGAAGAAATTACCGATCTTTTCCCGGCGTTAAGCCTACTCGAACGCGAAAGCGGCAACGATTCGATCTCAAACTACTCCTCTTCCGTCGCAAGGAAAGGGATCGAACCGACCGATCTGAAACGGCTCAAGAATTTCCGAATCATCCGCGAAATCGGTCGCGGCGGCATGGGCGTCGTCTACGAAGCCTGGGACGAAGCGCTCGAGCGAATCGTCGCGTTAAAAGTCATGAAAATCTTCCCCGGCGAAGAGGAGCAGACGTTAAATCGATTTCGCCGCGAAGCGCGCACGGCCGCCGGACTTCACCACACCAACATTGTTCCGGTCTACGGATACGACGCGGTCGACGATCACTTCTTCTATTCGATGCAACTCATCGACGGCGTTAGTCTCGACGAGTTCATGAGTTTGCGCGAACGGGACGCTTTGCGCGACGTCGAGCCGGACTCGCGTTTCGCACGACTCGTCGACTTAGCTCAAAAGCGATTCGGCGCGCAGACGAAATTCGGCGCCTCAAAGCATGAGGACCCGATTTCCAATCGGAACTCCGACCAAGAGCTCCCGCGTCTAGGAATCGGCGGCGACGCCGTTCCGCGACCCGAGGCGCAAAACGTCAACGCAACCTCGACGAAAGTCGATAAGTCAAAAGTCGACGACGCGACCGAAAATAAGCCTAAGAGCGCGACGTCGAGTCGTTCAAAGGAGAACGTTCGCAAGGGGACCAAAGCCTCCCTGAAATCCTCGCAAAAGAAGCCGCGCGTCGGGGTCAAGCCTGATTTCGACGCTTTCATTTCTAAGTCTCAAGGCGCCCTGTGCGCAACGAACGTAACCGACGCCACGTACTATCAACGCGTCGCCGATCTCGGGCTTCAGGCTGCTCGCGCGCTCGACTACGCGAGTCGCCATAACGTCGTGCACCGCGATATCAAGCCGTCGAATATCATTATCGACCGAGACGGCGCGCTCTGGATCACCGACTTCGGGCTCGCCAAAAGACTGTCGGAAAACGATTTAACGCGGCAAGGCCAGCTCGTCGGAACGTTGCGATACCTTGCCCCGGAAGCGTTGGAAGGCTCCTTCTCGCCACTTTCCGACGTCTATTCGCTCGGGCTCACTCTCTATGAAATGTTGACCTACGTCCCGGCGTTCGACGAAACAAACTACGCGAAACTACTCGCGCAAGTTTCCCACGCGGACCCGGTGCGTCCGCGCGCTATCAATCCCAAAATTCCCGTCGATTTGGAAACGATCATTCTAAAGGCGATCGAGCGCGACCCGGAGCGGCGATATTCTGCGGCGCAACTTGCGGACGATCTCCAGCGCTTCATCGAAGGTCGACCCGTTTTAGCGCGAAGAATCAATCCGATAGCGCGCGCTTGGAGATGGTGCAAACGCAATAAACTCCTCTCAACTTTGGAAGCGACGATCGCGCTTATGCTCGTTACGTTTGCCGTCGTCTCATTCCACAACAAACGCGTTCTCGAAAAGCAAAACGAACGTCTCGTCTCGCAAAAAATCGAGTTGCAGGTGCGAAAAGCCCGAACGGACGCGCTCAACTCGCAACTCGAAGGCGCGAACGAACAACTCAATCGACTCGTCAAGGAAAAAGAGGAAGAGACGAAACGCGCGAACGAAAACGTTCAATTGGCGCTCGACTCGTTCGACAAACTTTCCGACGCGATTCTTTCCAACAGCGACGTCGAGATCGATTTTTTCGACGACGCTTCCGCGTTCTATCCCGCCGTTGACGAAAGCTCCATTTCGCGCAAAGAAGCGAACGCGCTCCGGGAAATGTTGGGTTTTTACAACGACTTTGCCAAAGCGAATAAAGATTTTGCGGACAATTGGGAAATGGCGTTCCGCACGGCGTCGGCGTTCCACCGAATCGGCGTCATTAGCAAAACGCTTGGAACCGGATCTTATCTCGACGTTTTAAAGACGGCGTTTACTTTTTACCAGGCGTCTCTCGAAAACATTCCGGACGCGCAGGAAAAGGAAGAGCAAATCGCGCTCGAAATGGCGCGCTTAACGATCGTTCTTCTTGATAACGCGCCGCCGCGCGAAGATCTGTTTGTCGTGAACAGTTGCGCGACCGCGCTCGACGCAATGAACGTCGTTTCGTCGGAAAAGAACGCCGACCTTCGGGACACGCTTACGGCGCGACTGCATTTTTCACGCGCCAATTTCTTTACGCGGCTACTCCGACGCCAACAGTTGCCGGAAGAACTCGGCTTTCGGATTGCCGCGCCGAAACGGATCGCGATTCTTCCGGAGACGCGTCGGTTCGTGGAAGCCGATTTCAATTTCGTTCGGGAACGCGTCGCCGCGCTGAAATCTTCGCAAGACGTCGGGAAATTGCGACTCAGCGCGCATTACTACAGCGTGCGCGCGCTCTGGGATTCCTTTCTCGGGAACTATGGCGACGCCGAGCTAGACGTCTTACAAGGCGAACGAATCGTCGCCAAACTCATTGAACTCGATTCGAACGATCCTCTCGCATACTTGTCCCGATTACTTTCCCTCTACGTCGAGACGTGGATTTACTTGGAATCGGAACTTTCAGGCTCTCCGCTCTTGACGAGCGACGAGAAGGATCGCGCCGTCGTGAAAGCGCAGGAAGAGACGCTTCGATGCGTTAATGAGCTCGCCGAGCGCTTTCCGGCGACTTTTAACGACATGTGTCGCGTCTCCGCTTATCTTTATTTCGCAAAAATAGCTTATTTTCTCGACGATCGCAACGGCGCGAACGAACTCATGAAAAACGGCGCCGAATGCGTTGAAAGAATGCTCGCCGCGCATCCAAACGTCAACGCAAAGAGTTTTGCCGTGCACTTCTTTTCTTCTTTCGTCGAATGCCTCGTGTTACAAGGGAAATATGACCAGGCGCGCGATCTGCTCGATCGAATCGACGAAGAACTGAAAGACCTCAAAGACGACGAAATGACCCAAACGTTCTACGAGCGCGCGCTCAAACACGCCAACAAAGCGCGAAAGCTCGTCGAAGCGTCCAACGCGGAGCCCGCCCCGCAATAGGAGCCGGTTCCGTAATAAACGTCGCGTTCGTTTTCGTCGTTGCGTTCCGTCAACGCCGCGCAACGCGCTTAGATGGGAATATGGGTAGTTCGCGACAACTGGTCAAAAGCCAATCGACTCCTTTTTTCATTAAAATACTAAAAAAGGTCGATTCATGGTAAACAATCGTAGAAAAAAAACCGATAGAAAGGGGTAACAAGCGGTTTAATTGTCGCGAACCATAGGCTCGGGACAAAGCGCGAGACGCGTTGAACCGTTTCGAGCGTTTCGACGCTCCCAACGATTCGGTTCGGTCAAACGCATAGAATCGTCTTTTTTAAAGAATATGCCCCTAACGGCTATTTTTTAACTAATTAGATCCGGCTCCTTGTACGATCATAGTTACAAGGACACTGCGGTTATTACCAGGAAAGTCTGTCTTGACGGACTTCGGGGAAATAACGAAGATTCGAGCGCGTGCCTCGAATCTTGAACCGAACGCTCACTGAGCGAACGGTTCGTTGGTAACAAGTCAATTTATCGATGGAGCAAAGTCGCCAACAGCTCGAAGTCGAGTGGGCGTTCGAAAGCGTGCGCAGGCAACTGCGGCGTCGGTGCGAAGGATCGCTTCGGCGCGCTTGAACGCTGAAAAACGCTCGTCGACGACGTAAGACGATTTTTTCACTGATTAGTTTCTTCCGGAGAATCTGGGAGGTCAGGGATGACTATTGGCGCCACTCGTAATACTAAACGTAATTCTAC
Source organism: uncultured Planctomycetota bacterium (assembly GCA_900317365.1). GTDB lineage: Bacteria > Planctomycetota > Planctomycetia > Pirellulales > Thermoguttaceae > RUG369. The sequence continues at coordinate 13,384 of ONGM01000042.1, forward strand.
GAGTCTCGAAAGGAGTATCGTTTTGGAACCAACCAAAAAGATTCAAAAAGGTTTGTTGGCGATCGCGCTTGGCTTTGGCGCCGCGGCGATTTCCCTCGGCGTAACGCCTAATGCATACGCGCAAACCCCGGCGAACGGAATCGTCGAAGCCGCCGCCGACGCTATGATTGCAAACGCAGCGAATAGCTCGCTCAACCGCAGTCAAGAACTTTTGCTGAAGGCTCGTCGCTCTTTGATGAGTCGCGACGTCGCGTCCGCAACGCGTTTCGTGAACGAAGCGAAAGCGCTCAACGCGCAATACGCTCCGGCAAGCGATCGACCGGAATACGTAATTCCGCTCATCGAGCAATACAAACGCGTCGCTAACGCCGCTAATTCGCAAGGCATGACCGAAGCGGTCAAACGCGAACTCGCGAAAAACTACCTCGAACAAGCCGAAGCGCTTCGCCGTTGCGGCGATCTCGACTCCGCGACGTCCCTCGTTACGGAAGCGAACGCGCTCGCCGTCTCGTACGACGTCGAAACGGTCAATCGAAAAATGGATCCGAACGGCGTGCTCGCTCGGATTAACGACGACAGACTCGCCGCGCGCTCCACCGTGAGCTCGGCGCCGCTCGTCGGAATGTCCGAAGCGACCAAGCGTCAAGTTGCGAACGTTCAAGCGCAACTTCGCGACGCTCGCGCTCTCGCCGCAAACGGTCAAGTGGAACGCGCCGAAGCCATGGCGCGCGATATGCAACGACTCGGCATTCCCGAGAACGCGTTCGCCGGCGGCGATTCGCCTGAACAATTCCTGCGCGACGTCGCTCGATCGCGCTCCGGCGCCGTCCGACAGGTTCAAGCGACCGTTCCCGGAATCTCGCAAGGCGAAAGCGCCGGTTACCTCTACGTTCAAGAAGCCGACGAAGCCGCCGCGAAAGGAGACAAAGACGTCGCTATCGCGAACTACCGCGACGCTCTCCGATACTCCGCCGAACTCGATCAAGCGACCCTCAAGCACGTCAACGACGCGATCGCCGGTCTGAACAACCCGGTCGCCGACATGCCGAACGTCGTCGTCGCCAAGACCGGTATCGATCTGACGCAATCGCCGGACGCCATTCATAACGACGTAAGCGCTTTCATCGCGAAACAGCAACAGGTTCGCGAGACGCAACCGAAAGAAGCGCTCGAAGAACTCAAGCAACTTCGCTCGGAAATCGAAGCTTCGCAACTCGACGCGTCCCTGAAAGCGCACTTCTCGTACAACGTCGATCTCGCGATCAACGACACGGAGAAGTTCATCGATCAAAACGGCGCGCGCATCGCCGTCGCGACGCAGAACAAGGACGTCGAAGAATACATTCGCCAGAAGCGACAGAACGCTCTCGATATTCAGAATCGTCTGAAGGAAGACACCGAGAAGTTCAACGACCTCATGGAAGAAGGTAAGTACGAAGAAGCGTACCTTCTCGCTCGCAAGTGCCGCGACTACTCGCACAACGACACTGTCGCGCTCCAAATGATCCAGAAAGCGACCTACGGCGGACAAGTCGCGTTCAACGAAGAGCTCAAAGAGACGAAGAACCGTCGCATTCTCAAGAGCTTCAACGACGTCGAAGACTCCGCGTACTCCAAGGTCGACGACGCCAATCCGCTCGCGTTCGACAATCAAATCTGGGGACGCGCGACGAAACGCGCAAGCCTCACTCCCGGTTCCGGACGTAGCGAAGCCGATAAGGAAATCTTCCGCAAACTCGATATGCAAATCTCGTTGCCGTACACGCAACCGATGCCGCTCGACGTCGTCGTCGACTTCATCCGCGCCAACGCCAACCTGAACATCATGATCGACGACGCGGCGCTCAACGAACTCGGCGTTACTTCCGACATGACGGTTCCGACGAGCTTCCAAAACATCACGCTCAAGAACTACCTCAAGCACGCTCTCCAATCCTACGGCTTGGACTACATCGTTGAAGACGAAGTCCTCACGATCACCGGCGCGAACAAACGTTCGAGCAAGACCGTCGTGAAGTACTACCCTGTCGCCGACCTCGTTATCGGCGTCCCGAACTTCAACAACGTCGTCGCGCCGCTCTCCATGGAAGCGAGCTATCAACGCGCTTACAGCCAGGCGATCAACCGCGCGAACAACGGCTCCGCGAGCACCATCGCCGGTCTCAACTCCAACGTGATCGGTTCGAACACGACGATGCTCTCGCCTTCGATCACCGCGCAAATCCAATCGAGCGGCGCCAACGCCCCGATCTCGACCGGACAAGGCGGCGGAATGAACGACCCGAGCGAACTCATCGACCTCATCACGGCCGTCGTTGACCCCGAAAGCTGGGAAACGCTCGAAACGCAACCGCAGTTCTTCTCGCTCAACAACACGCTCGCGATTCGTCAGACCGAAGAGAACCACGAAGAGATTCGCGAACTCCTCGAAAAGCTCCGCGCTCTCAACGATCTCCAAGTCGCCGTTGAAGTCCGATTCATCACGATCAGCGACGAGTACTTCGAGAAGATCGGCGTCAACATGAACCTGTCCTTCCGCGCTCAAAACGAAAACAGCGCCGACGTCGACGACGACTACGACACCTTGACCCCGACGAGAGCCGGCGTCTACGGTATCACGAACGCCGACATGACGGGTAAGCCGTTCACCGACAACCTGAACATCAACTTCTCGCAGAACAGCTACGGACTCGCCGTGCCGCAATTCGGCAACTACGACCCGTCCGTCGGCGCTCAGCTCGGCTTCGCGATCCTCTCCGACATCGAATCCTACTTCTTTGTCAGCGCGGCGGAATCCGACACGAGAACGAACGTTCTCCAAGCTCCGAAAGTTACGATGTTCAACGGTCAAACGGCGACCATCCAAGACTTCACGAGCGTCCCGTACGTCAGCACGGTTATCCCGGTCGTCGGCGACTTCGCCGTCTCGCAACAGCCGGTTATCACGATCGTCAACGAAGGTCAGTTCATGACCGTCCAAGCGACCGCTTCCCCGGACCGCAAATACGTCCGCATGACCGTCGTACCGTTCTTCTCCAAGATCGTCGACTCCGACCGCACTTTCAAGTTTGAAGGTTCCGACTCCGTCTCGACGAACAGCACGACCGCGAGCAAAGGCAGCAACATCATCGAAAGCATTACGGACGAGCGCACCTCGAACACCGGCGCCGAAGTCGTCAGCCAAGGCACCACGATTCAACAGCCGATTACGTCTCAGTTCTCCGTCTACACGACGGTCAACGTTCCGGACGGCGGCACCGCGCTCCTCGGCGGTATCAAGCGACTCTCCGAAGGTCGTAACGAAGGCGGCGTCCCGATCCTCAGCAAGATCCCGTACATCAAGCGCCTCTTCTCCAACAGCGCGATCGGTCGCGAAACCACGAGCATGCTCATGACCGTTACCCCGCGCATCATCATCCAAGAGGAAGAAGAAGAATACGCCACGGGTCTCAACGCCGGCAAATAATCCTCGATAACGCCGCTCCTCCAAAACTCGGAGGAGCGACCTGAAACAAAAAAGACGACGCCGTCAAAAGCGTCGTCTTTTTTTATTGGTTCGTCTCGACCATGCGGCGGACTATCCCACATTCATGCGCGCGTCCGCGACGATAGGGAACGGAACGGCGATTCTCTGGGACTCTTCTTCATAACGCGAGTATCCAAAAGGAACCAATGCGTCGGCAAGATTCGACGCATTGCGCGACTTCGTTGACAGACGATTTCATTGAGAGAGTCGGCAAACGCTTTCCTAGATAGGGCGCGTTTTTTACCACGACCTCCGGTTAGCGCGCGTTGACTCGTTCTTAAAAATCTTTCTCAAATCGTGAAAAAATCACAATAAGAGATAGATTTCTAACAAAACAACGATAAAATACTAACAAGGACGTCGTGTTATTCACATAATCGCCCGACGTCGAGTACGACCAGTCGAACGCCAACTCACAGATTCTCCGCGCCCCGCGCGAAAGACTACGCATGAATAGAGGAAGAAAGCAATGCTAATTCGATTGAAGGTGGAGAACTGGAAGTCATTCCCACTATTGGAATTTTCCGCGATCGCAGGCAAGGAGCGCCTGCATCGCGAGCGTCTGGCAAACGTCTCGCGACTCGGAGCGCGCTTGCTTCCGATCGCCGCGATATACGGGGGCAACGCCTCAGGCAAATCAAATTTCTTCAAGGCGCTCGACTTCGCGCGCCAATACGTCGTCGACGGAGTCAAACCGGGACAGTTGATCGGCGTAAAGCCCTATGCGCTCAGTATGGAAACGTTAAAAAGCCCGACGAGTTTTCAGTTTGAAATCCTTGTCGACGAGGTCGCCTATCAATACTCGTTTACAGTGTCCCGCAACGAGGTGATTTCCGAGAACCTCGTTGAAATCCGGCGAACGGTCGAACACGAGCTTTTTGATCGACAAAGAGAACGCATTTCGTTCGGTAAGAAACTAAACGCCTCGGAGTCTCTCGCCGTCGTCGGTCAGGGAACGCAAAAGAATCTTCTTTTTTTAACGAACAGCGTGTTTCAAAAACGAGAAGAGTTCCGCCGCGTCTACGATTGGTTTCAGAAAACGCTACTGCTGATTTCCCCTCGCGCTTCATGTAGCGCTTTTGATATGTACGCCAGTAGTCGCTGTCCGTTCCAACCGCAGAACCAGGAGACGCTACAAGAATTCGACGTCGGTATTGAACGAATCGACACGAGAGAGGTTCAGTCGAGTCAGGTTCCGTTTCAAATCAACGTCAATATCCAGAGAGAGAACGCCGCGCAAACAGAAGACGCCGTTTTTCAAATTGGACCGTATCTCGTTCGCAAAAAGGACGACAAACAGACGATTCATGAAATGGTCGCCGTACACTCCATGAAGGACGACGAAACCCGCGAGACATTCTTTGAACTCGAAGACGAATCGGACGGAACGCGGCGGTTACTCGATTTGATACCTGCGCTAACGATTCTGCGCGACGCCCAAACGAGTCGCGTCGTCTTTATTGATGAAATTGATCGAAGCCTTCATCACCTTCTGACGCAAAAACTGATCGAAGACTATCTAAACGATTGCGCAAGCGCATCGCGTTCACAATTGTTCTTTACCACCCACGACGCGTTGCTCATGAATCAGGACCTACTGCGTCGCGACGAACTCTGGCTCGTGGAAAAAGAAAACGACCGTTCGTCTCTTATCAGCCTCGACGAGTTCCGTATTCGCCACGACAAGTCCTTGCTAAACGCGTACCTTTACGGTCGTTTCGGCGGCGTTCCCAAATTCTTATTTCGCTAGTAGGAGTAACGCATGAGCAAGCCACAAAACGCGCGCTTCATTCGGAATCCTCGCAAGCGATCGACAAACGAGCTCATTATCGTCGCGACGGAAGGCGCCGTTACAGAAAGAGATTATATCGTCGCTCTTTATCAGACGTTCCAAAAAAAAGCAAGAGATTCGTTCAAAGGAACGAATTATGATAACGTTAAAAATGCTCAGACCCAATAATCACAGTTCTCCGAGCGGTCGTTTGAAAACGTTGAAACGTGAAATCGCGACGAGCCGAATCGACGCCAACGACACGGCTTGGTTTATCTGTGATCGCGACGATTGGAACCGAGAGCAATTTCTCTGCGTGCAAGCGTGGGTCGACTCCAATCCCGCTCAGAATCGCTGGATACTCAGTTCCCCCAACTTTGAATACTGGTTAAAACTTCACTTCGACTCGTCGGCGGACGCGAAAATCTTCTTTGATCGGTACGACAAACACGTTAAACCAACGGACTTCTCCTATGATCAGATCGTTCGCGCTTGTAAGAAAGCACGGACGTTGCGCGCGCACGCGTCGTCGTTATTCGAGCAAGACGGTACGGAAATGTTTTTGTTTGTCGAGTTCCTCGCGGAAAAATTTAAACTCGAGGACGATTTTAAGCGAGCCGACTTCGCCAAAATCAAAAACGCTCCAACGCGGAAGTCCGCGAAGGAGCGATACAATCCCCGCAAGCGTTCCGGCGCCAGGCAGGCGATCAACGGGGAGGTTATTCATGACGCGCGCGGCGGCGCTATCCGGGGGATGAAACGCTCGAGCGTTTCCGCGAACACTGCTCCAACGCCGAGCGCTGGCGTCGGACGCTTCGCCTAATCTTGAATCCCGCCAAATTGCGAGGCGAGGCAGGCGAGGCGGGCGACGCCGTTTCGCGCGACGTCTCGACGTTTTCTAGCGCGTCGACGTTTCGCCGTCTTGGATTCGATAATTCGTCGCTTTTCTCCCCATCGTTACGAAGCGGCCTTTTGCCATCTCGAAGAAACGAGACGCGAGCGCGGAGTCGAAGATCGCGACG
>ONGM01000261.1 GCA_900317365.1 uncultured Planctomycetota bacterium
CCCAAAATGCAGTGAATACCGTTCCCTGTCGCGTCGACAAACTTCTTTCTCCGAATATCGCCCACCAGCGCCGTGTCCATATTGTGAGACTTCATTTCCTTCGCGCATGCGAAGATCCCGTTCAATATCCGATAATCTTCGTCGCGCGGTTCGACTTCAGGCAACTTTTCAAACTCGCGCAAATCGTTGAGCGCATATTCGGCGCACATAAGATCCGGCGTGTTTCCGATCTCCTTCGGCGATAGATAGCGGAAAACGTCGTATTCGTTCCAATCGACGCTTTCCTTTTTTTTAAGCCCGTGAGAACAGCCGCACACGTTGCATGAAGGCGCTCGCCAATCGTATTTTTCAGGTTTTCTCAATATCATTTTATGTTCGGGAAGGGATTTTGCCCAAACAAGGCTGGAAAGCGCCGAACGATATCTGAGATCGCCGCTTGTAAGACTGTATAGAAACGCCTTTGCAACGCTTTCTATGGAAATGCGATCGGAAAGCGCTTTGACTTCCGCAACAATCTCGTCGTGCGACGTCTCGGTCTCGGGCATGATGAAGCCGCTTTTAATCGCGTTTTCTTTCTCCGCGACGGACGGTCGTCTCTCCTCTTTTCCCGTAAGGTAAAACTTCTTTAAGAACGCCAACGCTTTTTTATCCGCCATCGGTTCCCACCTCTTAGTACAACGCGACTTCTCTTTAAAAATCGCGCCCTATGAAATCAAAATGAATCTGTTACGAAGCAACGTCGCGAACTCACCAGTCTCGCGCGGAGTCAAATAACTTTCGGATATCGCCCCCAACATAGCTCCTCGCCATATAGAAGAATTCGCCTAATTCATCGCGTTCGTCAGTCTCGATAAACTCGTAATCGAGTTTCTTATTCGCTCGATTCAATTTCCGAATCGTAGCCTTCGCGCTTTGACGAATATTCTCTTTATCGTCCTTCTTACCGCTGAACGCGAGGTCGGGGAAGAATTGTCGTCGGAACGTCGATCTTGCGATGCGGACTGAGCGACGACGGAAAGAGAAAACAGAGAATTCAAAGGCGCATCCGACGATTCGCTTTCACGACGTTGTAACGACGGTTCGGAAGGCGAGACCTCGACGAGAAGAGAAACCTGAGACGCGTTCGAAGTCTGCTCAACTTGTCGCCGCGCTTGCAAAACGACGGGCGCTCAGCAGAGAAATCGCCTCGCGGATGAAAGTAGCAAAACGCCGAATAGGCAAAGGCGAAGGCTACTAAAAACCAATATCCAACATATAACAAACGTCGCATATCGTCGCCTTGGAACCTTTCTCAAACACAGGTTGAAACAAACTCAAAGTCGTTTACAAAGTCGTCGCGTTTGTTTCAAAAATTCCAAACAACGAGTCAAATTCCACAAGCCGCAGGCGACCGATAAAAAGCCGACGCGTTTACGGTCGCCTGAATTTTGGCAAAGGTTCCGGCGCCGGCGAAGAGGCGCGGCGCCGGAACCTTTGTTTTAGAACGTTAGTCGCGCGTTAGTAAATCAGATAATTCGCGCGGAAGGCTTTGAAGCGTTCAAGCCCTTCGTTCCAGAGCGGCGCAATCTCTTCGATCGACTTTCCGGCGGTAATCGCTTCAAGCGTCTCGTCGTTAAGGAGGAGAGTGTTCGCGTTTCCGCGTTCCCATTCGTCGGGGTAATCGGCGGCGAGTCGGGACATGAAGGCGACGCCGGCGCGCACGGATCGGAGCTTATCGCGATCGGTAATCACGAGGCGTAGGCCGTTGATACGCTCGTTCGCGTATTTGCTCGCGGTCGGTTTGTAGACGATCGGAACGAATGCGATACCGTCGAGGTTGGCGGCGTTGAGTTTTTGCGCGAGATCGTCCGCTTTGATCCACGGGGCGCCGACGACTTCAAAAGGCGAGCTCGTGCCGCGTCCGACGGAAATGTTCGTGAATTCCGGAATACCGAATCCAGGATAGAGGAGGGCTTCGTCGAGGGAGCGCATATTCGGGGACGGGTTGACCCAGGCGAGGCCGGTTTCGTCGAAGTATTGATCGCGCTTCCAATTTTCGCACGGCACGACGGTCAAGTCGAGGTTCAGCTTGTAATAATGCGCGAAGGCGAGGGCGATTTCGCCGACGGTCATACCGTGTTGAATCGGCATGGGGAAGAATGCGACGTACGATTCGCGTCCGGCGTCGAGCATGGGGCCGTCGACGTCGACGCCGTTAATCGGGTTCGGGCGATCGAGGACGACGAACGACTTTCCGCTGTCGGCGCACGCCTGCATCGCGGAGCACATGGCGCTAATATAGGTGTAGAATCGGACGCCGACGTCTTGAATATCAAAGACGAAGACGTCGAGATCGTCGAGCATTTGCGGGGTCGGACGACGGATTTCGCCGTAGAGGCTGTAGACTTTGAGGCCGGTTTCGGGATCGCGCGCGTCGTTAATTTCCGCCTGATCGAGGGCGCCGTATAGACCGTGTTCCGGGCTAAAGAGGGTAACGAGCTCGACTCCTGCGTCTTGCATTGCCTTCGGAATGCGTTTTCCGTCGCGTAGCAGTCCCGTCTGATTGGTGAGGAGTCCGACCTTTTTCCCTTTGAGGAGTTCGTATCCGTCGCGCGCGAGGACGTCGACGCCGGCGAGGGTTGCGCCCGGCTTGAATTCAGAGACGGCGTTCGGGGAACGATAGGTCGATTTTTGAACGTACGCTTTGGCGGATTCGGAATCGATCGGTTCGCGAATGGAGTCGAGGGCGATTTGTCCGATCTTACCGCACATACCGACGTATCCGCCTTTTCCGTCCGGGTGAAGTCGATTGCCGAGGAAGATCACGAAGAGATCCATATCGGGATCGATCCAGTAGGAGGTACCGGTGAAACCGCTGTGTCCGATCGCAGAGGGGGACATGAGAACGGCGCGATTGCCGGAATAAGGCGAGCGCTTATCCCAACCTCTCGACCGAATTCCGCGCGGCACGACGACCGGAGCGATCATCTTATCGAAGGTTTCCGGCTTCATGATCTGGACCGGCTCGGCGCCGGAGGCGGGCGTGTACGTGCCGCGTCCGATGAGCATGGAGGCGAGAATGGCGAGGTCAGGCGCGGTGGAGAAGTTTCCGGCGTGTCCGGCGATACCTTTCATTTCGTAGGCGCGCGGATCGTGAACTTCGCCTTTAATCCAGTCTTTATCTTCGGGGGTGCGTTTTTCAGCGGGCGCGGCGCGACGTTTTTGCTCGTCGTTCGGATTATATCCGGTGTCGACCATACCGAGCGGTAGGTAAATATTCTGACGAACGAATTCGTCTTCGCTCATTCCCGTTACCTTTTCGATAACGTATCCCATCGTAATGAACCCGACGTCGCTGTACGCGAAGGCTTCGCCGCGAGGAGTGCGCAGACCGAGCTTGCAGATATTAGCGAGGATTTCGTCGCGATTGAAGCCGATATAGTCTTTAATGCTATTGTCAGGCGTGAGTCCGGAGACGTGCGTAATGCAGTCGCGGACGGTAACGTCTTCTTTTCCGTTTTGAGCGAATTCGGGAAAGAACTTGGAGATTTTGTCTTCGTAGTCGATGAGTCCTCGTTCGACGAGAATCGCGGTGGAGATCGCGGTCGCGGTAACTTTCGTAACGGAGGCGAGGTCGTAAACGGTGTCGATTGTGCATTTTTCAACGGTGGGTTCCGTCTGACGATCGCCGTACGCGCGAATGAACCCGATCTTATTGCCGCGTCCAACGGCGACGACGCCGCCGGGGAAGTCGCCGTCCGCGATTCCCTGCTCCACGAGCGCGTCAATTCGATCGAGAGTCGCCGCGTCCATATTCAATTCGCTCGGCGCGACGATCGGTTCCGCCATCGCGCTCGGATTCGGATAGTCTGCGGCGCGCAACGTCGGCGCTTGGCAGCATATCGCGACGATTACCAATAAGTAAACAAGTCTTTTCATAACAAACCTTCACGTTGTCATAGAATCGCGCGGTCAAGTTCGCGATTCGCAAGGAGGGAGAATAACGATTCTATTCTAACAAAAAAACGGACAAAGACAATAAAAAACGCCGTCATTCGTCAAGAGTACGAAAGACGGCGTATGAGCTAGCGTTAGAGAACGCAATTAGAGCGCGTATTCCGCGCGATCAAGGGACGGAGTCGCTTCGGCGACGGCGTCGGCGATCATTTTCGCGATTTGTTCTTCGGAGACTCCCGGCTCGACGCTGTTCTTAACGAGTTTTTCGGCGTACTCCGCTTCCGGAGTGGCGTCGGACTCGAAATCGAACCATTCGGGCTTGAAGTCGACGGTTTCGTTCAGATTCGCGGAGATATTGGTCACGAGCGCGATAATAGCGTCCCAAATAGCGACTTCGCCGCGGCAACGCGTGAGCAAGGACGGTTTCGCTCCCGCCATGTCGCCGAAGGATTTCGCGCCGTACGCAGCGCAGAGCAACGGCATAATCTCCTCGTCGACGGCGTTCGGATCCGCCGTCGGGTTCTTGCGAATGCAGTACGCCCAGTGTTCGAGCTCTTCGCAGTATCCGCGGCTCACGTCGGTCGCGTAAACGCCTTGATAACCGATCGCGGAAGAGAGCGGATCGCCTTCGTCGGAGATCACGACGTCGAGGTTGCCCTTCGTACCGGCGACCTTCGTCTTGTCGTTAACCGCGGAGGTGCGATACAGGTAGGCTTCCTTTTCGAGATCGATTTGGATCGTTCCTTTGGTACCGAAGACGACTTCGCCGTATCCGCCGAACCCGTTGCCGTTGATCGTGGCGTAAGCGACGGTGATCTTGCGTTGCTTGCCGAGCTCGTCGTTCGGATCGTAATTCGGCGCGGGATACTCGTAGAGCGCGGCGACGTGGTCGTCGACGTCTCGGTCGAGCGAATTGAAGAGCGAGCGTGAACCGGACGCGGAGACGGAGAGCGGGAATTGTTTCTTACCGCCGTGCATCGCCGCGATAAAGATCGACGCCGCGTCCAATTGGTGGCTTCCAAGTTCCGCCATAAGTCCGCCGCCGGTGCGATCCCAGAGACGCCAGCGAATCAGTTCTTCGATCGCGGGACGATCGTACGTTTCTTCGCCTTCTTTGCGAACGGTCGCTTGATAGCCGTAATCTTCCGCTTTTCCGTACTTAACGCCTTTGTATTCGCCGCCTTCGATGAGGACGGCGTCGGCGAGTTGCGCGCGTTTCTGATCGATTTTCTTCTGGAGCGCGTCGAGTTCGCGTTGCTTCAGAACCTTTTCGCGCGAGAGACGCTTCGCTTTTTCGACGTCTGCGGCGGTCTTCTCTTCGTCGGGTAGCGCCGTGATCTTATCGACTTCGTCTTGCGCCTTAACGATATCGGCTTTCAAAGAATCGGCGTCTTTATTCCAGGAGATCCATTCGCTCATGAGCTCGCCTTTTTTGACGTCATGAGCTTTGGAGCCTTCCGGCAACGGCATTTGCCAGCTGTCGGATCCGGGAAGATTGCCGCGGTGCCATTGCGCGCGAATATAGTGAACGTCGCCGATCGCGCTCGAATTGATGAGCGACGTGGCGTGATCGTAAAGAATATTGTAGTGGCGTTGGTGTCCGATCGCGAGGTGCTTCTTCGTCTCGTGCGAAACGCGAATCATCTCTTTGCACTTGGCGACGGAGTGTCCCATGAGCTTTTCCGTGAGAACGTGGCACCCGGCGCGCATTGCGAGAATCGCCGCCGGCGCGTGCAAGAAGAGCGGAAGACCAATGATAACGCCTTCGACGCCGAGCTTATCGACGTCTTTCAGAAGATCGCGATAATCGTTGTATACGGCGACGTGCGAGCGCGCTTCCGCTTCCGTCTTCCAGCCGTACTTCTTCATCAGTCCGGGACGAACGGCCGCCGCAGTCGAGCTGTAGCAATCGCCATGGAACGCGCGATATTGGTTGTAAGGTCGAATGTCCGCGATCGCGACCACTTGGATGTACTTCGGATTGATACCGCCGATAAGAACGGAGCCTTCGTCCCCGGTTCCGAGCACGGCGACGCGCACCGGACGGTCGACGATCCCGTACTTGAAGTAGTAAGAACCAATTCCTTTTCCGGACGCCAAGTCGGCGCGCGACGAACTCTTAAGAAATTCGCGACGCGTGAGCGTACTTCCGATAGCCGCGAGGAAATTTTCCTTTCCGATCGCTTTTTGTTCGGTCGTTAAATTCATTTTGATAACCTAATATGTTGTCGTCGCGCCGACCGCGCGGGAAGCTCGCGGTCAGGCGATCGTATCTCTTTTAACAACGCGCGTTCGCGCGACTACAGTACGTATTTTTCCTTGGCGATATCCGGAACGCCCTCTTCGACTCCGAGGTCGTTTTCCGGCGTTTCGGGGTTCTCAGGATCAAACCAGGATTCTTTGAAGGAAACGCTCGCGCCTCTGTCGGCGGCGATGTTCGTAACGAGCGCGATCACGGCGTCGCCGAGAGCGATGCGCGGATTGCAACGCGGCTGAATCGCGGGGTCGGCGCATTTCGGATTCTCTTGAACGCACCACGCCCAGTGTTCGATTTCTTCTTTGTAACCGCGACTGACCGCAGGACCGCCGGCGCCGGCGGACGCGACCGCTTTTTGAGCCGGCGCGCTCGCTTGCGTGTCGAGCGCCGCTGCGCCCGCCGCTTTCTTTTCGACTTTGCTCGTCGAAGGTCCGCGAAGGAGTTGGCTGTCTTGCTCGCGTTCGAGAATAATCGTTCCTTTCGTACCGAAGACGATTTCGCCGTATCCGCCGAAACCGTTGCCGTTGATCGTCGAATATTGAACGGTGATCGTTCGACGACGACCCGCCGGGGTCTTTTCGTCGTAATTCGGCGCCGGGAACTCGACCAACGTCGTAATGTGGTCTTGAACTTCGCGGTCGAATCCGAAAAGATTGCGGTTCGCGGAGACGTGCACGCGGAGCGGGTGAACCTTGCCGTTGTCGGGTAGAGAGGCGGGATCGTCGCCGCGCAGAATAGCGGCGCGACGATTCGACGCGGCGAGGAAGATCGACGCGGCGTCGAGCTGGTGGCTTCCGAGTTCGACCATGAGACCGCCGCCGGTGCGCTTCCAGAGACGCCAACGAATCAGCTCTTCCGTACTCGGTCGCGTATACGTTTCTTTGCCGTTTCCAACGGTCATATCTTCGTAGCCGTATTCCTTAGGCGACTTCAGTTGCATACCGTTGTATTCGGCGCCTTGTTCGAGCATGAGAGCGTCGGCGAGTTGCGCTTCTTTTTGCGCGACTTTAAGCGTCCACGCTTCGATATCGAGACCGCGCGCGTCGGCGAGCTCTTGCTTCCATTGCGCGAGTTCTTCGGCGAGCTTCGCGGCTTGCGGGTCTTCCGGTTTGAAATCGAACGGCATCGGCATTTGCCAGCTGTCCGCGCCCGGCGAGTTGCCGCGGTGCCACTGCGCGCGAATATAGTGGATATCGCCGAGGAGTCCGCGTTCGATTTGATCTTCCGCTTCGTGATAGAGGCTGTTGTAGTGACGCTGGTGTCCGATCGCGAGATGCTTGTGGAAATGCTTCGCGGCGAGCGCCATCTCTTTGCATTCGATGATCGAGTGCCCCATGAGCTTTTCGCAGAGAACGTGCAGTCCCTTGCTCATCGCTTGAATCGACGCGACCGCGTGGAGATGGAGCGGAAGACCGATAATGACCGCTTGAATACCGAGTTTCTTCGCGTCGTTGAGAAGATCGCGATAATCGGAGTACACGGCGACGTGCTTGCGCGCTTCGTCTTCCGTTTCCCACCCGTACTTCTCCATGAGTCCGCAACGCGCGGCAAACGCGGCGTCGCTATAACGGTCGCCGTGGAACGCGCGGTACTGGTTGTACGGACGAATATCGGCGATTGCGACGATCTGAACAAAATCTGGATTGCACGCGCCGAGCAACACGCTTCCTTCGTCGCCGGTTCCAAGAATCGCAATGCGCAGAGGAGACGGATGCGTTTTCGAATACCCGCAGTAGAACGCGCCGACGCCAACGGCGGGCACGGCGGCCGCAAGCGCTCCCGCCTTGAGGAAATTACGTCGCGAGCACCCGCAACCGGTCCCTTTTTGCTCTGTCTTTGAAGTCATCGTTAAATATTTTCCTATCGTATTGTAACGCCGATCGCTCTTGCAATCGCGTTTATTTTCGTCTTAGCGTCGCGCGCGATAGACGCTGCGAGCGGACTCGCTACATATTATAGCGCGGATACGTCCGCTCGACCGTCGACCGTCGCTTTTTCTTGAAGTTTGCGGCTATGGAACCGCGCATTTTCGCGGTTGTAACGAAACGTCAAGCGCGACGCGATCACTCAAGCCTAGCAGCAGGTCTCCGTCGACAAACATTCGGGAACGAGCGGGTCTTTTTCGATTCCGTACCAGCGGTAAAGGTACTTGCCGCAGCAATTCCACAGGAACCAATCGAGACCGCCCCAACGACCGGCCGGAAGCGCCGCGATGAGAAGTAAAACGATCGCTTCAAGAGAGTCTTTATTGAAAATCATCGAGTGTCCGAGCATATCCGACTGGAACGGATAAACGGTCGGCCACGGATATTGCGAAAGAACGACGTTGATCAGGAAGAGAACGCCGCCGAGCGCCGCGAGTCGCGTGCAAAGTCCGAGCATGAGGCAAATTCCAATCAAGGTCAGACCGACGGTAACGGCGACGTCGAGCGCGCCCATCGTCGACGGCTCCGCAAAGTTGTGAATCCACGGCAACGTGGAGACGAAATTCATGAGACCGCAACGATCTTCGCCGTACGCGATCGCGCGCATACGACCGAGACGTCGTTGATCCGGCGTCAGCAGATTCCAGAGATCAAGTTGCAGATTCTCGCCCATCTTGACCGGTTCCGCCGCGAATTTCTCGCCTTCGGAACGATATTTCATTTGCGCGTCCCAGTCGCGAATGCGCTGGTATTCCGCTTCGTTCTTCGTTGTGGCAAGTCGATTCTCGAATCGGCGCTTACTTGCGACGAACGCGCGAATATCGTCGCGATTCTCAAGGGTGTATTCGCGGAGCGAGAGAACGTATTGCTCAAACACTTTCTTCGCCGCTTTCAGTTGATCTTCGTCGTTCGTCAGACCGTATTTGACGCGATAAGCGTTAAAATAGCGATACCATTCGCGTTCGATCACGGGCAAAGTCCAACCGACGCGCGCGCGACTGTCGCGATCGATCTCGCCGTTTTCGTCGTATCGCGCTTTGAA
Source organism: uncultured Planctomycetota bacterium (assembly GCA_900317365.1). Lineage (GTDB taxonomy): Bacteria > Planctomycetota > Planctomycetia > Pirellulales > Thermoguttaceae > RUG369. The sequence goes on from ONGM01000261.1 coordinate 9,161, forward strand.
GACTTCTCCCATCTGGAGTCGACCTTCGCCGCCGAGGTCGGGAAGGAACATGTAATAGAAGTCCTTCGTCGGACCTTTCGCCATGCCGAGAAATCCCTTCGAGGAAAAATCGTTCGAGGGATCGGTCTTCCACAGACCTTCATAAAGAAAATGCCAGCCGACTCCGATTCGTAAAAGAACGATCAGAACGATCACGATCGTCGCGCAGCAGCTACACGTCTTTGTCTTACCCAAGGGAAGCCTCCTCTCGACTGAGTTTCCGCAGACGCTAGCGCGTCTCGTCTAGGACAGTCGCGGTATATGGTCAAAACTGTTGTTAAAATTGCGAAGCGATTCGCGACGCGGCGCGCGTCGCGGCATAATCGTAACAATCGGCGTCGTTTTCTTCCTTCGCCAAGACGGTACGATTTTCCTTATTTTAGCGCATTGTGGAAAAAAACAAACGGGACGCGCCAATTTTTCCACGAAAATTCAACGCCAATTAACTAAATTAACACACAATCTTCTCGCATGCGGCGTAATCGATACGACCGTTACGTCAAGCGACGCCTCCGAACAACCGAAAGAATAGCGCGCGTCTCTTGGCGTCGACGCGAAATCTAATATAATGTCGCCGTATATCGCGCGCGACGACGCGAATTGACGACGCGAATTTGGCGCCGCGTCAAAAACGCGCGAAGCTTATGAGGAATCGGAATCGAAACGCTATGATCAGAACCGACGAAATTCTATCGACTATCCGTATGCTTCACTCGGAACATTTGGACGTTCGCGCCGTTACGCTCGCGTTGAATCTCAACGACTGCGCGTCTCCGAACGTCGATCAAATGTGCAAGAAGGTCTACCACAAGATCGTGTCGCGCGCGAATCAGCTCGTCGACGTTTGCGACGAAGTCGGCGACAAGTACGGCATTCCGATTACCAATAAGCGAATTGCGATTTCACCCGCCGCAGCGCTTCTCTCCGGACACGGCCAAGCCGCCGCGCTCGAACTCGCAAAAGCGCTCGACGACGCCGGAGAACGATGCCGCGTCGACTTCGTCGGAGGCTTCTCCGCTCTCGTGCAAAAAGGCGTCGCCGACGGCGCAAAAACGGTCATCGAGTCCCTACCGGAAGTTCTGAACTCGACCAAACGCGTCTGCGCGTCCATCAACGCCGCGTCGAGAAAAGCCGGCGTCAATATGGACGCGCTCAAGCGCCTCGGGCAAATCATTCTCGATATTGCGAACGCCGACAAGGAGAACAACGGGTTCGCCGCCGCAAAACTCGTCGTCTTCTCCAATATTCCGGAAGACAACCCGTTCATGGCGGGCGCTTACATGGGCGCTGGTGAGCCGGAAGCCGCGATCAATATCGGCGTCTCGGGGCCCGGCGTCGTCGACAGCGCCCTGAAACGACGCATCGCCGCCGCAAAAGAGTCTAAAAAGGCCCTCACTCTTTCTGAACTTTCCGAAGAGATCAAGACGGCGAGCTTCCGCGTTACGCGAATCGGCGAACTCATCGGGCGCGAAGTCGCAGAACGGCTTCAAACGCAATTCGGCGTCGTCGACCTCTCGCTCGCCCCGACCCCGACGATCGGCGACAGTATCGGCGAAATTCTCAAAACGCTCGGAATCGCCCACGTCGGCGCGCCTGGCTCCACCGCCGCTATCGCTATGCTCAACGACGCCGTCAAGAAAGGCGGACTATTCGCCTCCAGTTCCGTCGGAGGACTCAGCGGCGCCTTCATTCCCGTATCCGAGGACTCCACTCTCGCCGACGCCGCCGCGCAAGGGCACCTGTCCATCGAAAAACTCGAAGCAATGACCGCCGTATGCTCCGTCGGGCTCGATATGATCCTCATCCCCGGCGACACCCCTGCCGAGTCGATCTCCGGCATTATGGCGGACGAACTCGCCATCGGCGTCATCAATAACAAGACGACGGCGACGCGACTCGTGCCCTGCCCCGGCAAAAAGGCAGGCGACTTCGTCTCCTTCGGCGGGCTATTCGGCTCTTCGCCGGTTATGGAAGTGCGCAACGTCGGCGCGAGCGAAACGTTCGTCAACTTCGGCGGACGCATTCCCGCGCCCCTTCAGTCCTTAGGAAACTAACGTGCCCGCGACGCCGAAAACGAGAACGCGCGACCCGCGTTTCGACCTCTTGCGCGTTCTCGCGTGCTTCGGCGTCCTCTTTCTGCACGCGACCGGCGCCGTCGCACGCGACCCTTCACTAGACGGCGACGTCTTCTGTTGTCTCGTTCTGCACAGTCTCTTTCGCGGCGCCGCTATGCCCGTCTTCTTTATGACGTCCGGACGATTCCTGCTCGACCGACTCGCCAAGAGCGATCTCGACAAAGCGGAAGTTCAGGCGTTCTACGCGAAGCGCGCGCGACGCGTCTGGCTCCCTACCCTCCTTTGGAGCCTATTCTACGTCGTCGTCGCCGTACTCTACCGCAGCCTCGACGGCGCACCGACCTCATGGCGCGAAACGTGCCGCGACTGGCTCCTCTTCGGCAAGCCGGGCGCAGGGTATCATATGTGGTTCCTGTACGTTATGTTCGCGCTCGACCTCGCCGCGCCTTATCTCGCCCGCGCGACTCGTCGCTTCAGCGCGCGAGCCCTATGCTTTTTCGCCTTCCTGAGCCTCGCAGTCTTCGCCGTCGTGACGACGCGTTCGATTATGCGAGGAGGGTCGGGTCAGAGCGAGATTATCGTCTGGGCGCTGGCGTTTGGGTACGCGCCTTATTACGTTCTCGGCTGGCTCGTCTCGAAGTTAGAAAACGCGAACGAGCGTCGACTCAGGAACGTTCGGCGCGCGAGCCTCGCCGCCTATCTCCTCTCGACCGCCGGACTCTTTTGGACGACGTACGCCTTCGGGGTTGATTACGCTCGGAACGAATTTTTACCGTTGGCCGTCCTTCAGACGCTCGCGGCGTTCGCCTATTTCGCGGCGCGACCGATTTCAACGAACGCGTTTGACTCAAAGTTTGCGACGTTAGTGGAGCGCCTCGCCGGACTCACCTTCGGCGTCTACCTCGTTCACGTCGCCGTCATGCCGATCGCGACCCGCGTTCTGGAGCGCGCGGTCTGTCTGTCGCCGGCGTCGGAGGCGATCGCCGTCGCCTTCATTACGGCGCTCGCCTCCGGACTCGTCGTCGCCGTAATGAAAAAGCTCCCCTACGTTAAGAGACTTGTATAACGGTCCGGTTTCTTTTAGAATAACGTTCCGCAAGTCGCCTCGCGTTCCGGTTCGCGCACAAGGCAAGGCGCCTTCTTATCAACGTGAATTGCAGAAGTTAGGAGACAATCGACCATGAAAACCATCCTTCTGAACGGAAGCCCGCGTCGAAACTGGAACACGGCGCAACTCTTGAAATCGGCGCAAAAGGGCGCGGAGTCGGTCGGGGCGGAGACGGAGTACGTCGATCTCTACTCGCTGAACTTCACCGGATGCCGCTCCTGCCTCGCATGCAAACGGAAAGGGGCGATTCCGTGCAAATGCTACTGGAAGGACGATCTCTCCCCGCTGATCGATCGCGTCTTCGCCGCCGACGCCTTGATTATTGGGTCGCCGATCTACCTTTCCGACACGACGAGCCAATTCCACGCGGTCGCCGAACGATTGGAATTCGTCGCATTGTCGTACAACGCCTACTCCTTCCTCTTCAAGGGCAAAATCAAGGTCGGAATCGTTTTAACGATGAACGCGCCGGAAGATTATTACAATCAATATCTCGTTCCGAAGCTCCAAGATCAATTCAATCTTTACGAACGCCTTTGCGGAAGCGTGGAAGTTCTTCCGGTCTTCGACACGCTTCAGGTCAACGACTACGGCAAATACGACATGGCGGCGTGGGACGAAAAGCACAAGAAGGAACGCCATGACGCGCAGTTCCCGATCGATTTGCAGAAGGCGTTCGAGCTCGGCGCGGAACTGAGCAGGTAGGGGCGATAAAACCGCCTGTCGATCTTCCGCAACCTTTGACGCGCCGCCCGTTAATCGATACAATGAAAGAGGCGTTTGAACCTGTGAAACGTCGCGTCGTTCGGATGGCGCCGACAAGTTCGCGCTCGCATTCATGGAAAACTCGCTTTCATGGAAAATGGAGAAATCATGAAAACATTGTCTCGATTCACAACGGCGCGTTCGATCGTCGCGGCGCTCGTCGCGGTCGCGGTCTCCCTTAGCCTCGCGCCGACGACCGCGTTCGCGCAGACGCTCGGCGTCGCGTCCCCGAACGGCGGCGTCGACGCGAAGATCCGCGTCGACGCGCAAGGAGCCAAATTTGACCTCGCGTTTAACGGCGCGACGATTCTTAAAGACTCACGCCTCGGAATGACTTTCAAAGACGCGAAACTTGGCGATCTACAAATTATCGGCGCGATAAGTTCCTCGAGCGACGAAACTTGGACGAACAAGTTCGGCAAGTGTGAAACGCAAATCGACCGTTGTTCCGAACTTACGCTCAAACTGCGCGAAAAGGACGGCGCCAAACGCGGCTACGACCTCGTCTTCCGCGTCTACGACGACGCCTTCGCGTTCCGATACGTTCTAACGGAAGACGGCGGACTTGCAAAAGAGGGCGAGCCCGTTACGATTCTCTCCGACGATTCCGTCTTTAATTTCGGCGATCCCAATCTTGAAGCGTGGGCGTCCTTCTACCCGAAGTACAACACCTCGCAGGAGGAAATGTTCCACAAGGTCAAACTTTCGGAGATCAAGACGGACGCGTTCGTCGGGTCGCCTGTGATCGTGCAGGGCGCAAACTGGCGGGCGGCGATAACGGAGGCGGATCTGATCGACTGGTCCGGCGCGCAATTTGCGGCGGCGGACGGTCTAGACGGCGCGATTAAAATTCGCCTGACCCCGCGCGACGACGGGCAAGGCGCGGTCGTGCGAAAGGCGCCCGCCTCGTCCCCGTGGCGCGTCGTACTTCTCGGCGAGACGGCGATCGATATTGTGAACGCCTCGACGGAAATACTCAATCTTGCGACCCCGTGCCAGATCGACGACGTCTCGTGGATCAAGCCGGGAAACGCCGCCTGGGACTGGTGGGCGCCGAAGAGTCGCAAGGTAACGAACGAGTTCTATTACGAGTTCATTGATTTCGCGTCCAAGATGGGCTGGGAGTACCTTCTCGTCGACGCAGGCTGGGCGCGCGACGCCAAGTTCGGAACGAACGCGACGGACGAAGAGTTATGCGTGCCGGGAATCGACATGCCGAAGCTCGTCGCCTACGCGCGCGAGCGCAACGTCGACGTATTGCTTTGGGCGCATTACTCCTGGGCGCGCAAGGAAGGGGAGCGCAAGTTAATGGAGCGTTGCGTCAAGTGGGGCGTAAAGGGCTTAAAGATTGACTTTATGGACTCTCATTCTCAGGAGATGGTCGCCTGGACGACGGAAACGTGCAAAATAGCGGCGGAGCTTCATCTGCTTATCGACTATCACGGAATGTACAAACCGACGGGGTTTGAGAGAACCTACCCGAACCAGATCACGCGCGAAGGAGTGCGCGGCAACGAGTACAATCGCTGGCATATTCAGACGGCGACGCACACGGCGACTTTGCCCTTTACTCGCTGTATGCTTGGACCGGCGGACTACACCCCCGGCGGATTCCTGAACAAACACAAGGACGAGTTCGTGTCCCTGGAAAAAAATAAGGAACCGGGCGCGACGTGCCAAGTCGTCGGCACGCGGGCGCACGAGTTGGCGCTCTGTATGATCTACGATTCCCCGCTGAGGTGCTATTGCGACCTTCCGAAAAACTACGAAGGCGAGCCGGGGCTTGAATACCTCCGCGCCCTCCCGACTGTTTGGAAAAATACGAAGGCGCTTGAAGGGGAGATCGGCGAATACTACGTTGTGGAGCGCGAGAGTTTCGACGGCGATTTCTACGTCTCGGCGATTACGAACGAGGCCGCCCGAAAGGTCGAGTTGAAACTTGATTTCCTTCCGAAAGACAAAGAGTTTGAAGTTGCGCTTTACGTCGACGCGGAAGCCTCCGCCGAAACGGCGACGGCGATTCAAATCGACGCCAAGACGGTTCGTCAGAACGACGTCCTAACGATCGACATGGCTCCGGAAGGCGGCTGGAACGCTGTCTTCCGCGCGAAGTAAGGAGCGATCGCGGTTGCGTCGCCGTCGCGCCGACGGCGCAACCATCGCGCGGGGGAAGCCGCCGGCTTTAGTCGGCGGAAACGTTCGGACGTTTCATCCCGGTTCGCGGAAACGTTCGGACGTTTCATCCCGGTTCGCGCTACCGCGCGATTGGTGCGATTTCCGCTCCCGTTGGTCGCTTACCGGGTTGCGAATATCGTCGCGCAAACGCCTCTCGCCCAAGAAAACAGGAAAAAGAAACTGTTTCAATCACACCTTCAAACCGGTCGCCGCCTCAAACTCGGACACGGTCATATTGCCCCACTGGGCGGCCTCCGTTACGCACAGAACGCCGCCTTTTACAAGTTTCACAAGAAGCTCCAACCTACCTTCTTCTCTACCGCCTCGTCTTTGATCGGCGAGAGCTCTTTCCACCGTATAATCTGTAAGACACGACATACGTTTGAACTCCTTTCGCATCGGCTTGACGAGCAAATCGGCGCCGTTCCCGTCCCTACAGCTAAAGCGAAACAACTTCAATCGCTTTTCAAACCGGTCGCCGCCTCAAACTCGGACGCCGTCATATTCCCCCACTGGGCGGCCTCCGATACGCTCAGAACGCCGCCTTTTACAAGTTTCACAAGAAGCTCCAACCTACCTTCTTCTCTACCTTCTTCTCTACCGCCTCGTCTTTGATCGGCGAGCGCTCTTTCCAATTTATATTCAGTAAGACACATCAGTTTAACCTCCGCTTTATTGGCTATAAGGTACGGCTTAATGAGCGAATCTGCTGGTAATTCATTGAGCGCGGCGTCGACCGCATAC
>ONGM01000004.1 GCA_900317365.1 uncultured Planctomycetota bacterium
CGGAATCGGACGCGACGCTCGCTTGACGCGCCGTGGCGACGTTGATCGAGTTCTGCTCGACGGCGCGCGCGACGACTTCGGAGATCGACTCCACTTTCGGTTTCGGCGCCGCTTTGAGCGTAACCGCGAGCACGACTTCAAACTCGAGCGGACCGATCGCTAGATGATCGCCGTTTTTGAGTTCTTGTTCGACTCCGATTCGTTCGCCGTTGACATACACGCCGTTTTTGCTGCCGAGATCGCGAACGGCGACGTATGAATTTTCCGTCAGAATAGCGCAGTGATAACGGCTGATCAATTCGCTACGCGGCTTAAGATGGCAATCTTCGGCGCGACCAATCATGAACTGCGGAATTGTGATCGGAATGACCTGACCGGAGCGCGTTCCACCGACAACCTTGAGTTCTACTTTCATATAAATCTTTCTTATATAATACTTTTCCTAACGTCGACTCGCGAATCGATGACGATCCGCGACGCGCATTCGTGGAATAATAAAAAATATTAACGAACAAAATATGGCAATATTACGATCGCCACGTCCTTGCCGCGCGTGGTGAAAGGATGCGCGCTTACGTTAGGAATGGAACGCAAAACTCTACGCGTCGCGATTGCCGTATGCGTTTGGCGTTCACGCGTCTTTTCATTGTAAAGCGCTTTGCAAACTCTAACAACTTTTTTTAGTGAAAACCAGCCCGTTTTTTTAAAAAAAAGTCGCGCGCTCTTGACTACCGAGTAATTGACCTGCTTTTGTTGAATTTTGTAGTTTATTTGTTTTAGCCTCCTTCTTTATTTTATCATTCAACAAAGGGGACGATTCGTCGCAACCGCGAGGGCGCTTTCTCGTAAACTCCGGATAAAGTGGATGCGACGCGGAAAATTCTCAATTTGCGGAAATTTTTTCAAAAAACAATTGCATTCTCGCCCTCTTTCCACTATTATCGATAATCGGAACACGGCGCGGCGCTTTCCGACGTCAATTTTAAGTTGATTTGGATCGGAACGGCGATCGCGGCTCGGCGCGTTACCATGCGCGCCGCTCTAGAACATGGCGCTTTCGCGCTTTTTTGAAGGAACCCAACGATGACCCGACCGGTTACGATTATTACAGGACAATTTGGCGACGTTCCATCGGACAAACTCTTTGCGGTTTTACAAAAGATCGGCTACGACGGCGTGGAACTTGCGTGCGGTACTGAGCATTTCGACGTGCGCAGATGTCTTCACGATCCGAATTATTGGCCGATGAAACGCGCGCAATTGCAGAAATACGGTCTGAAATGCTGGGCTATTTCAAATCACTGCGTCGGTCAAGCCGTTTGCGATCTTCTCGATCAGCGCAATCTCGACGTTATACCTGCGGATCTTCGCGGCGCGACATACGACGAGACGTGGAAGAACTGCGCCGAAGCTATGAAAGACGCCGCGCGCGCCGCTAAGATGATCGGCGCCACCGTCGTTACCGGGTTCACCGGCTCCTCGATTTGGCGCTACCTTTACAGCTTCCCGCCGGTTCCGCAAGTTCAATGCGACGACGCGTACGAACAAGCCGTCTCCGACGCGCTCGCAAACGGACAAGACCCGCTCAAAATCGACTGGATTCGCGCCGGCTTTGAACTCTTCGCCGAACGTTGGAACCCAATCTTGGACGCGTTCGACGAATGCGGCGTGAAATTTGCGCTCGAAGTTCACCCGACGGAAATCGCGTTCGACCTCTGGTCGGCGGAAACCGCGCTCGACTACGTCAACGGTCGACGCGCTTTCGGGTTCAATTTCGATCCGTCGCACCTTCTCTGGCAACAGGTCGATCCGGTCAAATTCATTCGTCATTTTTCCGATCGTATTTATCACGTCCACATGAAAGACGTCGCGTTGCAACTCGACGGCGACAACGGCTTGCTCGGATCGCACTTGCCGTTCGGATCGCCGAAGCGCGGGTGGGAGTTCCGATCGTTAGGTCGCGGACACGTCAATTTTGAGGAGATTATTCGAGCGCTCAACGATATCGATTACGAAGGTCCGCTTTCCGTCGAATGGGAAGATCAGCGCATGGATCGTTGGTTTGGCGCGGCTGAATCTTACGAGTACGTCAAGCGCGTCGATTTTCCGAAGAACGTCGACGTTGTTTTCGACGCTCAGTTTGCGAAATAACCGTCCGAAATTCAGAATAGGAGAAACTCTGTTATGTCGAACACTCGACCCATCACGATCATCACCGGTCAATTCGGCGACGTTCCTTCGGACGAACTTTTCGCGAAATTGCAGGAAATCGGTTACGACGGCGCGGAACTCGCGTGCGGAACCGATCATTTCAACGTTCGCAAATGTCTCTTCGAACCGGACTACTGCGAAGCGAAAAAAGCTCAACTCGAGAAGTACGGATTGAAATGCTGGGCGCTCTCGAACCACTGCGTCGGTCAAGGCGTCCTCGATCAGATCGACGAGCGCAATCAGGTCGTCGTCCCCGATTATCTCCGCACCGACGACAAGGAGCGATTCTGGCGCAATTGCGCGCTCGAAATGCAGTTGACGGCGAAAGCGGCGAAAAAGTTCGGCGCTAAGGTCGTTACCGGGTTTACCGGATCCTCGATTTGGGCGTACAATTACAGTTTTCCGCCAGTTCCGCAAAAGTGGATCGACGACGGTTTCAAACTTCTCAAGAAGCGCTGGACCCCGATCCTCGACGTCTTCGCCAAAGAAGGCGTGAAATTCGCGCTCGAAGTTCACCCGACGGAGATCGCGTTTGACATTCATTCCGCGCAACTCGCTCTTGAAGCGCTCGATTATCACCCGGCGTTCGGGTTCAACTTCGATCCGTCGCACCTCGTGTGGCAAAAGGTTGATCCCGTGAGATTCATTCGTCGTTTCTCCGATCGAATTTTCCACGTTCATATGAAGGACGCGGCGCTTCAGCTCGACGGCGAGAACGGTATTCTCGGTTCTCATCTTCCGTTCGGCGATTATCGACGCGGATGGGAATTTCGTTCCGTCGGTCGCGGACACGTCAATTTTGAAGAGATTATCCGCGCGCTCAACGATATCGATTACGAAGGACCTCTTTCCGTCGAATGGGAAGATCAGCGTATGGATCGTTGGTTCGGCGCGAAGGAGTCCTTTGAATTCGTTAAGAAGGTCGCGTTCCCGAAGAACGTCGACGTCGTTTTCGACGCTCAGTTTGAAAAGTAGGGTAAGACAGTTTTCATTGATCGCGGCTTTTATTAGTCGCGAAACACTGAGCCAATATCGTCGCGTTTTGCGCGATTCACACTATATTTAAGTTAGGAGACATTCCGTCATGGCAGAAAGAAAAGCTCGACCCATTACGATCATCACCGGTCAATTTGGCGACGTTCCATCGGACGAACTCTTTGCGAAGTTGCAAGAGATCGGTTACGACGGCGCGGAACTCGCGTGCGGCACCGACCACTTCGACGTTCGCCGATGCCTCAACGAAGACGGCTACTGCGAAGCGAAAAAAGCTCAACTCGAGAAGTACGGCTTGAAATGCTGGGCGCTCTCGAACCACTGCGTCGGTCAAGGCGTCCTCGACCAAATCGACGAACGCAACCTGACGGTCATTCCGGAATACCTCCGTTCCGACGACAAAGAGCAAGTTTGGAAGAACTGCGCCGAAGAAATGAAACTGACCGCGAAAGCCGCCAAGAAATTCGGCGCTTCCGTCGTTACCGGGTTCACCGGCTCCTCCATCTGGCCGTATCTCTACAGCTTCCCGCCGGTCCCGCAAGAATGGATCGACAACGGCTTCAAACTCCTCAAAGAACGCTGGACCCCGATTCTCGACGTCTTCGCCGAAGAAGGCGTGAAATTCGCGCTCGAAGTTCACCCGACGGAGATCGCGTTCGACATTCACTCGGCGCAACTCGCGCTTGAAGCGCTCGATTATCATCCGGCGTTCGGATTCAACTTTGACCCGTCGCACCTCATTTGGCAAATGGTCGATCCGGTCAAATTCATCCGTCGATTCCAAGACCGTATTTTCCACGTCCACATGAAGGACGCGGCGTTGCAACTCGACGGCGAAAACGGCATTCTCGGCTCGCACCTTCCGTTCGGCGACTATCGTCGCGGGTGGGAATTCCGCTCCGTCGGTCGCGGCAACGTCAATTTCGAAGAGATCATTCGCGCGCTTAACGACGCGAACTACGAAGGTCCGCTTTCCGTCGAATGGGAAGATCAGCGCATGGATCGTTGGTTCGGCGCGAAGGAATCCTTCGAATACGTCAAGAAGGTCGCGTTCCCGAAGAACGTCGACGTCGTTTTCGACGCGCAATTTGCGAAGTAATTTGCGCAGTAAATTGAATTAACAACGTTAAGCGTCGCGTCGAGCGATCGACGCGACGCGCGGTTACGGCGCCGTCGCGCTCGACGCGGCGACGCTCTTTTTACGCGCGAACGGCTCGCGCGTCCCACGACTTTTCGAGACGATCGCAATGCCGAAACAGCTGCCGCTTCCATTTCCGTATTTCTTTGAAATTCTCAATTCTCCGCGCGTTAAGCCGCTCGTCCAGCGCGTTCATCCGACGCTCGTTCTCGACGTTCTTAAAGGGGTTTTTGACGACGCGCAGCAGGAAGTTCGTTCCGCGATTACGGAGCGTCGACTTCCCGATCCCGACGAGCTCGTCGCGAAATTCGTCGCGCGCTTGGCGGAATTGCGCGACGACGCGGCGACGATCGCGCTCGACGCGCGCGGTCGACTCGCGTCGACGGAATTTGAACGACTCGCCGACGTCGCGCTGGAAGAGCGCGTCTGGCGCGCCGCAGAACCGATCTCAGAGTTTTCTCGACGTCAAGACGCGAAACGCGAGAGCGCGACATGTTCGCGACTGGCCAAACTCGCCGGAGTCGAAAGCGTCGTCGTTCTCTCGAGCGTGACGAACGCGCGAATCGCCGTCTTGCAAGCGCTCGCGAATTCCGGACGCGGCGTCGTCGTCTCGCGGCGCGATATGTTCGAGCGCGAGAACGGCGAACGGCTCGAAACCGCGTTTGAGTTCGCTCCTAGCCTCGTTCGACGCGAAGTCGGCGCGAGCAACAGCGTGTCGACGGCCGACTACGAACGCGCGTTCGGCGCCGGAATCGGCGCGATCTGGCGCTCTTTCGGACGATGGCGTCCGGACGGTCGCGACGTTCCGGTCGAAGATTTAACGCGCGCAAGGGACGCGGCGGCGCTCGATTTGCGCATAATCGCGGACGTGGAATTCGCCCCGTTGCTCGATTTGAGCGAATACTGCGATTTCGCCGCCCCGACGATCGCCGCGCGCGCTCGCGCCGGTTGCGAAGTTGTGATCTGCGACGGCGCCCAACTGATCGGAGGTCCGAACTGCGGACTCGTCTTCTGCCCGCGCGCGGTCGAAGAACGGATTCGCGCGACCGACGCCGCAAAAATGACGAAGCTCGATCGCGTGGCGTTCGGCGCGCTCGCGAAAACCGCCGAGCTTTACGATCAGCCAACGCGCGCTTTGGAAACGATTCCGATCTTGAGAATGCTCTCGACCTCCGTCGCTAATCTTCAAAGTCGCGCGAATCGACTCGCCGCCCTCCTGGAAACCTTTCCGATCGTGCAAAGCGCCCGCGTGATCGAAGGACGCTCGCTACTCTGTTCGAACGCGACCTTAGGAACGTCTGCGACACGACTCGTCGAACTCCGTCCTCGCGGACGCTTCGCCGCCGAACTCGCCGCCGAGTTGGAGAACGGTTCCCCGAAATTGCTCGTAAGATGGACGCGAGACGCGCTTCTGATCGATCTCAAGACGCTCGCGCCGGAGCAGGACGTTCTCGTCGCCGAAGTCTTCGAACGAATCGATTCCGGTAAAACAGACGAGACGGATAAAGTTGAGGAGACTGACAAGACGGAGAAGATTGTTTAGAACGGCGAAACGAAGGACGAGTCAAAGCGCGAGTCGACCTATCTGAGCGCGACTTTGACGGGACGACGCGCGTTCTTTTCCTCTTTACGCGCGGACGAATTTTCGTTACGATACGCGCGAGATCCCCGGGACGCGCAAGCGCCGAGGGACGGATAAGGCGTTTATTAAGAGGATGTTTGGATGAAGTCGCGTCGTACGGTATATCGCGTCTTCGCGTTGGCGATTTTGCTCGCGTTCGCGCGTCTTGGCTTCGAAGTCGAGGTTGAGACGTCGAGCGACGCCGCGCCGACGCGCGTCTCGGCCGATCCGGGATCGAACGACGTCGCTCCGTCCCCGGTTCCGGCGCGCCGCCCTCTTCTTTCGGCGGACGTTTTTCCGCGCGCGTCTCAGAACGCGCTTTCTCGACGTTTGACGGAGACCCCGCCGCGTTTTTCTTTCTTCGGGTTTGGCGGCGGGTTCGAAGCGTCCTTTGAATTTGAGCTTGACGGCGGGCAAGGTTTCGGATGGACGCAAGGTCAGGATTCGGTCGAGCGATTTCCGATTGCGACGCCGGAGTCGTCTCGAACGGACGCGGACGACGCGTCGCCGATCTATTCGAATTGGGCGAAGTTTCCGGTCGGCAGCTGGGCGCGGTTCCGCACGACGAGCGTCGCGGCGGAGAACGACAAGACGACGCAGAGCGTTACGGAGACGAAAATTACGCTCGAAAAGGTCGATCTGTCGACGAAGAGTTACGTTTTACGGTGCGATTCGGTCGTGAAGGTCGGGGACGTCGATTATTCGAAGCGATCGGAGACGATCGAGTTTGATTTTTGGGATTTGCGTCGTGGCGAGAACGCGACGAGCGAGTCGCTCGCGCCGGTGAAGTTGATTATCGCCGGTCGCGCCGTGCCGTGTCGAGTGCGTCGGATCGTTCGCGACGTGGAGGATCAGCGCGAAACGACGACGCTTTGGTACTCGTCGGTCGTGGCTCCTTACGTGATTCAGAAGCAGACGACGCGCGAGCCGTTGCGGCGCGATTCCGAGTCGAACGCGACGTCGCGCGAGCTTTACGTCGTTCAGAAGACGGCGGCGAACGCGCTCTTTGAAGACGCTCCTTATTCCTACGTCGCGCTCGTTTCTTCCGAGACCGGACGCCGTCGTTCGACGACGACGCGCGTCGTCGCGCCCGGCGTTCCCGGCGGAATGACGCGCGAGACGGTCGTCGAACTACCGCCAAAGGACGGCGGCAAGCCGATTCTCTACCGCGTGGACGCCGCGCTCCTCGATTATTACGTCGCGAAGTAGGAACGTCGACTTCTTCACGGACTCGAGTCGCGTTGACGTCGCGAGGTCGAACGCTCCGCAACGTTTGGGTTTTCCGGAAAGGTCGACGTCTATTTGAGTTGGAGAGTCCAATAAAAAAACGCCGCGTTTGACGGCGGCGTTCGGACGCGTGCAAAAAGGGGGAAGGGCGCGCGACAATTTCTTACTGATTTTGCTTTTTATTCTTACAGATTTTGCTTCTTACGACTTTTGCGTTTCCTTGCGTTTGGGGAATTGTCCTCCAGGGGATCGTCGACTTACCCGTCGAATCGTCTGACGTAGATCGCGGACGTTTGACCGACGCGATTGCCGCTCAGTTTAATAAAGGAGTCTCCCGGTTTGCCGAGGGCGGTCAAGGGACTCGTAGGACAGTCAGGGTCCGAAAGAGCGAAGTTCAAGGTGGGGAAGAGCTCGTCGTATTTCAAAGCGAGTAGGCTTGCGATCGTTTCGATCGCGCCGGCGCCGGCGCCAATTCCGCCGATCGCGCCGGCGAGCGAGGTCGCGGGAATTTGCTCGAGTCGATCGCCGAGGAGTTCGCGTAGCGCGAGCGCCTCCGCAGAGTCGAGCGCGAGATCGCCGACGGCGTTTGCGTTGATATGTCCGAGCGTCGCGACGTCGATCGAGAATCGTTCGACGAGCGAGCGCAAAGTCAGCGCGAAAGAATCTTTAAGAGCGTCGCGCGAAGTCATGAGATCACAACCGGATTCTCCGAGATCTCGCGCGGATTTAACGACGGCGCGCGAGACTCCTCCGACGACTTCGGCGTAAATCGTCGCGCCGCGTTTGATTGCGCTTTCGGCCGTTTCCAGAAAGACGGCGCCGGCGCCTTCTCCAGGCGCGTAACCGCGCCGTCGCGCGTCGAATGGTCGCGTCGCTTCGATCGCCGCTTCGCTCGGCGCTTGCCGCACGAGGTCTTGCGAAATTTCGTCGTTGACGAGCGCGTCGAGGAAACGGTACGGATGCAACTTGCTTCCGGTGGCGCCGACGATCATATAATCCGCGCGGCCGGATTGAATCGTGTGAACGGCTTCCGCGAGGGCGGTGGGGAAGGACGCTTCACGGTTCGTTACGTCGAACGCGGGTCCGAAAAACTCGTTGTAGATCGTGATATGGCTCGCGGACATGTTGGTGAGGTATTTCAACTGCCACGTCGGAACCATTTTCGGAAGACCGTACGCGCTCCAGAGACTGAAATCTAGACGCGGTTTGCCGTCTTCGCCGATTTTCGAGCACGCTTTCATCGCGTCGGTGAGTTCGAAGGGCGGCGAAACGACGTAGTCGGAAGCGTAGGAGACGCCGACGCGTTCGGAGGGCAGCTCCTCCGCCATGGCGTCGTTGAGCGCCTTTTGCGCGGTCGCGACGCCGAACTGAATTTCGCGCGACATGAGCTTGACGCCTTTGCGAATGGCGCGCGCTTTGCCGCCGGTGAGTCGTCCGAAATCGTCGATGACGCCGGTGAAAGAGTCGACCGGAGCGAGCGCCGCGACCGGACGCGCGTCGGATTCAGTCGCCATTCTCACGCCGGTTCGGCCGTCGCGGCACGCGTTCCAGAAATCCGTAAGTTCGGTTCCGAGCGAAGAAACAACGCCTAGCCCGGTAACGACGACGCGACGCGACGACTCTTGCATTTTCATTTTCATTCAATTGTTTGCGGTTGACGATTGACGGTTCGTAACGCGCGGCGCGCGTTTGACGACACAACGACGCGCATATTATAACGAGCGCCGATTCTTTCGTAAAGGGCGGAGGTCTATTTTTAACTGTGGGAAACTTGCGCATAATCGCAAGCGTCAAGAACGAAAAACGGAGAACGTTGACTGGCAAGTTCTCCGTTTTTACTTTTTTTTAAGCCGCGTTTTACGCAGCGCGCGTTTCAGTTAGATCGACGGCTGGACGCTCGCGGGATCGGAACTCGTAGCCGGCGGAATGAGTCCGGGGTTCGACGGGGCCGGGGGCAGTTGAGCGCCGGGCGAGACGGCGGGCGGGGTCGTTCCGGCGTTTGTTCCGCCGGGGGTCGGAGGCTCCGTAGGCGCGGCGCGCAGAATAGTCGCCTGAAGATCGATCGGGGCGGCGGACGTTTTACGCAACGAGACGCGCATAGAGGTCGAGCCGCGCGGGCGAATTTGCGCGATAATCCATCGAACGGCGGAACCGTCGTTCGACTCTTCCGAGATTTGCGGATCAAATTTGACGTCGGAAACGCCGGTCGGAATCTTCGCTTCCACGACCGCGTTCTGATAGAAGTCGGAAAGGTTGTTGACCACGATTTGGTACGAGACGACTTCGCCGACGTTGACGCTCGTCGCGGAGGGCGTTACGGCGATCGTGAGCGGCGCGCTCGACGTCCACGTGTAGTGAATCGTTCGCTTGTCGATTTCGACCTGTCGCGCGGTTTCCGTCGCAGGTCGATAGACCGTAGCGCGAACCGCGCACGTTCCCGGCTGACCGTTGAGTTGCGAGAGTTGCGCGGTCGCCGACCCGTTCGCGTCGGTTACGGAATCGTACGCGCTCGTTTTATCGGGACCAAGTCCGGCGTCCCCGGAGAGCACTTCGTACCGCACGCGCCAGCCTGTTCGCGGTTCGCCGGTTGTGCGTCGGCAAACGGTCGTCGCAAGCGTCGTCGAGGAACCGACCGCCGCGACTCCCGAGTCGGGAAATCGAAACGCTGCGTCGATCCAGTGAATTTCAGCGACCGCGCGACGCTTGTTCCAGTTCGCGACCGTGTCCGACATGACGACGACCGTGCTCGTTCCTTCCTCGAACGCCGACGCCGACGCCCAAGATTGTCCGCGAAGAATCGTTACGTCGTCTAACGTCGTATCCGTCCCGCGATTGATCCGCCAAAGTTGCCCCGTCGTCGTCGTCGACATATTACGATCGTCGACTTCTTGCGATTTACGACCAACGTTCTGAAAGAGTCGACAGTTTGAACCGATCTCGGAAAACTCTCCGTTGGCAAATTCGCGCGGGTTCGATTCCATAAAGCGACCGACTCCCGTCATGCTCCAATCGAGCCTCTCGCCGATCCTCAGGTACTGGGAGTCTTCCCCGATATAGCTTGCGACGAGAATAACGTCGGTTCCGACCGGGGCGGCGATCTCAGCGGGCGCGATAACGACGGCGGGACCCGGACCCGTCCATTCTTTCGGAAAGAGCGCGCCGCCGTTCGGACGTTGGGTTGTCCAGACGAAATTTTTCAGATCGATCCCGTTTTTTCGCGCGCTTGCAATTTCGGCGTCGGTCGGTTCCCACGCTTCCTTCTTGCGCGACGAATCGGTCGCCGCGCGCGCCAACGCTTCGCGTTCGTCCTTTGAGGTCGCTCTTTCGATCTCGGATTTCTTATTCGAAAAGAGCCCTCCTTCTGAAAAGAGACAGCATTTGTGGTTCTCGAGCGCTTCGCACCCGACGAACGCGCACAACGCCGCGACAAGCGTCGCCGTCGCGATTCGCGTCGCCGCGCGCGAGACGCCGCCGCGCTTTTCTTTCGCTTGTTTTGTCATCGTCGTCGCCTGCTCTTTCTTGCGTCGTCCGAAATAGGTTTTCCGGCGCGGCGCAAATTTGTGTATTTTAGGTAAATTTTATATATTATCTCTAATTTGCGCTCTTTGTTTATCTTCGACGTTGCGGTTTTCACTCATTTTAATAAACTTTCGTTGGAACGTCTGTTTCATTCGTTAAAACTGTTATGAAACGTCGCTTCGTCGCCACGACTTTTTTTCGGAGTCTCGCAACTTTTTAACGACTTTGCTTGCATGCCGCAGCGCTCTCGATTTTTTATGATATAATGGTCGGCAGCGCGTCTAATGTGGACGCCGCGCCCACTGCGGTTCAGAGAGGATACCCCTATGTCGAATTCTATTGTGCGAATCGTCGTCGCCGTCTTTGCGTCGTCGCTCTTCCTTGCCTCGCGCGCGAACGCCGAAGTTACCGGCGTCATGTGGCCGAACGATCCGGTCGCCTTTGAAAATCGGTTGCAAAACGACTGGATTATGCAGGACGTTCCCGACGCCGATTCGCGCGTCCGCGTCTTTCAAAGCGAAAACGGTTTTGACCTAGAGCGTTCGATCGTCGATCGCGCCCTCGAAAGACTCGACGAAGAATTCGACCTTGCCGACGATCTCGACGATCTGCGCAAGCAAGAGTCCGCGCTCGTCGACGCGAACGCGCCTGGCGCCGATCCGAAGTGGCGCGAACTCTACCTCTCCGCGCGTCGCCTCCTACGTCGCGAAAGACTCGCTGAACTCGCCGAAATCGCCCCGAAAATCCTCTATACAAAACATTACGTCATCGGCGCAAGTCATTACGCATACACCGAAGACGTCTCCGACGAGGCTTTTAAAGACTACAGTTCCGATCGTCGGCAAGGCGGACAAATCTGCCTCGCAACCATTCAGCCTGACGGCTCCATTACGAACGAAGTTCTCGTCGAGAGTCGCGGCGGAACGATTCGCGACCCCGACGTCTCATGGGACGGCAAAAAAATCCTCTTCTCCATGAGAAACGATCTCGCCGACGACGACTTCCATATCTACGAGTACGATACCGAAACGAAAGAAACTCGACAGATTACCCGAGGTCCCGGCGTCGCCGATATTGAACCGATCTACCTCCCTAACGGCGATTTGCTCTTCGGCTCTACCCGCTGCACCCAGATTACCGACTGCTGGTGGACCGAAGTTTCCAACTTCTATACCTGCGACGATCAGGGTCGTTTTCTTCGCCGCGTCTCCTTTGATCAGGTTACCGTCAACTATCCGAAACTACTCGACGACGGACGCGTCATTTACACTCGATGGGATTACAACGACCGAGGGCAAATCTACCCGCAGCCTCTCTTCCAAATGAATCCCGACGGCACCGCGCAAACCGAATTCTACGGGAACAACTCCTACTTCCCGACCACGATCATGCACGCGCGCGGCGTTCCCGGTTCCGATAAGGTCCTCGCCGTCGCCGCCGGTCATCACACCTACCAGAACGGAAAGCTCATCCTTATCGATCGATCCAAAGGCTCGCAAGAGAACTCCGGCGCCACCCTCGTCGCCCCGATTCGAGAAACGCCCGCCGATAAAATCGATCAATACGGTCAGCAAGGAGAACTCTTCCAGTACCCGTACCCGCTCGACGACTTCACTCTTCTCGCCGCATACCTCCCCGAAGGGGGCGCCTGGAAATACGACGTCCCGTTCGGTCTCTACTGGTTCGACTACGACGGGCGTCGCGAACTTCTCGCGTTTGATCCTCAAATCAGCTGCGGGCAGCCAATACCCCTTGCGGCGCGCGACATTCCGACGACGCGACCTTCGCAGGTCGACCTGAAAGAATCGACGGGCAAATACTACGTTCAAGACGTCTACGAAGGTCCGGGACTCGCGGGAATCGAGCGCGGAACGATCAAGGGGCTGAGGGTCGTGGCGCTCGAATTCCGGGCGGCTGGAATCCGTAAGAACACGAACGGCGGTCCCGCCGGCGCGGCCATGGTGTGCACGCCGCCGTCGGTCGCCGGCGGAACTTGGGACGTGAAACACGTCTTAGGCGAGGTTCCCGTCGAAGAAGACGGATCGGCGTACTTCGAAGTTCCCGCGTTCACACCGGTTTATTTCCAGCTTCTCGATAAGAACGGCGACGTCGTTCAGACAATGCGCAGCTGGTCGACGTTGCAGCCGGGCGAGACCTTCGGATGCGTCGGGTGTCACGAGGCGAAGAACTCGATTATAGAGAACGTCGCGGCGGTCGGAGGGACGACGGCGGCGTTGCGCAAAGGCGTTTCGAAATTGACTCCGGTTCTGACGCCCGGCGAAGGGCGATTCCAGGACGCGGGGTTCAGCTTCGTTCGGGACGTTCAGCCGATTCTCGATCACCACTGCGTTCGCTGTCATCGCGGCGGAACGGACGACGCGGGTAATCCGCGTCCCTTTAGCCTTCTCGGCAACGTCGATACGACGGCGAAGGGTAAGGAGATCAACGAAGGCTCCGGGCGAGATTTCAGCGAATCGTACCTGAATCTGACGCAGTACGGAAACCACGTCGGACCTCGAACGGTGTGGCTCGGGATCCAAGAAGGGCCCGAGATGCAGGAGCCGTATAAGGCGGGCGCGGCGAAAAGCCCGCTGATCGCGATGTTCCGCGATCCTGACGCGCAAATTGACGCGCACAAAGACGTTCGTTTGGACGAGCGTTCTCTCAAGACGCTCGCGCTTTGGATCGATCTTCTCGTGCCGTTCTGCGGCGATTACGTGGAAGCGAACAACTGGAAGCCGGAAGAGCGCGCCAGTTACGAGTATTATTGGGCGAAACGTCAACTTGAAGATTCGATCAACGTCTTTAACGTCGCGTTGAAAGTTCGCGCGGACGAGACGAAGAATCCGAATCTCGGGTACGATAGTCGCAATATCGATTTCGGCGGTTCGCTCGATCTTCGCGCGTTCCTCGCCGGATACCACGCGCGCAGAATTCCGTCCGTCGCGAAACGCGCCGGCGCGTTCAACACGTATCGAAACGTGGCGCTCAATCCCCGCGATATTCAAGGCGACCCGACCGAAGTCTTCAATTATCCGCACGCGTCGTCGAATAGCGAGTACGCGTACCTCGACGAATTCGCCGCGAAGAACGTGATCGACGGTAAAAAGGAGAACCAAGGGCACGGACCGAACTTCCCTTCGTGGGGTCCGAATCTCCGCACCGATCTCTGGTTGAACGTTGATTTCGGCTGCGACGTTGAGATCGACAAGGCGGTGATCTATGTTCGAGCCGATTTTCCGCACGACGTCGCGTGGAAGAGCGCGACGCTGGAGTTCTCCGACGGCACGAAAGAAAAGATCGAATTGAAGCAGACCGCCGAGCCGCAAACGTTCACTTTCGCCAAGCGGCGCGTCCGTTCCGTGAAGCTGACGGATCTCGCTTCCGACGAACCGGCGAAGTGGAGCGGGATCACTGAGATTGAATTTTGGGGCGTTTCCGTCGAGTGACAAAGAGGAGAGAATATCGAAATGAGCGCTCGATTTGAACCCGACGCCTCGATCGACCTGCACGGATATCGGCCGGACGCGGCGATGGACCTTGTTCGTCGCGCGGTGGAGTCCGGTCGATACCGCGGCAAGACGTTGGAAGTCATTCACGGTCACGGTAGCGGCGTTTTGCGCGAAATGACGCGCAAGTACGCGGCGTCTTCGCACGCCGTCAAGAGATATTGCGGCGGCGAAGAACTCTTCTTACCCGGCGGCGGCGGCGTGACGATCTTTTATTTGTAATGAGAGACGCGCGCGGCTCGACGATTTTTTGGTTTCTATCGATTGGAAACCGCGAAAATTGAAAAAAACGGGTTTTTTGTCGCGATTTTCTTGCGAGTCGTATTCTTGCGCGTTATAATCAAGCGTTAGCGCCATTTGCGCGCAGTCCTATAACCTGACCTTGCAATCGAGCGTAAAAATGACCCAAAACCATTCGAATCAGTTTTTGCGGCGCGCGAGCGCGTTCGCCGCGACGCTTCTCGCGTGCGTGTCGTCGACTTTTCTCGCGAGCGGCGCCGCCGCTTGGGGACAAGATGACGGTTCCGCAAAGATGCGCGTGATTAAGCCGTTCATTGGTTATTCCGACACGTATCAATGGAACGATATTCCGGAAATTCGCGCGGAAGGCGTTAAAGACGCGAACGCCGATCAGAATCTGGACTTCTCATGGGCCGACGATCTCTTCTTCGAAAAAGAGGTCTGGCAGCTCCAGTTCCGCTATAAGAATATGCGCACGATCGACGTCGATTTCCCCGCTCCGGACGGCAAGAGTCTTGAAACGAAGCGCGTCTGGTACATGGTCTACTCCGTTACGAACACCGGCGAACGACTGCGTCCTGCGATCGACGAGAAACTCAACGACGAACTCCGCGCGAACGTCAAAGGGGACGAAGACGTCAACGTCTCCGTTTCGCAACGCGTGATCGTTCCGGTCGAAGGCTCCGACGAGTCGACGGTGAAAGTTTACGAATTCCCGCGCAATAACCTGAAAGGCGTTCCGATTCCGGAAAAAGTCGTTTACGACGAGAAGTCTGAATCCGGCGCGATCAACTTCGTTCCGCGATTCGTCTTTGCGTCCAACTCGATTAAAGATCGAATCGTGTACGAACGCAAAGGGGACTACTTCGTCGGTTCCAATAAAGGTTCGGAAGAGGCGATTTACTACGATCAGTTCCTGCCGATCGCGTTTGCGAAGATCGTCCAGCGCGAGCGTCGCGGCGATATGGAGTTCTACGACTCCGTGCGTATGTCGAATCGAGAAATTAAACCGGGCGAGACCGTTTGGGGAATCGCCATGTGGACCGACGTCGACGTCAGAATCGACAAATTCTCCGTTTACGTGAGCGGTTTGACGAACGCGCTTCATTGGGACGTAACGGAAGATTCCGGCTCGAAAACGTTCGGCGATCAACGCGACATTAAGCGCAAGGCGCTCAAAATCAACTTCTTCAGTCCAGGAGACGAAGAGCGTCGCGGCGGCAAAGAAATTTATAATAATTTGCCGGGGGAGCTTGACTACGAGTGGATTTACATGTAAAATGCTCCGAAATGTGGTTCCGCGGAACGGGTCGCCGACTGGCGGGCGCGTACGGAACGCCGAACGACGCGACGTCGCGCGACGGTTTCAAGTGAATACAGAGATAAGTTAATTAAACAAAGGTAACGTTATGGCGCACAAGAAAGGTCAAGGTTCCAGCCGCAACGGACGCGACTCCAACGGTCAACGACGCGGAGTCAAAGCTTACGGTGGACAGACGGTTCAACCCGGATCCATTATCATTCGTCAATGCGGAACCCGTTGGCGACCGGGTAAAGGCGTTGGACTCGGAAACGACTACACGATCTACTCGCTCGTCGACGGAGTCGTTCTCTTCGATCAAAACGGTCGTCGCGTGAACGTCGTTGAAGCGGCGAACGCGTAAGCGATTCAAACTCAATGAGCGTTAAGGGGATCGGCGGTCGGCCGACCCCCTTTTTTTGTTTTCGCGCGATCGCCGCGAGTCGAGCGACGCGCTATTCGACCTGGAGCGCCGCCGCGCGTTCCCCATTGCACGAGGTAAGATTATGTTTGTCGACGAAGCTGAAATCGAAGTCATTGGCGGCAAAGGCGGCGACGGATGCGCGAGTTTTCGACGCGAGAAGTACGTTCCGCGAGGCGGTCCCGACGGAGGCGACGGCGGGCGGGGCGGAGACGTCGTTATGCTCGCGGACCGCAATGTGACGAGTCTGCTCCATCTCGTGAATCAACGCGTCTGGAAAGCTCAGCACGGCGAGCAAGGCGGATCGTCGCAATGCCATGGCGCGAGCGGCGAAGATCTCGTGATTAAGGTGCCCGTCGGCACCATGGTCTTCGACGCGAATCACGAACTCTTGCTCAAAGATCTCAAAAGCGACGGGGAATCCTTTATCGTTGCGCGCGGCGGTTTCGGCGGCAAAGGGAACGTCCGATTTAAGTCCGCGACCTTGCGCTCGCCGACGACCGCAACTCCCGGCGAAAAAGGACAGTCGCGAAATCTCAGACTCGAACTCCGTATGATCGCCGACGTCGGGCTCGTCGGAATGCCGAACGCCGGAAAGAGCACGCTTCTCAGCCGCGTGACCAAAGCCCGCCCGAAAATCGCTTCCTATCCGTTCACGACGATGCGCCCGATTCTTGGACTTGTTCAAATCGATCGCGATCGCGGGTTCGTGATCGCGGATATTCCAGGCCTGATCGAAGGGGCGAGCCAAGGGGTCGGACTCGGACACGACTTTCTTCGGCACGTTCAGCGCGCCGGCGTGTTGTTGCATCTTGTCGAACCCGCGCCGATCGACGGAACGGATCCTATAGAGAACTACCGCAAGATCCGTCGCGAACTCGAAGAGTTCGACGCGGATCTCGGCAAGCGTCATGAGATCGTCGCGGTTACCAAGAACGATCTTCCAGAAGCGGCGTTCGTGCGCGATCGATTCCGAGCCGAATTGGGAATTGAAGCGTCCCTAATTTCCTCCGTTACGGGATTTGGACTCAAAGATCTCATGGAGCGCATATCCGCGATCTTGAAACCGGCGGCGAAGTGGTAGCGGATTCGTCGACGTCGTCTTGGCGTTTTCGAGCGTTTCTCGCGAAGATTTTGCGACGTTTTTGCGACCGATCATAAGGACTCTTTTGCTTTTTTTTGACGACCTTTCTTGTCGGAATCGTCAGAGTCTATATAATCAGTATAGGGTCTTTGTTTAAGAAGAGGTCGCGCGTCGCGCAAGCGAGCCGCGTCGGGCGATCAAGCGCATATGTTTCCGCACTGAATAAGGAGTCAGCGACGCATGAAGGCGCTTGTCTTTGGTTCCGCCGCGTACGACACGCTCGAATTTTCAAACGGAGAACGTTTCGAAGGCGCTCTCGGCGGTTCCGCCGTGTACGCGTCCTTAGCGGCGAGCTTCTTTACCGTTCCGCAACTCGTATCCGTCGTCGGTTACGACTGGAACGAAGAATTTACCGCTAAGTTGCAAGCGCGCAAAATCGACGCGCTCGGTCTCGAAAAACGAACGACGGAAAAGACGTTCCATTGGATCGGACGCTACGAGAGCGATATGAACAATCGCAAGACGATTGGAGGCGACGTCGGAGTCCTCGAAAACGCGTATGCTCCGATCGTTCCGAACGAGTATAAAGGGACCTCGATCGTCTTTCTCGGCAATATCTCTCCGAAGTCGTCTTTGATCTTGCTCGATCAACTCGACGCGCCGAAATTCGTCGTTGCCGACACGATGAAGCTCTATATTCAAGACGAGCGAGACGCTCTCTTGGAACTCTTGCGTCGGATCGACGGATTTACGCTCAACGAGGAGGAAGCGGAGACTTTGACCGGCGAGTCCGATCCGTTGACGTCGGCGCGTAAGATTCTTGAACTCGGACCTCATTTTGTGATTTTAAAACTGGGCAGTCGCGGCGCTCTTTGGGTAACACGCGAGTCTTACGACTCGTATCCCATCTTTGAAACGACGGCGGTAGATCCGACCGGGGCCGGCGACTCATTTGGCGGCGCGTTTATGGGAACGATCGCGGAATTTGACGGCGAATTGTCCCAAGAGTCGATTCGATTGGCGTGCTTCCGTGCGACCGCCGTTGCAAGTCTTACGGTAGAAGACGTTGGAACGAAGCGGTTAGAGCGGGCAACGCGCGACGAAATCGACGCGCGCGTCGCGGCGCTGGCGCGGCAAAAGTAGTCGCGCCGATCGCGCGCAACTCCGGCGGATAACCGCGCCGATTCGATCGGCGCGAGAGCGCGTTACGCGTTGCGCGACTCGCTATGGATCGAGTCGCTTCCGCCGCGTCGTTGCGGTGCGAATCAAGCAATAAAGGAATATCACTTGAGAAGTAAATCAGACTTCGCTAAGAACGAGAAAGCGATTTCTCGTCGTCATGCGAACGGCAAAAAAACGTACGGCGGTTACGCATGGGCGTCTGTGGACGACCAGCCGCAAGAAGATTTAATCGAACCGGTCGCGCAGTCGAAGAGTTCGTCGCGCAATAGCAAGCGACGCGAGAAAGACGTCGACACGATGTTCGTAACGAGGAATTCCGATATCTACGCGCCGACGAACAACGCGCGCGTTAAGACGGTTCACGCCGAAGATTACGCGGATTTTGTCGCCGACGTCGGCGCCGACGAGGTCGATCCGTACGCGATTCCGAAGTACGGTCAGACGCGACTCACCACGGGGGACAAAGAATACGTCGAAGAACTCTCCGCGACGCCGGAGAAGAAGCCGCAAGAGCGTCGCGGCGAGCGTCGCAAAAACGGCGACGCCGCGTTTTCCGAGCGGATCCGCGAAGCGAGCGGACGTCGCGAACCCGCTTCTGCGAAAACGAAGCCGTCGGAGCCGCGCGAAGACGCTCGACGCGACGAACAACCGCGCGACGTCAACTTGGAGCGCCGCGTTCGACGGCTCGTCGGGCAGGTCAGCCATTCGCTGCAACTCGCCGAAAGCGCCGTCGGGTCGGAATACGATCGCAATTTCAAACATGATTCGCCGATCGAAACGCTCGTCTCGCTCGTCGAAGTTCTCATCGATTCAAACTACGAGCTTCACGATCGCGTCGCCGAACTGCAGTTGGAGCTCGGGCTCGCAGGCGGTAAAGACGAGAGCCGCCGACCGGAACGCAAAGAAACGCCCGCGCCGGATCGACGCCGCAACGACGGCGCGCCCAAAGGCGGGGCGAAGAATCAACGGGTCGAAGAGCGCGACGCCGAGTCCGCGAGCGCGCGCGACGAAGAGGTCGTCGACGATCGACGCAAGCGCGAAGAACCGCGCGGCGAGAAGTCGAAACGACGTCCGCCGCAACGGCGACCCGCGATTCCTGAAGACTACTGGGACGGCGAAGACGACGAATACGATCCGATCGCGCGTCTCGAAAATCTACCCGACGACGAAGACGACGCCGCGTACGATTTCGATTTGCGCGACGACCGCTCGGACCGCTCAGACGACGAAGTCGACCTCGACGATTGGGACGAGGTCGAGTCAAAAAAAAAATCGGCGCGGATTCAGAAAGAATCGGAAAGAGAATCGCTTTTCCAAGAAGCGTCTGAAGTAGATTCCGAATCCGTCGAAGAACCGCGCGAAGAACGCAAGTCGGCGCGGCGCAAATCCGGCGCCGACTCCGCGCGCGGGTCAAAGTCGAGACCGAGCGAGAAGCTCGAGTCGAAGCCGCTCGAACGCTTCGGCAATCTGACGCTCCGAAAGTCGACTCTGAAAGCGCTCGCCGCCATGGGATACGTCGAACCGACCCCGATTCAGTCGGGAGTCATACCGCGTATTCAGGCGGGCGTCGACGTTATGGGTCAGGCGAAAACGGGGACGGGTAAGACGGCGGCGTTTATGATTCCGATCGTGGAAGGCGTCGCGGAGTGCGAGCCGAGCGATTCGCCCCTCGCGATCGTCGTCGTTCCGACGCGCGAACTCGCGGTTCAGGCGCGCGACGAAACGGAGCGCATTGCGAAATTTACCGATCTTCGGGTCGTCGCGTGTTACGGCGGCAAGCCGATCGCGTCGCAGGTCGAAAAGATCCGTCGCGGGGTCGATATTGTGATCGGGACGCCGGGACGCGTGATCGATTTGACGAATCGCGGGGCGCTTTCCCTTTCGAACGCGCGCTGGGTTGTTTTGGACGAGGCGGATCGTATGCTCGACGTCGGGTTTCGCCCGGACGTGGAGAAGATTCTTCGCCGCACGCCGAACGATCGCCAGACCCTCCTGTTCAGCGCGACGCTTCCGCCGCCGGTCGCGAAGCTCGCTCAGACCTACATGAAGGATCCCGAGCTTTTCGATTTCAGTCAGAAGGACGTTTCCGCCGACACGATCGAGCAGTTTTACCTGACGGTCGATAAGGATCGCAAGTTCGACGCGCTCGTTCGACTCCTTGAGATCGAGAATCCTCGACAGGCGATCATCTTCTGCCGCACGAAGCGTCACGCGGACGCTTTGGGTCGACGACTTGCGGAGAAATTCCAGAGCGTCGAGGCGATTCACGGGGATCTGGCGCAGACGAAACGCGATCGCATCATGCGCGATTTCCGCGCGGAGAAGACGCGCATACTCGTTGCGACGGATATTGTCGGACGCGGCGTCGACGTGTCGTCCGTGTCGCATATCGTCAACTACGATATTCCGCAGTATTGCGACGATTACGTTCACCGAGTCGGACGCGCCGGTCGCATGGGGCGCGAAGGAGTCGCGTTCACGTTCGTTACGGCGGAAGAAGGGTCCGAACTCACGCGAATCGAAATACGCATCAATCGACTCCTCGAACGATACGAAATTCCCGATTTCGAAGCGTACTCCAAACCGTCGGAAGACGGGGGAGAAGAGAAGAGCGAACGCAAAGCGGTCTTCGGTCAACGTAGTCGCAACGTGCGCCGCGCGCTGTAACTACGCGCGAAGAATTGGAAACTGAATCATGAGCGAAACGAAGAAATCAAAAGAAACGTGGTACGACGAATGCGTCGCGCTCCAGCAAGACGGCGAACTCGCGCTCGCCGTCGCGGAACTCAAGAAACTGATCGAAGCGTACCCGGAGTACCCGCTCGCGCGACTGGCGCTCGCCGTCTTTGAGCAAGAGAAGGGGAACGAGCCGGCGGCGCTCGAAGCGATGCAGGCCGCTTGCGATTTAGAGCGCGACGATCCTTTTTATTTTACGGCGTTTAGCGCGCTTGCGATCAAATGCGGAGATCACGAACGCGCGGAAGCCGCGCTCATGAAGGCGCAGGAAGCGCGACTCGAAGAACAACTCCGCAAAATGAACGAGCTTCGCAATCAAGAGCTCGCGGCGCGCGCGGAACGCGACAAAGCCGCCGCGGAAGCGGGGACAAGCGCCGACGAATCGAACGCCGACGAATCAGGCGCCGACGAAGCGAACGAGAGCGCGTCGAACGAGTAACCCGAACGGTCTTTGACCAAAAGGAGCGTCAATGAGCGAGACACGAAGATTTCGCATTTTAATCGCGGACGACGAGCCGATCAATCAGGAGTTGCTCGAAGCGTTTTTGATCGGTAAAGATTACGAGTTGGATTTTGCGAACGACGGAGCGGAAACGCTCGCGAAAGTCGAGAGTTTCCAGCCGGACTTGATTCTGCTCGACGTCATGATGCCGAAACTGAGCGGATTCGAGGTCTGCGAGAAGGTCAAAGGAGATCCGAAGACGGCCG
The DNA here is from genome assembly GCA_900317365.1 of uncultured Planctomycetota bacterium. Lineage (GTDB taxonomy): Bacteria > Planctomycetota > Planctomycetia > Pirellulales > Thermoguttaceae > RUG369. The sequence goes on from ONGM01000004.1 coordinate 21,890, forward strand.
GAGTCATGGTTCTCATGGTAACGGCTCTGAGCGATCTTGGCGACGTTGAGCGCGCGGTCAACGTCGGTTGCGACGACTATTTGAGCAAGCCGATTCACCGACTCGAACTTCTCAAACGCGTTGAGAATATGCTGAAATTGCGAGCGGTAACCGACGAATTGGAGCGATTGCGACGCTATATAGACGCGATGGAAGATCAATTGAATCCGAAACGCTCGAATTAACGCGACGTCGCGCGCGTCGAGCGGTTCCGCATGAAAGCGCCTCACAATGAAGAACGAGTCAGAAACGATAGTCGAATCCCCGGCGGTCGCGAGTCGGCCGAGCGCAGTCGTCGCGTGGCTTCTCGCGTCGCGTCCGAAGACGCTTCCGGCGGCGATTACGCCGGTGATCGTCGCGTTGGCGCTCGCCGCGCGCGATCTTGGCGCCGAGAATCTGAAGCTTGTTCCCGCCGCGTGCGCGCTCGCGTTCGCGGCGCTCGCGCAAATCGCCGCCAATTTCATTAACGACTACGCCGACTTCGTCAAAGGCGCCGACGGTAAAGAGCGAAAAGGCCCGGCGCGCGCCGTCGCCTCCGGGTGGATAACGCCCCGCGCTATGCTGATCGGAACGTTCGCGACGCTCGCGCTCGCGTGCTGCTTTGGACTCGCGACGATCCCGTACGGCGGCTATAAGCTGATAGCGGTCGGAGCGACGTGCTGTCTTTTCTGCGTTTTGTATAGTCTTGGTCCGAAGCCGTTGGCGTATATCGGGCTTGGCGACGTTCTCGTGATTCTTTTCTTCGGACTCGTCGCGGTCGTTTTTACGTATTATCTGCAAACGCGCACGATAACGTGGGACGCTTTGCTCCTTGGAATATCGCTCGGATTTGCGTCGGACAATATTCTCGTGGCGAACAATTATCGCGACTGCGACGAAGATCGAGCGAACGGTAAGCGCACGCTGATCGCGATTTTCGGTCGTCGATTTGGACTCGCCGCGTATATGGCGAACGGCTTGATCGCGGTCGGAATGATCGCGCTTCTGTTTTCGCGGAATCGACATTGGACGGCGGTCGCGGTCGCGGCGGCGGTCTTGTATCTTTTCGCGCACATTTCCGTCTGGCGCGCTATGTTGCGCGCGCGCGAACCGCGCGAGTTGATTCGAATACTTGCGCTCAGTTCGAGAAACTTATTGATTTTGGGCGTTCTCGTCGCGGTCGCGCTCGTTTCGTAACGACGCGCAAATTGCGGCGCGAACTTGAGAAAGTAAGCTATGACTTGGGTTAGAGAGAATATTGAGGCGATGGCCGGATATGTGCCCGGCGAACAGCCGAAAGCGGGAGAAGCGGTCAAACTCAATACGAACGAGAATCCGTACCGCGCTTCCGAGCGCGCTTACGACGCGATACGCAGTCTCCTCGAAACGGGACTGTCTCGCTATCCGAACGCGTCCGGGCAAGCGTTCCGCGAAGCCGCCGCCGACGTCTACGGCGTCGAACCCGACTGGATCATGTGCGGAAACGGCAGCGACGATATTCTGACCGTGCTCACGCGCACGTTCGTCGGCGAAAACGATATTCTCCGTTTGCCGTACCCGAGTTATATTCTTTACAAATCGCTCGCGGACATTCAAGGGGCGCGCGCGGAAGAGGTCTTCTTTAACGACGACTGGTCGTTGCCCGACTATTTCGGTCAAGCGCCGGCGACGACTCCGACCGCGCCGTTTCGCGTTAAGCCGCTGGAAAACGTCGAGCCGAATTCGCTCAAACTCGCGTATCTGCCGAATCCGAACAGTCCGTCGGGTACGCTTATTCCCATCGACGAGATCGAAGCGCTCGCGAACGCCGCGCCGTGTCCGATCGTGGTCGACGAAGCGTACGCCGATTTCGCCGGCGTCAATTGCGTCGAACTTGTGAAGCGGAATCCGCGCGTCATTATTAGCCGCACGTTGAGCAAGTCGTATTCGCTCGCCGGACTGCGTTTCGGATTTATGATCGCGTCTCCGGACGTGATCGAGCAGACGATGAAAGTCAAGGATTCGTACAACTGCGATTCGCTCTCGATCGCCGCCGCGACCGCCGCGATTCGCGATCAAGATCATTTGAAGACGACGACCGCCAAGATCGTCGCGACTCGCGAGCGTATGGCGGCGAAGATGCGCGAACTCGGATTCGTTGTCCCCGAGTCCCACGCAAACTTCACATGGAACGTCTGGCCGACCGATGAAATTTCCCACCGCGAATTGTACGAATACCTTAAAAAGAACGGGTATCTCGTTCGCTATATGAACTATTCCGAATGGAGCGACGGGCTGAGAATCAGCGTCGGAACGGACGAGGACGTCGACGCCTGCTTGGGATTGGTCGAACGATTTTTGAACGGCGATCGGTAACGCGGAGAACGCGACGGAGAAGGACGGAGAAGAGAGAATGCGCGACGCTTTGATTGAACGCAATACGAAAGAAACGCAAATTCGGTTGCAAATCAACCTTGACGGGACCGGCGAATCGGAGATATCGACGGGACTCGGGTTCTTCGATCACATGACGACCCTTTTCGCGTCTCATTCGAAGATCGACATGAAGCTTTCCGTGAAGGGAGATTTGGAGGTCGACGGGCACCACACGGTCGAAGACGTCGGGATCGCGCTCGGTCGCGCGTTTGCGACGGCGCTCGGAGACAAGAAGGGAATTCGCCGCTACGGGTTCTTTATTCTTCCGATGGACGAGACGCTCGCGCAAGTGGCGGTCGATTTTTCCGGTCGTCCTTACGTCGTATACAACGTAACGTTCCCGGTGGAGCGCGTCGGAAATTTCGACTTGGAGCTTGTCCGCGAGTTTTGGTACGGGTTTGCGAACGCGGTCGGTTGCAATCTTCACATTAACGTTCCGTACGGAGCGAACGGGCACCACATTTCGGAGGCGATTTTCAAGTGCGCGGCGCGCGCGATTCGCGCGGCGGTGGAATCGGATCCGCGTCAGGTCGGAGTTCCTAGCACGAAGGGAACGCTGTAAAACTTTGGACGCGTCGTCGAAACGCGTTCGCGAAAGCGCGCGGACTCGCAAGGGTTCGCGCGCTTTTTTGGGCGTTCGCCGGAGAGTTTTCGAGAGGAGTTCTCGGAGAGAGCTTGCGAAGAGCTTTGGAATCGATACGAGTTAGGTAAAAGAACGCGGCGCGTCGAAGGATGATCTTCGACGCGCCGCGTTCTTCTTATAAGATTCTCGCGAAAGGAGATTGGAACTTATTTCGATTCGAGAGCGAAATCGATGGTGTTCTTGCCTTTGATGACTTCGGCGGTGCAACCGGAGGTTTCGGCGTTGTTGTACTTCGCGGGAATGACGCTCTTAACGACTTCTTCCTTAATGGTGTTGCCTTCGGCGTCGGTTTCTTCCGGGGAGACGATTTCGTCGCAGGTGAAGTGAACCTTGTAGGAGCCCGGGGTGGTTCCGGCGTCGGCGGCGCCTTGGGCGGTTTGGAGCTTGTAAACGCCTTGCGCGTCGGTACGCCCAACGCCTTGCGCGCCTTCGCCGGTCGGCGTGAAGTAGACGATGCAGTTGGCGAGCGGAGCGCCGTCGAGCGTGATCGTGCCGGTTACGGGTTCGGTCTTCAGAACGGATTTACCGCAAGCGGGGAACAGAACGGCGACGGCGAGGGCGACGCAGAGCGCTAATAGTTTCTTATTCATTTGAACACTCGTTTCTTAAATGTGAGCGAGCCGCGAGGGTACCGCGATTCGCTTATCGACTAACGTTGCGATCAGGGGCTGACCAACCGCTGATCTTATATTGATTTTCTACATTATAAAATCGTCTTACGCGTCGTCAAGTGAATTGATCGTTTCGACGCGTTGACGTCGACGATTTAAACCAATTCAATCCTTCCGTCGAGTAGTCCCGGCAGCTTAATTTTGAGTTGCCTTTCGATATCGTTTTGAGGATATCGAATACTCACGTGAGACAGAATGATTTTTTTATTTTGGAATTTGTCTTGTCTTGCGACGTAATCGTCCAGCTGCATATGCCCTTTGAGTTGCGCGCCGCCGTTCGCGGGAACGCGGAGGTGCGTCATTTCGGTAATGAGCGCGTCGGCGCGATACATATCGGGGTTTTCGTCGAGACCTCGCGCGGAACTATCGCCGAGGAACGCGACGCGCGGAAAGCGAATCTCGTACGAAATTTCAACCCCGGCGAGATTCAGATCGCGTATTTGTTCCCCGGTGAGTTCTAAATATTCCGGCTTGAGCTTTTTGCGACGCTCCCAGACGATGTACCCGACGGAAGGCACCGTATGATACGTTTTGTGAACCGTCGCGACGAGTTCGCGCGAGAGATCGAGTTCGTCTCCAGGCCGCACGCCGATTATGTCGCACGGGAGCGCGCTCTGCTCGAGTTTGCAAAACGCGGCGATGAATTGGCGCAGGTCGCCGACTTTCTGCTCCGGCACGTAAAGCGTCGGAGGATCCATGAGCATCATGCGGCGTCGAGCGAGATACGCCGGAAGCGCCAGGACGTGATCCATATGGCAGTGAGAAATGAACCATTTAGGCGAACCCATAAATTCCCACGGTTGCCATCCGAGGTCAAATCCGAGTTTGAACTCGGGAATCCTCCAAAACGTCATAACCGGCGCGCGCGAAAAGCCCTCAATTGTAAAAGTATCGCACTTGATTTTACGGTACGTCGAACTTTCGTTGTAATCGAGGGAGTCGTTCGACTCTTGTTTGTTTTTTTTGTTTTGCGCCATTTCGACTCCACACATGAAACGATAATTAGGGTCTCATTCTATCGCGAAGTCGAAAAATCACAAGGGGCGGCGACTCCGGTTTACTCTTTCTGCTCCGTTCCGGTGATTTTACGCCATAGATCGCGCGCTGGACGACTACGCTCGACCGGCGCCTTGTCCGTCGGCGTCGGCTCTTGTTCCGGAAAGACGCTCCACCACGCCTTTTTCAGACCCGGAAGACGATCCTGCTGAATGATCGGCGACGCTACGTTTCCTTCCACTCGAATGCGCGCCAATTGGTCCCCTGCCGCGCCGAATACGTCCGAAACGATCGGTATTTGATTTGAAGGACTCCCTAAGCGCGTGCTAAACGTCAGGTCGATTAGCTTTTCCTGATCGCGAATCGTGAGCCATCCGTCCCCGAAAAGGGACAACGCGTCCCCTTCGAGCGCGACGCGCGTTAATTTCAGTCTGTCGCCGTAGACCTGGAAATCGACGCTCGACGAATTGAACGCGTTTTTATCGGGTTCTTTAACGCTCAAAATCTGTAGTATCTTGACGATTTGCGGCAGTTCGTAGAGTTCGGCGTCCTGAACGCGCACGTTTCCTTCCCCTTTGAGCGCCGCGACGTTCTTACCTTCCCCCATGAGCGCGGCGCGCGCGGCGACCCGACCTTTCAACGGTTTCGCTCCCGGCGCAAAGACGCGCGACGCCTCGTCGAGCGCCCCGTCCCGAAGATCGAACGTGAAACGATACGACGGATTTTCCGTAACGAAGACCGCGCCGTCCGATAGCGCCGCGCCGTTGAACACGGACGCGCGCAACGGGCGAAGATCGCTCGCGTCGACGTTGCGTTGCGCCGCGACTTCGCCGTTGAGCGTTTCGTACTCGGAACGCGCGGTCGTCCCGCGCTCCTCCGAGACGCGAGTCGCGTCGTAAAATTCGGCCGCCTTCTGCGACGCGTTCGAGCCGTCCTCCGACTCGAACCCGGCGGGAGATTGACCGCGCGCGATCGACGCCCCTCGCGCCGGCGTCTGCAAACGCGCCGACGTCGCCTCGAGCGATTGATAGAACGCGCTCGAGTCCACTTTGCTCTTGACGAACGGATCGAGATAGAGCGGCGATTTCTTAATCGGCGGCGCTTCGCGACCCCAGAAGAAGTCGGTTCCGTTAAAAAAGAACGGTCCCGTCAAATTCGAGACTTGAACGTCCTTATAATAAAAGGAGTCGACGTCGAGTTCGCCGTAAATCGTCGGCGTGGCGCCTTCGACGAAGGTTCCGTAGGTCGTCGCGCGTCCGCAGATGGAGTCGATCGCCGCGCCGGGCCGCAACGAGTTCTGCTGTCCGACAACTCGGAGTTCCCACGCGCCGCGACGTTTCGCGTTCGCTCCGCCGGGTTTCACGATTCGCATGGAACCGGAGACGTTGAATCGACCGTTCGGCTGGAGAAACTCCAAAAAGCGTTGCGTTTCCGGACTCGCGGCGCTCTGTAAATCGCGGTCGATTTGAAACTGGTCGACGCGCAGTTGCGACACGTCGACGACGTATCCGCCGTTTGCGTCCGCGCTTTGTCGAAGGTTCGCGGAATATGTCGCCGCGCCGTTTTTCGCGCGGAATCCGTCGAGCACGAGGACCCCTTCGCGATAGATCGCGCGCCCTTCCACGTCCGTAAAGACGAGCGGAAGATCGACCGGCTGGAAACTCGTCGAGCCCGGAACCGGGGTCGCGTCGAATTGCAGTCCGAGTCGTCGATCGTCGGTGCGGTATCCGACCCGCACGACCGCGTTCGCCTTGCCTTCCAGTCGCAGTCTTTCGAAATCCTCTCGTCGATCGTAATGCGCGAGCGCGGCGCGCAACTCTTCGCCGAGCGGGAAGTTCCTGACCTCGGCGACGAGTAGAAAGCGCCACGCGTCGTCGGCGAGCGCGGGACCGCTCAGCGCGGGAACCGTCGTAAAACGTTGCGGCGGCGCCGGCGAATTGACGTCGAACGGCGACTTCCCGCCTGAGTTCGCCGCGTTCGCGCGCGCAAAGTCTGCGGCGAGCGTCGCGTAGCCTTTGCCGGAAAGAAGAGACCCCGACGCCGTGATCGCGGCCGCCCCGCTGCGACCCGTTAGGTTGGAAAAGATCCACGCCCCGTCCCGCATGAGGAGTCGCCCGGAGATCGCCGTGATCGGAAGCGGAAAGCCTTCGTACTGCGCGGAACCGTCGCGCACGTCGAGCGCCGCTTCGATTTTGAGCGGATCGTCGGGAAACGCCGCGCGATCGAACGCGACCCTTACCATGGCGTCGAGCTCGCCGGTCGGCTTAAGTTTCGCGAGCGCTTCGCGACCGTCCGGATTTAACGCGGCGAAGAGTCGCGCGTCGATCGCGCGGTTTTTCGCCGCGACGTCGATTCGTCCTCGCGGCGCGGTCAGCGCGTTGTAAAATCGTCCCTGGACGATCGTCGAATTGGAGGCGTCTTCCGAATTCAAGTTGATCGTAAGCGTTCCGACGCGGTCGAGCGAGACGACTCCTTGCAGTCCGTCGAGCCGATACGGAAAATGCGCGCACGTGAATTCCGCGTTGCGTCCGCTGAAAAGAATATTGACAGGTCGCCACGCGCCGCCGGTTTGCGGCGATTTTTCGAACGCGAGGTCGATATTCGTCGTCGCGGAGAATTGGTAGTCGTCGATGAAGTTGAGAAACTCGTCGATTTCTTCCGGCGGATTGGTCGTTCCGCGCTTCGCTTCGTTTGCGATCGAGCGGAGCAACGCGTCGTTGATCGGCGCGTTTTCGAATTTCATTCGCGCGACGGAGGTTTCCGGCGAGAGCAGCGACCCGAGTTGTCGATACGCGGCTTTGAGGGTCGTCATGCCGCACGTCGCGGAGGCGCGCGTGATTTCCAGGGAACCGTTTTTAATCGCGAACGTCGCGTCGACGTCGGAACACGGATATTTCAACGCCGGAGCGGCGACGACGGCGTTGAAAGCTTGCCCGTCGATTTGATATTGCGCGTCGCCGAAGGAGCCGGTAACGCTTTTAACGGAAAATTTGAGGGACGCTTTGCCTTGAAGATCGCGCACGAGCGCGACTTTCTCGGGCTTTTGAAGTTTAATATTGTGAAAGAGCGCCGTCAGATCGATTTTGGAAATATCGCCGAAAAACGCCCACGCGCACGAGGAGGCGCGTCCCGTGAGTTTTAGGGACTCGACGTACGGGTTGGAGACTTCGAGTTCGATTCTCCAGAATTCGGTCTCTTGGGGCATGCCGTCGTTGAGAAAGAATTCGTCGTCTTCGTCGTCTTTTGGGGCGTCTTCCGACTTCCGCGCGACTGCGGCGTCGGACTCGTCCTCGAATTCGGCGCCTTGCTCCTCGGGGTCGTCTTGCGCGTCGGAGGTTGCGGACGCGGCGACGTCGGCGGAATCTTGGGCGTTTTGAGACGGGGGGTTGACGATTCGTCGCTGCGGCGTGAGACTGAGCCGGACGCCGCCGAAGAGGGTTTCGCCGCCGTCCTGCTGCAGTAGTAGCGCGCCGTCGTAGATATCGACGGAGCAGGGACTGCGTCCGTTCGAGAGCGGCGTGAGCGCCACGACGTTTTCGCGCACGGCTTCGAGGGTCGGAGCGGTCGCGAACCGCGGTCGGGAGATGACGACGCGACTCGGGGAGACGTTGCCGCTGAGTAGCGAACGAACGGCGCCGCGAAATTCGACGTAGACTTCGTCGGCGGCGAGCAGAGGCGGTTCGCGTCTCGAGGAACCGACGCGCCGCCACTCGACGTCGCGCGCGCGCACCCCGCGAGTCGCGTCGAGTCGCGCCGATTTTACGGTCACTTCGAGATTCGGAAACGACGCGGAGAACGCGTGAGAAACGGCGCGGGCAATTTCGTCGTCCGCTCGGCGATAGAAGAGCGCGCCGATTACGAGAGCGACAAGAACGAAGGAGGCGAAGAGCCAAGTCAGAAACCGACCTAGCGCTCCAAAGAACGCGCCGCGCTTTTTGCGCGCGCCATTTTTGCGTGCCGCCGCCGTCGCCCTTGACATAGAATTTTTGATTGCGATCCGTATAAGTTAAAAGGAATCGAGCGAACGCGCGCAAAAGCGCGCTCTTTCCCAATTGGTAAGGTTATCGTATTTAGTAATACGCGTCAAGAGTCCTTTTTTAAGGGAGGTCTTTGAAAAAAGGGAATATTTTTGGGGAAAATTTGTTGAAATTTGGTTTGGCGTCGAGATTGCAAGGGACAGGTTAGAAAGCTCGACGATTCGCGTTGCGATGGAACAATTGTAGCGTTTTGAAACAATGCAGTTGTATGAATCGTAACGCGTCGAGATCGACCGCAACGGTTGCGAACGAGTCGTCGCCGTTCGATTCGGCGGACGGATTGGCGGCGCAGTTTGCACGAGGTTCTGTTTGTAACGCGAGCGGCGCGGAACGCGAATCTTTCGCGATCGCGTTAAGATCGTTATACGAGGCGCAATCGAAACACACGCATTTGGTGCGCGCGTTTTTGAGACAGTGAAAAAACGCGCGGTGGGAACTTTGCCAGATATGGCGCGTCAAAAGAAGCAAAGGAGCGCGGATAGTGAACGACGAAGAATTGATCGAAAGAACGCTAGCCGGCGATAAAGAAGCCTTTGGTCGTTTAGCGCAGAAATACCAAGATCGCGTTTACAACTTGGCGCTCCCGATCGTCGGCAACGCCGAGGACGCGTTGGACGTTGTGCAGGACACTTTTCTGCAAGCGTTGTCGCATTTGGCGAATTTCAGACGATCGAGTCGGTTTTATACTTGGCTCTACCGAATAGCGTACAACAGCGCCGTTGGAGCGTTGCGCAAGCGTCGCAAGACGTCGTCGATCGACGCCGCGACGGAAGAGTTTGGCGACTCTTTCGAAGCGCAGATCGACGCGCCGGACGCGGAAGCGCGACGTCAAGACGACGCGAGATTGTTGCGCGAAGCGCTTGAAAAACTGCCGGTCGAGTATCGCGCGCCGCTCGTTATGCGAGAAATTGACGGCGCGAATTACGAACAGATCGCGGAAGCGCTCGACGTGCCGGTCGGCACCGTTCGCAGTCGGTTGCATCGCGCGCGCGCCGCGCTTCGAGAATCCTTGGAGCGCGTCGGCGTCGGCGGGTAATCGCGCGAGCGCCGGTTCGAAAAGAGACGTATAAACCGACTAATTGAGACAATGCGCCGCGCGGAGCGTCGCTGCGCGCGGAACGAATAGGCAAACGTCGAGAGGACGTCGGAACATGGAAACGAACGAACAGAACGAATTGGTCGATCTTTACGTCGACGGCGAGTGTTCGTCGGTCGAGCGCGCCGCGATCGAAGCGCGCGCGCAAACCGACGAGCGGCTACGATCGGAGATCGCGTGGGCTATGACCCTGCGTCGACGCTTGAAAGCCATGAGCGGCGCGCAAGTTCCCGCAGATTTTTCCGAGAGACTTCAAAGCGCGTTGCGCGAGTCCCCCGCGTGGGACGCGCTCTCGGCGGCGTCTCGAACGGAGTCGCCGCGAGTCAACGCGAACTCGAACCGAGCCGAACGCCGCGCCGCGTTGGTTCCCGCGATCGTTGGAACCGCAGTCGTCGTCGCGCTCGTCGCGTTGTGCGCTCTCGCGTTTCTCCGACTCCGGCAAGCTCCGACCGACAAGCCGATGGCGGAAGAAAACGCGTTGGAGAAAGTTGCGACGCCTGAAACCGATCTAATCCCGGAACAGAACGTCGTGATTCGCACGCCGGCGGCGGAAGGCAATCCGGCGCCGAACGAATCGAAGACGCTTTCGGAAGATCAGTTCTGGTCGACGGCGATCGTTCCGGTCGACGATCTCAAGAAGGCGACGTTTCGTTTTCAGACGCAGTGCGGCAAACTCGAACTGGAATTCACGAAGTTCGACAACGACGTCGAGTTCTTAGTTCGCAACGCCGGTTCGGACGACTGGGCGGAGCTTTCGTCGGCGCTCGACGAATTTGGCGCGCTTCGCGAGTCTCAAGCGTTGCGCGACTGGCGCGATTCCTCCGCCGAATCGACGCAGGACGTTCGCGTTAGCTTCAAGACGTCGGAAGAATAACGACGTCGAAAGAGCGCCGTCGTCGTAAAGATTGATACAGAGCGCGCGTCTTTCAGGAAATTTTTTGAATTTTCTTTGGAAAACGCTTGAAAGACTCCGCGCTATTGTGTATGCTATACTGGAGAGTGGGTCATTTTAGACCGACTATATGCGCGCTTACAGCGGTCGCGCGTTGATATATCGCGTCTGGAAACGGCGCAAATATCCGAAATCATTCATTAGGGCAAGGTCATCCGCGCTACGTAAGGGTCGTCGTCATGCGGCTCGTCGCGTCGCTCTACTCGTAAAGGAAACCAGAAATGAAAAGAACGTTTAAGAGAGGCTTCACGCTGATTGAGCTGCTGGTCGTAATCTCGATCATCGCCATGCTCGCCGGACTCACGATTCCTGCGGTCAACTCCGCGCGCGAATCCGGTCGTCGCGCGACGTGCATCAACAATCAGAGGAATATTGCGCTCGCGTTCCAAATGTACGAACAAACGCATCATTCCTATCCGTACTTCCGCTCTTACACGAGCGAGCGCACCGTCGATCAAGGAATTACGTCTTACAATAACCTCTCCACGACGGTAACGGCGGAAGACGGTACGACGAAATTCCGCAACGTTGTCGGGTGGATTCCGCAAATCTTCCCGTTCGTCGAACAAACGCAACTTTACGACGAAATCAGCAACTACGGTTACACGACCAACTGCGAGCTCACCATTGAACTCTTCGTCTGCAAGAGCGCCGGAACGGAAGAGACGAACGCGAACAATTACGTCGCGAACTGCGGCGTCGCCGACCTTCAAGGCGACGCGACCTACGCCTCCTCGAAAGCCTACGGCATGATGAACGACGGGCTGATTCCGAACGTTCGCAAACTGTCGATCGACGACGTCAAAGACGGTTCCTCCAACACGCTTCTCATCTCCGAGAACCTCCAGGCGGGCGAACTCTGGTCTTCGAACGAATTCCTCGTCGGCTTCTGCGTCAACAGCACGATGACGCTCGCGAGCTCCGACCCCTCGCCGTCTTACAGCACGCCTGAAATGCTGTCCTCGTCCAACGGTCTTCCGATGAAACCGAATTACCTCCGCGACGAGCTTCTTGATGAACCCTTTGCCGAGCAAAACACCGCCAACGATCTCAACACCCAGGCTTACTACTGGGGCGCCGCGCGCATGTCGTCCTCTCACCCGAACGTTGTCGTCGCCGCCATGGTTGACGGTAGCACGCGCGTCATCAGCGACGGCGTTTCCGCGAAAGTCCTCACGCAAGCGATGGCTCCGAACGACAAGGGCACCGTCTTCTACAAGAACGGCTCGATTCCGCGCACGTTCGACGCGTCCTCGCTTAGCGACTAACGCAATCCTTGTCGCGGACGAGCCGCGTGATTTCACGAGACTCGTATGACCGCGTCCCTAATGAGAAGCCGATTCGGTTCTTTGCCGAGTCGGCTTTTTTCCTTTTGAAACACGGCTTGGAACCCGACGCGCGAAGACGCTGCGAAAAGCCGCCCCGAAGAAGGCGAGCCAGGCGAGCCAGGCGAGCCAGGCGAGGCGGGTAGGGAGGTTGGCGGAGAAAGACGGATATTTAGAGGCTTCAACGTTTTTTTTGCAGGCGTTTTCTGAAAAAATTTTTTCTGAGCGAAACTTCTTTGGGAAAACGTAGTTTAACCCCCTAACGACGACGTTTAGCCGCAGGCGCGAGACGTTGTGGGAGTGTTGGTTGAACGCCTGCGGCTAACGTCGGCTACTCGGTCGCTTGCTGTTTTTGTTGATTCTTGTTATACTGAAGCGGCGCGGCTTTCTCGCGCTTTCCTTAGTAACGGTTGAGGAGAGCTATGTCCACACCAGAAACCGAATCGAATCGCGAGACGCTATGCGGGCGTTCTCTTGGCGATTATCAGATAATCCGTCGCGTCGGCGGCGGCGCGACGTCGGACGTTTTCCTTGCGCGTCAGATTTCTCTTGGACGACTCGTCGCGCTGAAGATTCTTAAAGACGAGCTTTCGATCGACTCGACGTACGTCAAACGCTTTCTTCAAGAGGCGCGCTCTGCGGCGCGGTTAGAGCATCCGAACGTCGTTCGAATCTACGAAGTCGGCGAACTCGTCGACGAGCCGCCGCGTTCCCATTGGTTGACTTTTTGGAAATCGCGCGGAGTCGGCGCGAAGACGTATCGGTTTATCGCGCAAGAGTACGTCGACGGCATGAGCTTGTCGACGTACCTGCGGCGGAACGGACCGACGTCGATTTTGCAGACGTTTGCGGCGTTAGAACAGATCGGATCGGCGCTCGCGCGCGCCGCTGATTTTCAACTTGTCCACCGCGACGTTAAGCCGGAGAATCTGATCATCGACACGTCGGGCGTCATTAAGGTCGTGGACTTTGGTCTTGCGCGTCCGATCGGGCCGAACGACGCGACGTGGACGGAGTCTTCGCTGACGAAGACGGGGGTCGCGGTCGGCACGCCGCTCTATATGAGTCCGGAGCAGGCGCGCGGTCAGGCGCTCGATTCTCGCAGCGACGTCTATTCGCTCGGGGTTACCGCGTACCGCATGCTGACGGGCGTCGCGCCCTTTAAAGGCGAGACTCCCCTCGCGGTCGTTCTGAAGCATCTTAGCGAAAAGCCGCGCGCGATTCGCGAGTTGCGCCCGGACGCGCCGCCTGAGCTTGCGGCGCTCGTCGAGAAAATGCTCGAGAAGAAGCCGAGCGACCGCCCGGAATCGCCGGCCGTCATGCTTAAAGAGCTTGCGGAGGCGAAGAAGTCGTATATTCGCGCCCTTGCGTCGTCGGACGATCCCGCCGCGACGCTGGAGCTGAGTTTGGCGACGTCGGAATTTGAACTTGCAAAGAACGACGAATCAGGCGGGCTTGGCGAGAGTTCGTCGACCGGCGGGAAAAAAGAGACGCGTCCTCTCTTCTTGCAGACGTCTCAGGAACGCGCGGCGTTTGAGAAGATCGTATCGACGACGGAGACGTCCCTCGAGTGGTATACGAATCGTCAGAAATTGGCGAAGGTCACGCGCGAGGGCGCAAAATCGCACAGTCGCGGACAGGTCGCGGCGCGTGTCGGGGCGCTTGCGTGCGCGTTTCTCTTAGGCGGCGGCGTTCTCCTTGCGCGCAACGCGCTCACCGATCACAGGCCGATCGAACCGCCTTTGGAGATTCAGCGTTTCAACACGGTCGAAGAACAGTACGTCTTCGCGTTGCAAAGCGGCTCCGACGACGCTTGGAAGAGCGTTATGGAGTATTTCCCCGATCAGACGTATTGGAAGGTTCGCGCCGAACGTCAGCTGGCGTTGGTTTACGTCAACGAAGGGGACGTCGACGCGGCGGAAGAGGTCTTTGAGGATTTGGCAAAGAGCCCGGAAAGAGGAAGTTCGCGCGATTTCTTTCCGATCGCCGGGCAGGCTTGGGTCGCCGCGAAACGCGAGAGTTTCGATACCGCGACGTCGTTGCTCTCCGAATTGAGCTACGAGAAAAACCTCGATCATATGACCGCCGCCGTTATCGGTAAGACGCGAGAAATCATACAGAATCATTTTGGTCTGACCTTTAATTTTATGACGGATCCTTCAAGATCCGGCGGCGCTCCCGGTCGCGCCCCCAATCGACGCGGAGGTCGACCCGGCGAGACGGGCGAGTTTGGCGAGTCGCCCTTTGAACGCGAGAGAAATAAGCCCAATACGAGGGGGGAAATATCGTTCCCCGGCGGGAATCCCTTCGGCGAGGCGAAGACAGCGCCGAACGCTTCCCCTTCGTTTCCTCAGGTAGGCGCGCCTGGCGGCGATCGCGCGTTCCCCGGCTGGAATTCTTTCGACGGTGCGAAGACAGCGCCGAACGCTTCGCCTTCGTTTCCTTAGGTAGGCGCGCCTGGCGGCGATCGCGCGTTCCCCGGCTGGAATTCTTTCGACGGTGCGAAGACTGAGCCGAACGCTTCGCCTTCGTTTCCCAACGCTTTCCCGTTTAACAAAACAGACGAGAAAAAAGAAGAGTCTCAGACGCCGACCGAATCGGAAGATTCGCAGCGTTCCGGCAGGTAATCGCGCTTTTTCCACTTGCCTCGACGCTTAATCTGCGTTAGAATGCGCTCGACGCGGACGCTTTGACGTCCGACGTCGAGTTTTTTATTGGAAAGAGGCGACGATGAGCGAACCAGACACGATTCTTTACACAGACGGCGCGTGCAGCGGAAATCCCGGACCCGGCGGATGGGCTTTCATTTTGCGACACACGCCGACCGGCAAGGAACTCGAACGTTCCGGCGGCGAACCGGAAACGACGAACAATCGCATGGAGCTTCAGGCCGTCGTCGAAGGGCTTTCCGCGCTCAAACGACCGACGCGAATTCGAATTGTGAGCGACAGCGCGTACGTGCTCAACGGTCTGTCGTCGTGGATGAAGTCGTGGAAGAAGAACGGGTGGCGCCGCAAGGTGAAAGGGAAATGGGAGGAGGTCAAAAATCTCGATCTTTGGCAGGCGCTCGACGAGCTCATTTCCCGGCACGACGTCGAATTTTCTAAAATTAAAGGACATTCGGGGCACCCGGAGAACGAACGTTGCGACGAACTCGCCGTCGCCGAATGGAAGAAATTTAAGTAGGGGATAATCGCGTGCGCAGGCGGCGACCTGGGCGCGCTAAAAGGATTTCATGAATTTTGCGAAATCGTTTTTGAATTGCTCGATCTCGCCAAAAGATTCGACGAAGTCGCGCCGACGCTCTCCGGGTTCGATCTCGTCGCGTTTCTTTTCCGCGCATTTTTCAATGAATTTCGCCAAGTCTTTCGAGCGCTTAACGTAGCAGTAATACGCCATCGCCCAGGAAACGCAGTATGCGTCGGAACTCAAGGATCGAATCGGACGGTCGGAGACGACGAGTTCGTCGACGAGTCTCAGATCGCCGTCCTTATAGTTTGCGTAATCGCAGAATCCGCGAAAGCGAACGGCGTTGAAGGTCGGCTTATTGCGATAGCGCCATCCAAGCGCGGCGTTTTCGTCGCACGGTTCCATAATCGTTGCGAGTCCTTCGACGAGCCATCCGGGAGAGCGTCCGTTGGAGCGCAAGACGCCGTAGTTGTAACACATTTGGTGCGTTAATTCGTGCGCGATCGTCGACGTATTGAAGACGGCGCCGTCGCGCGCCATGATAGCGCGACCTTCGCGTTTGACGCGTCCTTGTGTGAATCGCGGGCGTTTTTCGTTTTGCGCTTCCGTCGCGACGCGATACGCTTCGATTTCCGTCTGATCGTAGACGAACATTCGATCGATCCCAGTCGCGTAGAATCCCATCGAGCGCCCCTGTCGCGCCCCTTCGTTCTCTGACGGCTGGCTCAATTTGCGTTCCCAGGCGTCGAAGAGCGCGCGTTCGGCGAAGACGAAGATCGAGAGCGGTTTGGAAAGTTTAACGCGCTTGAATCCGAGCTTTACGGCGAATTTTTCAAAACCTTTCGCGACCTCTTCCGCGAGCGCGGCGACCCATTCGGCGTACGCTTCGGAGGCGTTGTAGACGACGACAAAACGCGGGGTCGTTTTCACGCGCCCATTTGCCGGAAAGCCGTTTTTCCGCGCGACGGCGTTGTATTCGTCGAGTTCCTTTTGCGCGAACGCCTCGCGCCGCGACTTGTCCCAATCCAAGGACTCCGCGCGCGTTTCCGACTCTTGGCGAGGTTCCGCCGCCAGCGCCGTTCGAACGCGGTCGACGTTCGCGCAACACGCCGCCGCGATCGCGACGATCGCCTCGCGGCGATTGAGAAGCAACCTTAAATTGGAGTCTCCGGTTCGTCGGTCCATGCGTCTAGCCAATCGTCTTCCTGA
>ONGM01000032.1 GCA_900317365.1 uncultured Planctomycetota bacterium
GTTGCCGTCGTACGCGTCGATAACGTCGAGCGTTGAGTTCACGACCACCGACGGAGTTTCCTTCGTCTTTTGGGACACGGTATTGCTCCAGTCAGAATCGACGTAATAGATTCCGTCGCCGTTGCTTTTAATTCTGAAATTGTAAAGCGTTGCGCTGGAGAGTCCGGTAACGGCGTATATCGTCGCCGTATTGGAAATATTGTTACTTGGAGTCGTCCAGTTGGAATCGCTCGCTTTCTTATATTGCAAGGTATAACCCGAAGCATTGGAGATCGCATTCCATTTCAGTGAAACGGAATTATGCGTATGCCCCGTAATGGAGAGCGTCGGCGCGGCGAGTTTGCCCTTGACGATAACGGAAGCAACGTCGCTGTATTCAGAAACGACGAAATTCATATAGTCGCCGATCGCTTGAAGACTGAACTCGTATTCCGTCGCGCCGTCAAGATTAGAAATCGTAACGCTCGTATCTGACGCCGACGGATTAGGCGAAACGACCGACCAGTCTGAATCGCTCGCTTTCTTGTACAGAAGCGTGTAGCCGGAAGCGTTCGGATCAGCGATCCAATTGACCGTCGCCTCGTATACGCCTGGGACAACGGTAATCGCAGGTGCGTCAAGACGAGCCGCGACGAGCGCATGATGATCGGCGGACGCGTCGGAATTGACGTAATGGTTTTCGTCGCCGAGCGCGGTAACTCTGAACATATACCACGTTGCGCCGTCAAGGTTGGGAATTGTAACGCTTATGTCCGTATTCTGAGCGTAGACTTTGCAAGATTCCGACCAATTGGAGTCGCTCACTTTCGTATATTCAATCTCATATCCGCAAGCGTTAGGAACACTATCCCAGTTGACCGTTGCTTGATAGACTCCTGGGTGCACGGTAATCGTTGGAGCGTTGAGCTTTGACGGCGCGGCAGTTTGAAATTCGTACGCGCCGAGGTCGACCTGCCCGTCGACGACGCGCGGGTCGCCGTTAAGATCGGTCTCGACGGAGACGTTCTCGTTATTCCCCCTATTGATCGCCTGCGAGAGAGGCGCGAGTGTATAGTCGCCGTTCGCCGCGTCGGTAAAGAGTGGTTTGGACGGGTCGTAGAGGTAATTTGTCGCGTCCGCCGCGTTTGTCCATGAGGCAAAGCTCGAAAGCGTGTTGTAAGCGTTAATGATCGAACTAGAGGAGTCGACGGATACGTCGTTTCTCGCGTTTGCCGCGATAATCGAGTTGTAGACGTTTATTTCGTCGCTATCGTCGTAGCAGATTCCACTACCTAAATCCGCTGAATTTCCGCTAATAGTACTATTTATGATCGTTATGTCGTCGCCGTAAACGCCGCCGCCGAAACCGCCTTCATATTCGTCTCTGACGCCGAAATAGTCATCTTCGCCATAACTGACGTATGGGTGCGCCATATTACTGATAATACTGCAGTTCTCGATTGTTGCGGATCCGGCAAAACCGCCGCCGTAGCCGTTCACCTCGTTGTTCGATATTATGCAACTTGTGATTACAGCTCCTCTACGGCTATAAATGCCGCCGCCGTAACCACCACTATAGCTATAGATCTCATGCAAGTGGTCTGCATAGCCAATATAGGCATTATAAGAATCTAAATATGATGGTGCATAATTATTTGAAATGGTACTCTCGACCAACGACGCGCCGTCGCCATATAAATAAACGCCGCCGCCAAAGTTAGCGCTATTACCTGAAATCAGACAGTTTTCAACCGCTATATGCTCGCCAAATACGTATAAGCCGCCGCCACCGCCGCCGTAGTATGCGTAACCTCTCGTGATAGTCAGTCCCTTTAGCGTAATGTTATCGGCGTCGAGGTAGAAAACGCGCGATTGTCGATTAGCGTCGACGGTAAGCGAATCAAGCGCGGAGGCGTCGATCGTAATCGATTTGTCAACGGAGAGTTGCGTTCCCGCAAGGAGAATCGTGCCGTCATTGAGCGCAGAGTCGAAAGTGATCGTGTCGCCGTTGTTCGCGTAATTAATTGCTTCGCGTAGCGTAATAACGCCGTCGTTTTCGTCGACCGTGTCGGCGAGCGATGTGACGACGATCTCGATAGGGATTCGCTCGGTCGTTACGATCGTCGACGCGCTATAAGAGGAGTCGAGATAATTTGTTCCGTCTCCCTTTGCGAGAACTTTGACGACGTATTCCGTACCGTCGAGGAGTCCTTCGATCGTATAGCTCGTTGCGGCGACGTTGACCGTCGTAAAAGAGCTCGAACCCGAGGGAGCGTACGTCAGCACGTACTCCGACGCGTTGTCGATCGTACTCCAATTGACCGTAATGGAGTTTGTCGTCGCGGAGGTCGAGACGACGGTCGGCTCGTCGAGCGTTTGCGGCGCGGGCGGCGCGGGCGTTTTGACGACGACGGTTCCGCAGTACGCAGAGTTCGTCCAGAAGGTTCCGTCGCCGATCGCGCGCGCCTTGACGTAATAGGTTGCGCTTCCGATCAATCCGTTGAGATTCAAGCTCGATTGTCCCGCCTTAACGTTGACGGTCGTATACGCAGCTTCCGATTTCTCTTTGTAGATGACTGCGTATCCTGTCGCGCGAGGGTTGGCGTCCCATTCCACGAGGAGCGAATTCTGCGAAGTCGCGGTCGCCGTAACGGTTGGAATCGGTAGCGCGGTTGGGGCGACGGCGGCTTTCGTCGTTGCGGCTAGCGAGACAGGGGAGTATTTAGAATTGAGATATTCCCCTTCGCCAATGACGCGGATTTTGATCTGATATTCCGTATTGGCGGTCAGACCGGTGAGTTGATAGTGCGTATTCGTCGCGGCGACGGA
>ONGM01000267.1 GCA_900317365.1 uncultured Planctomycetota bacterium
CCGTACCGGAATTTGAGAAGGCGGCGGGATTGAAGGCGTAGTTGAAGTTGTTTTAACGAAACGGACGCGTCTCCGCCGGATTTGCTCCTTAAGCCGTGCCCTCTAGCCAATAAAGCGGAGGTCAAACAAATGTGTCTTACGGAATATGGATTTGATAGAGCGCTCGCCGATCAAAGACGAGACGGCTTCAAAGAGGGTTACGAAGGTTTTGTGAAAGACGGCGCTCCGACCGTATCGGAGTTTGAGGCGGCGACCCGTTTCAAGGAGTCGTTGAGGCGTTTTTTTCTCGTTTTTGGGCGAGGCGCGTTTGCGCGAACGATCGTAAAAACCGAGGGACGCGTCGCCTCGTTATCCGGCGAGGCGACGCGATGAAACGCCTCTACTTCGTTTCTCTCCAATCGTTCTTCTTGTAGTAAAAATACCCGTCTTCCGCGCCGACGAAGGGGTCCATAACGCCGTCGGCGTCGAAGTCGACGACCGTTGGACTCGTGCTGTGCCCCTTGATCGGACGCGCGTCGATCGCGCCGACTTGCGCGAAGACGTAGTTCCCGTTTGCCGAATCCTTCGTTTGCAAATAAAGATCCGCGTTGAGTCCGTTGGCGAGAAGGTCGAGCCTTCCGTCGCCGTTGTAGTCGACGAAGCAAATCTTACGTCTGCCGCTCGCGCCGGCGCGTCCTGTCGTTAGGCGAATCGGCGCGCCGTCCGGATCCAGGAACGCGCGGCGAGGCGATGCGAGCTTAAGGGAACCGTCGGCGGATTTGTAACGCTCGAAGAAGGCGAGGTAGCCCTCCGTGTCCAGCATGACAAGGTCGGTTAGCCCGTCCTCGTTGAGGTCGATCGCAACCGGCGTCGTGCGCCATTGCGTGAGAAGCTCCTTGCCCTTCGGGAATCGCCAGCCCCATTGGAGCTTCGGCGGCGCGCCTTCCCACTCGACCTCGATCGCGCGCGGCTGGTCAAGTTTCGGCGTTCCCTTGACGCCAATGTTCTTATACCAGAAGACGTTCCCTAAAATCGAATTCACGAGGACGTCCTTAAGTCCGTCCCCGTCCCAGTCGGCGACCGATAAGGTCGTGTAGCCCCACTTCGGTTCCGCCGGACCCTGAATCGAACCGTTCGGACCCGCCATGAAACGGATAGGGCGCGTTCCGTCCGCGCGCGTTTCGTCGATCGACGCGCCCTCCGGAAGGAGCGCCTTCGCCGCGTCGCGCAACGCGGCGTTCTCCTCGCTGCAGAGCATGACAGGCGCCGCCCAACGCGGCGGATCGACTCCCGCGCCGCTTAGGTTCTCTATAAAGCAGACGTATCCTGCGCTATTGCCGCAAATGAGATCCCAGTCGCCGTCGTCGTCCCAGTCGACTCCCCAAGGCGTTGCGAGCGCGCCGCATTTGAGCGCGTCCGGCTCCTGCTTGAAATAGGTCGGCGCCGCGAAGTCCGGCTTACCGTCCCGAAGCGCGCCGCTGTTCAGAAATAATGCGACTCGCCCGTCCTCGTCGCCAAGAAGGACGTCTAGAGCGCCGTCGCGATTCCAGTCGTATGCGACGATCGTCGGCATGGCGAGCTCGGCGGCCGCCTTGGTACCGTCCGCGAGAGTCAACGGCTCGAACGGTTTGTAAACCGGCTTTTCGCGCGTTCCGATATTCTCAGAATATTGAATCGTGTCCCGAAACTCTATGCCGACGATATCCAGGTCGCCGTCTCCGTCCCAGTCCGCGAAATTCGGGTTCGGCCACCCAAAGGTTTCTAAATTGGCGCCGTCGCAGTCTTTGAGCATGACAGGCTTGGCGTAGGTCGGCTTCTCGTTTGAACCTTCGTTTTTGAGAAGGTAAATATTGCCGCGCAACGGCGCGTTCTTCCAGACGCCGTTTTCGTCGTACGCGTCGTCCCAGCCGTAGTCGGTCCAGTCGTCGGTTCCGACAATGAGATCGAGCAGTCCGTCGCCGTCGTAGTCGACGAATCGCCACATATTGCCGCGCACATTGTGGTTGTGAACGTTTGCGGGCAACTTTTCGTCGCCGGAGAGTAGGGGAACGGGCTTGTCGACGCCGGAGGTCGTGAACTCGGGATACTCGTTCGCAGGGGTCAGAACGCGTAGCTTTCCGTCGACCCAGCTCGGTTGCACGTTAATGACGCCGCGACTGAGCTTTTGCGCCTTCTCAAATTTCGGATAGACGGGGTCGTCGCCGGAATTTCGGAAATACCAGACGCCGTTGTAAGGCACGTTTTCACTACTGACGACGAGATCGACGGCGCCGTCTTGATCGACGTCCGCAGGGACGATCCACGCCCACAGCCCGACGGCGAGGTAGGCGTCGGCGTCGGGGTTGTTGTACGGAACGCGTTGCAGACCTTCGCTTTCGGCGTCTTCGGCGCGCAGACCGGCGGTCGGGCAGGCGATCGGAAACGCGACGAACGCGACGAGAAGAGGCGCGACGGCGCGGACAAACTTGAGAAAGGCGTTTGGAGTCATGGGTCGACCTCCTAAAATTGGTTGCGAATTAACGATTGCGATTGCGATAATTTCGATAGAGAACGCTTTTTTTCGTGATAAAGGACGAGTCGTCTCATAACGATCCAGGCGACGGCGAGCGCGGCGAAGAGGGTTATGACGGTGGAAGGCGCGATCGGCGGGGCGGGCGCGAGTTCGTCCTTTTCAACGTCGACGACGCGTCCGACGACGACGGGCGCGCTCGTCCACGCCTTGCCTGACGGATCGTCGGAGGCGGGCTTTTTAAACGCCCACGTCTTATAGAAGACGCCGGATATTTCCATGTTTTTGCGAAACTCTTTTCCGCCGCCTACGTTTAGACCGTCGGGCAATTCCGCCGCGCAGAGAACGAGCGCGCGCCCCTGCGAGTCGTTCGTAAAGAAATAAATTTGATAGTATTGGTCGATACCCAACTCCGCCTTGACGATCGGGTCGTCGACGAGAACGGCGTTGACGCGGCGCGCCCAGCCTCGCAGCCTGACGCCGGCGCCCTGCCAATTTTGCGGGCGATTAAAAAGCTCCGCGACGGAGTCGACGCGTCGGGTCGCGAGTTTGTCCGAGCGTTTCGAGGCCGCGAGGGTTTCGTAGAAAGGCGCGCGATCGTCGAGCGTCCACCTTAGAGAACGCGCGATTTTTCGCTTTTGCGACTCGTCGCTCGCCTTCGCGAGCGCGTCGGGAGGGTAAATCGGCGTCTTTTCAAACGCGGAGAGATCGACGCCCAGCCTGGCGAGCGGCGAGGCGACGGGATACCAGCCTAGTCGGGGCGCGATCGCGGCGGATAAGACGTCGCCGTCTTCCGTTTCGCGCCCGAATCGTACGGCGATCGCGGCGACGCGGCGATCCTCGCGCGCGGCGTCGGCGGCGTCGAAGAAGGCGTCAGGCGCGTTGAATGAGGGAACGCTTGGCGTGTAGAGAATCGCGCGCGCGTCGGAATTTTCGAGTTCGACGAGAACGCGATAGATCGTCGGACAGCCTGCCTTCTCTCGCTCCGCCTCGTTGAGGGGAATCGGCGCGACTTCGAGAAGGCGCCCGAGGTAGAAACGCGCTTCGGCGTCGGGCGCGAACTCAGGCTGGGCGTCGGCGGATGAGGCGACGTATTCGACGAGGCTGTGTTCTTTGACGTATTCGTCGCCGGAGCGTTCGCGCAGGACGTCGACGCCGAGCGCGCCGTTCATGCGTTGGATTAAGGCGACGAGGAAGGCGCGTCGTTCGGCGGCCTCAGGGGCGGGGTCGAGTAGCGAGGGTCGGTCGTCGTTCATTTCTCGCCGCGCGGCGTCGAGGTCGGAGCCGGTCGCCTTCGCCCAGAATTCGACGGAATCCTGCGCTTGCGCGAGACCGGGCGTAAGGCATAAGGCGAGAAAAACGCATCGACTCGCCCCGCGTTTCTTCGAATGGATATACCATCCCCAGACGAGCGCGGCGAAGACGATCGTTCTGATCCCCTTCCTGACGTATCGCGAGACGGGAACGTCGCTTCCGGACTTCGAGCCGTTTGAATCGCCTGCGTTATTTGAGGCGTTCGAGCCGTACGAGCCGCCTGCGTCGTTCGAGCGTCGCGCGCCGTTCGAAGCGCCGGAGTCGCTGGGAGCTATCGGCGCGCCGGCGCTTTTCGAGGCGCTTTTGCCGTCGTTGAAATCGAGCGCCACGAGGGTCGGGGCGGCGTAGATATCGTCCCCGGCGTTGAAGGAGGTCGTTCGATAATATAGACCGACGAGTTCGACGTTTTCGTCGCGATATTTGACGTCGGGGTCGTAGGCTTTCTCGTTTTCGAGCTTCGGATCCGTTTTGAACCCATTCGGAGCGCGCAGTGAAAGAACGCGAATCGGGTTTTTGTCGGAGTCGGGGAGGAGGATCCATAGGTCGTAGCATTTTCCTCCGTTCGTCGGAGTTTCGACGGCGCGCAGGAGTCGACCGCGCACGTTGAGGAGCTTGCCTTTATATCGCGCGCCTTGATTTCGGAGCTGGAAGTCGACGGCGTCCGCTTCCGGGCGAAGGTTTCCGGAGTTTTCTCGACGTTGGAACTCCTCCCAGATTTCATTGACGACGGGATAGTCGCGGGAGAAGAGAAGCGGGAATCCGTCGCCCACCCAGTCTTTCGTCGGCGTTTTGACGAAAGGGCGCTCGGAATTTTGGGCGTAGCTTTGCCCTGCGTTTTGATTGTAATTTTGCGGGGCGTTTTGCGGTGAATTTTGCCCGTCGTCGATTTGTTCGCGATTTCGTCTGACAGGCGCGCCGTCTGGTCTCGGGACGTTGGGGCGCGTCATGTCGGGTCGCTCGGGACGCGGAATATTCGGACGTGAGAAGTCAGGCTTCGGAATATTCGGCTTCGGAATATTGGGTCGGGGCGTTTGGGGGAAGTCGGCTTTCGCGCGGTTTGTCGGCGCGCAGGCGAAGAAAGCGACGAGAAGTATCGTCGTTCCAAGTTTAAAAAATCGATTGATTTTCATAGTCAATTCGTGTAATATTGAAGGAAGCGCGCGAAGACGCGTTCGCGAAGGTCGGCGTCTTGGGCGCGAACGTTCGCGTATTGTAACCCCATGCACTCGGCGGAGCGTAAAGGACGATGCAACGACCTATTCTAATCACTAGCGCGCGGTCGCGTTCGCGCCGTTCATTATACACGTCGACGGGTCTCGGCGCGAGAGCGTCGGCGTTTCGTTCCGTTCTTTTTTTATTGTCGCTCGCATTGATTCCTTTAGGCGCGGCGCTCGGCGCCGATTCCGATTGGAACGAGTTTCTCAGCGCGTTGCGCGCGCGCGGTTACGACGACGTCGCCTTGGCGTACATGACGAAACTGCAGGAGTCGGGGGACGCTCCGCCGGAGCTTAACGCCGAATTGGATTATAAGATCGGGGTGGCGGCGACGGAGGAGTCGCGCGGTGCGACGGGCGCGAAGCGACTCGAACTCTACGATCGCGCGGCGACCGCGTTTGAAAAGTATCTTGAATCGTCGCCGACGGGGGCGTCGTCGGTCGACGCGAATTCACGCCTCGGTCGCATTTTGGAAGATCGCGGTGATCGTCTGCTGCGCGAATCGGCCGCGTCGGGTCTATCGGAGACGTCGCGTAACGAGAAGCTGACGCTTGCGCGGGCGGCGTTCGGGGACGCTCGCGCGCGCTACGACGCCGGACTGAAATTGGCGCGCGACGTCGCGCAGGAGCTTCGCGGGGACGCGTCGTCTTCCCCGACGCAATTGCAGAGCGTTCAGGCGCAGTTTCTCGATATGACGATACGTTATACGACGGTCGGAGCGCAGATAGGTCGCACGTATCCGAGCGATTCGAGCGAATATCGCGACAGTCTGACGAAGGCGGCGGACGAATACGCGACGATTTATTCGACGTATCAGCAGTACCCAGGCGCTTTCCGCGCGCACTTTTCCGAAGCGGAGATTCGTCGCGAACTCGGGGATACGAAAGAGGCGTTGAAACTTCTTTCCGAACTCGCCGTTCTTCCGTTCTCCGAGGAGTTCTATTCTCTCAAGACGCGCGCGCTCTTGCTCTTCGCGGAGATTGCGATCGAACGGAACGATCCTGAGCTTCTCATGTCGCTTCTTCAAAAGTTTGAGCGCTGGTCGAACGTTGAGAAACTTCCGCAACAGTATTATTCGAGCGCGGAAGGTCGCAAGATTTACCTTCTCGTCGGTCAGGGAACGCTGGCGCTTGAAAAACTTCGTCGTAGCGATTTCGACGCGTATTCCGCCGCAGGTAAGCGGACGTTCGTCGATACGGACGATCCGACGTTTCGACTTCTGAACGTTCCGAAGTCGAAGAAGAAGGGATCGAACGCGGTGTTAATCTACGCGGCGAAGGCGCTTTCTTTCGTTGCGAAGGGTCGGGACGCGGACGCGGCGGCGGCGCAGAATATCTTGCAGACAGACGAGCTTTTCGCGGACGTCGACCTATCGAAACTTTCTTTTGCGGAGCGCGCGGACGATTTTGAGTCGGCGGCGAATATTGCGTCTCGCGCGGCGACGACGTTTTCGCAGGCGAGTCAGAATTACGAGACGGCGGCGAGCGACGTGAAAGAGGACGCGAAGCGCGAGCGCGACGCGGCGGCGGCGACGGCGATGGAAGCGTTGGAGTCGGCGTTTGATTTGAGCGGGCGCGCGCTTCGGCCTGATCGTCGGGGCAAGCTAAGCGCGGAGGACGCCGAGGCGACGGCCGCCGAACTGTCGAAATTGCGTCTGAAGTACGCGATTGTGGCGCTTGCGATCGGTCGCTACGAAGACGCGTTCGCGGTCGGGGACGAGCTTGCGCGCGACCCGAATTCCGCCGACGCCGCTCAGGGCGCGCTCGTGGCGCTGAGGGCGACGCAGGCTTTGGCGCGCTCGATTTCGTCGGGCGAGATTGATGGGAACGCGAACTACGAAGAGGCGTCGAAGGCGTACGCGGAGTTCGTTGCGGAACGCTGGGGCGATTCCCCCGATTCTCCTCTTGCGGAGGAAGCGGCGTCGTCGCGGCTCGACGCCGCGTTGGATGCGGAAGATTTCGCAGGAGCGCGCGAAGCGCTGTCGCAGATTCCGAGCGGTTCTTCGCGTCGCGCGAACGCGGAGCTGAAATTAGGTCGCGCGCTCTGGAACGAATGGACGTCGCGCAAGGACGGCGACGAGGCGGACGGGGACGAAGAGTCGGGAGACGACGCGGAACTCGCGCAACTCTTGACCGAATCGATCGATCTTCTTCGCGCCGGACTGACGACGAAATTTGCGAGCGGATCGACGGACGACCAATTTGCGATCTATTCGAGCTACGTCCTAGGTCAGGCGTACGCGCAGCAAGGGGACATGGCGAACGCGGAGAAGTATCTGACCCACCCGAAGTTGGGGGCGTTTACCGTCGTGAATCGCGTTTTGGAATCGGAGAACGGGGGCGAGCCTTACGAGGCGCCGGCGATCGCGAACGACTCTTTTCAGATGGCGGTACTTGCGCTGAAACTTCGGATCGCAACGACGTCCGGCGAAGATCGACTCGAAGAAGCGCGCGATTTGGCGACGAAATTGGAGTCTGTGGCGTCGCGTTCTCCTGAGAATGCGAACAAGCTTTCGATTCTCTTTTTGTCGTTGGGCAAACGTTTTGAAGAGCGTCTTCGCGAGTTGAAATTGGCGGCGGATTCCGGGGACGCGACGAAACAAGAAGAGTTCGATCGCGTCATGACGAGTTTCAAGGCGTTTTTGGACGACGCTTCGAAGCGTAGCGAAGGCGGGGGCTACGCGTCGTTGCGCTGGCTTGCGGACTCTTATCTTTCGCTTGGACGCGGACTTGTTGACGCGAAAGGAGTCATGACGAAGGAAGGCAAGGAGTACGTAACGAAGGCGCGCGCGGCGTACATGGCGCTCGCGAAGGCTTGCGCGACGCCGGGCTTTTCGGCGCCGGAGAACGCGCAGACGTCGGCGCTGTTGAAGACGTGCGAGTGCGATCGCGAGTCCGGGGCTTACGAACGCGCGTATTCTAGCGTTCAGAAGATTTTAAAGAAGGCGCCGGACTCTTTCGACGCGCAGCGGGAAGCGGCGCTCATTCTTCACGAGTGGGGAAAAATCGATCCTCAGAACTACGTTAAGGCGATCGCCGGGGACGTTCCGAACGCGCGCGGGACCAAGCTCGTTTGGGGCTGGAACGGTATGATTAAGAGATTGGCGCCGTCGATCAATAAGAATGAAACGATGAAGTCGTTGTACTTTGAGTCTTACGTCGGCAAGACGCGTTCGCGCTATCGCTATGTGAAGAGCGCGCCGAGCGACGACGAGCGTAAGAAGCGCGCGCTGGAAGCGGAGAACGATTTAAAGCGGCTTTATCAGACGAATCCGACGATGGGCGGCGCGAAATCGTTCGCGTACTTCGACAAGGCGTATCGAGAGTTCCAGAAATTGCGCGGCGAATCGAAGCCGGTCGGACTTTCCGGTAAGAAATAGAAACGGCGAGATTTAGGAGAGAGTGAAATGCAGACAATCGTTTCAACGCGACGCACGCGCACGAACGCTCGCCGTTTGTCGTCATGTTTAGCGCGGGTCTTAACGCCGTTTGCGTTTGCGGTCGCGGTTGCGTTGGGAATAGCGAGCGTTCGCGTCGAGGGCGCGGATCTTGTGCGAGTCGCGGCGCCGACGGAGGACGGGAGCTTTGAAGAGCGGAACGAAGAAGGCGCGATCGTAGAGATTTCGGCGTCGGGAATCACGCTTCGCGACGTTAAGACGAAGGAGGAGACGACGATTCCTTCGGAGCGCGTGTTGTGGATTCTTTTGGACGACGCGCCGGTCGAACTTGCGGCGGCGCGCGTCGACTACGAGGTCGGAGAATACGAGTCGGCGCTCGAGAAGCTGAAGTCGATCGACGCTTCGGAGTTGGCGTCGTCGAAGAGCGCGTACGCGTCGACCGAGTTCGACTGGTATCAAGGGACGTCGGCGCTTCAGCTTGCGCTTGCGGACGGCGACGCGACGCTCAACGAAGGCGGTCGCGGTCTTGCGACGTTCGTTAAGAATCACGCCGATTCGTATCGCTATTACGAGGCGCTTTCGCAGCTTGGGGACGCGTTTCTCGCGGTGAGTCGCGAGGGCGGTAAGCAAGAGGCGTCGTTAAAGAGAGCGGGCGAGGCGTACGAGAGAATGGCGCAGTCGGACTCTAAGGTCTATCGAGCGCGCGGACTCGTTGGTATCGGGGACGTCGCGTTGGAGACGTCGGACTACGCGAAAGCGGAAGAGAGTTTTAAGACGGTGAAGGAATCGGAAATCGAGAACGAGTATCTCGGTCGAGACGTTTTGTCGCGCGCTTCGCTCGGTCTTGCGTTGACGTACGCGCGTAGCGGACGTTACGCGGAAGCGCGTTCTGAGATCGCGTCGGCGCTGGAAGCGACTCCGCGTCGCGCGGAACTCGCGCGCGCGCGACTTTACAACGCGCTCGGCGAAACGAACGAGCGCGACGAGCGTTGGGAAGACGCGATAATCGCGTACCTTCGCGTCGATTTGGTCTATTATTCTGCGCGGGTCGAACGCGTTAAGGCTCTAAAGGCGTTGGTTTCGTTGTGGAGTCGTACGGGTCGCGAAGATCGCGCGGCGGAGACGCGAGAACGATTGAAAACGCGATTTCATGTGGAAATTGAATAGCGCGTCTCGACGTCGCGGTTGCGACGCGTTAGAATGACGTTAGAATGAGACAGAGACAGGGCGCGCGGCGTCGCTCGTCGTCGAACGATCGAGTTTTTCGCCGCGATTAGCGCTCGCTTTACTTTTGTTTAGCTCGATTCGTCGAGCGCATCGAAGGCTTGGGTTTATGCGTACTTTTGAGCGATTGCGATCCTATCGCCGCGCGTCGGTTTTGTGCTTTGCGCTTTTCGTAGCGGCGTTTGTCTTTTCGTCCTTTATTGGATCCGGTCGCGGTCAGGATTTTGATCTCGACGAATTTGACGAAGAGCCGGCGGCCGCAGCGGCTCCTGCGGCGGGGGACGGCGGCGCCGCAGGCGCGGACGCGGGCGCGGCGGCTCCTGCGTCGGGCGGGTCCGGGGGAGAAGAAGCGCCGAAGAGCGAGAATTACCTCGTGTGGATGTATCGTTCTCTCGGATGGTTCTTTACGATCGTCTTTACGCTCTTGTCGCTTTCGATGGTGGCGCTGATCGTTATTAATATTGTCGCGTTGCAGCGATCTGCGTTGGCGCCGGATCAGCTGGTCGACGATTTCGGCGCGCTTCTCGATCAGAACCGCTTCCAGGAAGCGTACGAGATGGCGAAGGACGACCAGTCGTTGCTCGGGAAATCGCTTTCCGTTGGTCTTGCGCGGATGTCTCAAGGTTACGATAAGGCGACGCAAGGGATGCAGGACGTCATGCAGGAAGAGACGATGCGTTTGGAGCATCAGCTCGGATATTTGGCGTTGATCGGTAATTTGGCGCCGATGATCGGCCTTTTCGGCACGGTCGTCGGCATGATCGCGTCGTTCCAGGCGATCGCTTCCGGAGGCGCTGCGCCGTCTCCGCAGAAGTTGGCGGAAGGTATCGCGACGGCGCTCTTTACGACGGAACTCGGACTTGCGATCGCGCTTCCGGCGCTCGCGGCGTTCGATATCTTGAAGAATCGTTTGTCGAGATTGGCGCTCGACGTCGCGGTCGTTTCCGATAATTTCATGGGACGATTCTCGAACGTCGGGGCCGGCAAGCCGTAACGCGAACGCGTAGCGAGGTGGATATGTCGCGACGACGTTCGCTTACAAAACTGAAACCGGCGGAACCGAATATGACGTCGATGATCGACGTCGTCTTTCTCTTAATATCGTTTTTTACGCTGGTTATGAATTTTTCGCAAGCGGAGCAGAACGAAGAGATCGCGCTTCCGAAGAGCGAGCTTGCGCAACCGCCGGACGCGGCTCCTCCGGAGATGATCACGTTGCAGATCGCGTCCGATCGCACGATTTTTGTCGGCAATCGAGCGTGCGGGGTCGAGAACGACGATTATAGTTCGACGAGTCTCGCGGCGGCGCTTCGGGACGAGCTTGACGTTCTTCACTTGGTTCGCCGAGTGGAGCCGAAGGACGTAACGATCGTGATACGCGGCGACTCCGACGTCGAGGTCGGGTACGTTCAGCGTGTGATCGGGGTGTGCCAAAGCGTCGGGGCGGACACGTTCACGCTTCGCGCGCGTCAGTCTCGGGATTAGTCTTCAAGCGCGCGGGTCGGCGGCAAAGGCGACGGTTTTGGCGCGCTCGGTCGCGGACGCGGTATAACTCCGGGTCGTACGCCGACTCTTGCGAACGCGGCGCGAACGCGACGTTCGAGGTCGTCGGCGCCGGACCATCGAAGAATTTCGCGCGGTTCGCCGTAGTTCGGAATCGAGGTCAGAATAAACGTCGGCGCGCGATCGACGCGCCATATCGCGCGCGCGGCGTCGCCGGTCGGATCGCCGAAGTATTCGAAACGAATCGGGTACTCTTTCGCGAGGCGTTGGGCGATCGGGCGCGCGCGGTCGCAAGGCAGGCATACGCCGGGCTCGCGGAACGTGAAGACGATTAATTCGTAAGAGCAGTCCGCCCCGCGCGCGAGACGTTGGGACGCGCCGCAGAGTATGACGGCGAGAGCGCATAGGGCTACGGTCGCCGTTGTGACGCAATTTTTCATAGCATCTCCTATCTCATGAAATTTCTTTGAGTTATGATTACGTTTTTCGCCGACGTTTTATGAAGACGGAGGCGGGCGTTCATTTTCGGCGTCGCCGTACTCGAAGGCGGCGACGGCGCGTCCGAAGGATCCGACGTCGGGTCGACCTTTGCGCCGTTGCGTTTTACCGTTCGGATACGCGCCTTTGAATCGCCATTTGCGCGATCGCGCGAGCTTTCTCACGAAGAATGCGTTGCCGGTAACGATCGTGAGCCGCGCGTCGCGTTCGCGCTCCATTTCGCCGAGCGCGTCGAGGAACGCGGAGCCGATTCCGATCCCCTGAAATTGCGGAGCGACGACGAGTCGATGAACGCGTTTCAGTCCTTTTCGTCCTTCGACCTGCATGATGGCGGCGAAAGCGGCGAGCGTTTCCGAGTCGGACTTTTCCGTTGAAATTGTCGCGACGCGCACGCGAACGGCGGGCATGAGCGTTCCGCTCAAATAATGACAGTCTTTAAAAGCGTCCCAATGCCGTCGTTTTCCTTCGTAGACGCGGATTTGCAGCTTCGGTCGCCGAAGTCGGCCTCGCGTTAGTAATCCGGAATCCATATCGAGAACCCAGTCGGGCTGCAGCCATTCCGCGATTCTTTCTCGACAAGCGATCGCGACGAGTCGCGTTTTTCCGAACGCGCCGCGATCGATCGCTTTTCGAACGGCGAGCGAGGCTGACCGCGCGACGTCGGGATCGACGACGCTTGCGAATTCGTCGACGACGACGATCGGCTTGCGCGCGTCGAGGAGCGCTTTTGCGACGTCGCATCGGAAACGTTCTCCGCCGCTGAGAGTCGCGTACGGTCGCGCGGCGCACGGTAAGGACGAGAACCCGACGGCGGCGAGCGCGTCGGCGATCTCGTCGAACGGACGCGGATCGAAATTGTCGACGACGGCGCGATCGTTCCAGCGATAGGAAGCGAACTCGGCGTCGGCGTATCGCGACCGCGCGACGGTCGATTTTCCCGACCCGGAACGTCCGACGATTAGTCCGACTCGCCATTCTTCGTCGACGCTCGGCGGCTCGTCGAATTCGAGCGTCTTAACGAATTTCGTCGGCGGCGGATCGTTGAAAGCGCCGAGTATTCTGCCGACGCGATACGTCTGTTCGAGCCGGTGTTCGAGCGCGATACTTCCGCGCGTTACAGATTGCATAGCTTGACTTTATACCCTTCCGCGACGAGGCGTTCGAAGAGCGCTTCTTGGTCTTCTTCGTCGTCGCAAGTAACGATCATTCGGAACGATTTCGGGGGAGCGTTGGGGTCGCGTTTCCCTTTTTTCGCGCGTTTTTCGTCGTATTTGTCCGAGTCGGCGTTCGGCGGTACGACGTTCGAGGCGAAGTCGGCGTTGAGCGCAAGGTCGGCGGAGAAATCGATTTCAAACGCGGCGAAATCGACGCGAATCTTTTGCAACTCTTCTTGCAGTAGCTCGGGATCCCAAGTTGCGATTTCCCCAAGTTTATTGTCGATAATGCGATAGGCGTCGACCGCTTCCGGGGAAAGGTCGTCTGCGAGAACGCACGGGACGACGTCGAGTCCGAGGCGTTTGGCGGCGAGGTACCGCGCGTGTCCGCATACGATCGTTTTATTGCGATCGACGACGATCGGTTGGCGGAACCCGAAGCGCCGAATCGATTCGGCGACGCCGCGCGCGACGTTCGAC
>ONGM01000005.1 GCA_900317365.1 uncultured Planctomycetota bacterium
CGTCCTCTCCGATTTGCGCTCCGAAAATCCCGTCTTCAAACCGATATATCGACCTGAAAACGGACGACCGATTCTCGAACCGGAACTCAACTGGGACGGGGAACGCGTTATGTTCACGAGCGTCTCCGAAGACAATAAACGATGGGCGATCTTCGAAATCAACGTCGACGGAACCGGTCTCAAAACCCTCTCGCCGACCGACCAGCCCGACGTCGACTTCTTTGACTCGTGCTACACGCCGGAAGGAAAGGTCGTCGCATGCTCGAACGCCGGTAAGCAGGGGCTGCCGTGCATTAACGGTTCCGACCCGATGGCGAATATCTACCTCATCGATCCCGAGACCAAAAAGGTTCGTCAGCTCACTTTCGAGCAAGACTCCGACTGGCACCCGACGCCCCTTAAAAACGGCCGAATCATGTATCTCCGCTGGGAATACAGCGACATCATGCACTATTACAGCCGGATTCTCTTCCACATGAACCCGGACGGAACAAACCAGGCGGAACTCTACGGCTCCGGTTCCTTCTTCCCGACGGCGTTCAAACACGCCCGAGAATTCCCCGATTCCTCTAAAATCGTCGGCATTGGCTCCGGACACCACGGACGCGGCGACACCGGCCGTCTCCTTATTATTGATCCGACCATCGCGAGAAAATATCCCTTCCGTTTCCACCCGGAAGGTCTTGAATGGGGACCCGAAAACACCCAATACGACGCGCATCCGGACGTCTTCCCCGCTGAAAAAACGGGGTTCGTCGCCGAAATTCCCGGGTACGGTCGCGACGTCGTCGGAAACGTTCTCGACATGCAGTCGACCGGGTTGAAGTACAATTTCACCTTCCCGTACCCGCTCTGTGAAAACTATATTCTCGTCAACTGTGAAATCGACGGCGCGCCCGGCACGTACGGACTCTACCTCGTCGATACCTTCGACAATATGACCCCGATTAGCGTGCTCCCCGGAGAAGGCTTGTTCTTCCCGACCCCGCTCGTCGAACGCGACCTGCCGCCCGTCCTTCCGAATCGCGTCGTTGAAGGCGAAAAAGAAGCGACCGTCTTCATAACCGACGTCTACAACGGCTTGGGTACCGAGAACGTTCCGAAAGGCGAAATCGTCGGGCTGAAAGTCTTCGCGTATCACTTCGCGTATCTCCACACCGGCGGACACGAATCGGTCGGCGTCCAAAGCAGTTGGGATATCAAACGCATCCTTGGATACGTCCCTGTGGAAGAAGACGGTTCCGCGTTCTTCAAGATTCCCGCGAACACGCCGGTCGCGTTGCTGCCTGTCGATAAAAACGGCGCCGCCGTGCAACTCTTCCGCAGTTGGTTCGTCGGAATGCCCGGCGAGAACGTCAGCTGCAACGGTTGCCACGAGTCGCAACTCGACGCCACCCAGTCCGTCTTGAAACTCGCCTCCCGACGCGAACCGAGCGAAATTCAAAATTACCTCGGCCCGCCACGCTCGATTACCTTCGAACTCGACCTCTATCACCGCGTCGTTAAGAAGTTCTGTATCGGATGCCACGACGGCTCAAAGCCGGATCGCCCGTCCTTCGCCGACGCGCAGCAAGCCTACAATAATATTCACCCGTTCGTTCGTCGCCCGGGTCCGGAAACCGATATGGACGTTCTCCCGCCGTACGAATATCACGCGTCGACGAGCGAACTCGTTCAAATGCTCGAAAAAGGACACCACGGCGTCAAACTTGACGACGAAGCGAATCGTCTGATCGTCAACTGGATCGACTTCAACGCGCCGTGGCGCGGAAAATGGGGCAACGAACCGGAAGCGAAACGTCGCCTCGAACTCTCCGACCTGTACGCGGAATCCGCCGCCGTCGACGTTGAAAACGAATACGACGCCTTGCTGCTCGCCATGCGCGAAAAGCCCGCGCCAGAATTCGTTAAACCGGAAAAGAAAGATCCGCCGACCGATAATCTCGGAAACGATTGGGCGTTCGACGCCGATAAGGCGAAAGAAATGCAAAAAGCCGCGCTCAACGGCGCCGAAGACGTCAAGGTCGTCAAGCTCGCGGACGGCGTCGAAGTCAAATTCCGTCGCGTCCCCGCGGGAAAATTCGTTATGGGATCGCTCGACGGTTTCCCCGACGAAAACCCTCGCGCTCTCGTCGAAATTAAGAAGCCCTTCTGGATCAGCGAAACCGAAATTACGAACGAGCAATACGCCGCCTTCGATCCGGAACACGACACCCGATATATCGAAGAACACGGTAAAGACCACATCGTGCCCGGATACATCGCCAACCACCCGAAACAGCCTGTCGCACGCGTGAGCTGGAACGAGGCGCGAAGCTTCGTCGAATGGCTCAACGAAAAAGGCGTCAAGGCGGAACTCCCGACCGAAGCGCAATGGGAATGGGCGGCGCGCGCCGGTAGCGCCGAGAAGTTCTACTTCGGTCCCTTCGAAGCCGACTTCTCGAAATTCGCCAACCTTGCCGACGCCGATCGTCGAAGACTCTACACCACGTGGGAAAGCGGCGCCACGATTCACGTCCGACATAATTACCCCGAAGGAAGCGTCTTCCCGCTACGCGACGATCGTTTCACCGACCACTGGTTCATCGTCGACTACGTCGCGCAAAACGCGCCGAACGCATGGGGTCTCTACGACATGATCGGAAACGTCGCCGAATGGACGCGCTCCAATTATAAAGCCTACCCGTACGTCGACGGCGACGGACGCAACGACCTGAGCGCGACGGAACGCAAGGTCGCGCGCGGCGGCTCTTGGGCGGACCGTCCGAAAGTCGTCGGAAGCTCCTTCCGACAAGCCTACCTGCCGTGGCAGAAGGTCCATAACGTCGGTATTCGTCTCATTATTGAAGACTAACCGATTCTTCCGGCGCATCGCGTCGGTTTTCTAACGCCTACGCTCGACGTCGCGCCCTTTGCCGCGCGGCGTCGAGCGCGCTTCTCATCATAATCTGCTCGCTAATCTGCTCGCTCAACGACAAGATGATCTTAGAAATCGAACAAAACGGCTCGCGGCGCGCTATTACAAGCGTCGAACTCTTCGATATGGCGGCGCAAGGAAAATTGCAAAGCGAATCAAAACTTTGGGTCGACGGCGTCGAAACCTTCTGCGGAAACGTGAAAGATATCGTGTTCGGCCCGCCCGCCTTCCTTAAAACGCCTACCGTTCCGCCGGTCGCGTCGGTTCCGCCGAACGCGCCGGTCTCTCCTGCGGGCGCCGCGCCGCAAACGCCGAGCGCGGCGTTGAACGACAACGCGACGTTGCGTCAGAACGCGCGCGTCCGCACGCCTTACGTCGATTATTTGATCGGCGGAGGATCGACTCCCTACCTGATCTGCTACCTTGAAGCGGGCCGATCCGTCTATTCGACAACCGGCGGTCGCGTCTGGATGAAAGGTCCGATCGAAACGCAAAACAACGCGCAGGGCGGATTCTTGAAAAGTCTAGGGCGCATTGCGTCCGGCGAATCGTTCTTTATGAGTTCGTACCGCGCGTCCGGTCCCGCCGAAGTCGCGTTTTCAACGAATCATCCCGGCGTTATCGTCGCGCGCGAACTGAACGCCGGAGAGTCGGTCGTATGCCAGCGCGGCGCTTTTCTCGCCGCAACGCCCGGCGTCGAACTGAGCGTCTTCTATCAGAAGAAGATTCGCGTCGGCTTCTTCGGAGGAGAAGGATTCATTATGCAACGCGCGACGGGACCCGGCGTCGTCTTCCTAGAACTTGCCGGCGCCGCCGTTACGTACGAACTTGCCCCCGGCGAAAAGATGACTTGCGACACAGGTTCGCTCGCTTGGATGGATCATACGTGCTCCATCGACATTGAGGTTGTGAAAGGCGTAAAGAATATCGTCTTTGGCGGAGAAGGGCTCTTTAATACGATCGTAACCGGACCCGGACGCATTACGTTCCAGTCGATGAGCATTCCCGGACTTGCCGGAGAGTTGGCGCCGTTCTTTCCAAGAAACGATTCATAACGCCGACGCTTCGACCCGACGCATTGATAAGTTCTCCATTAGAAAAGGTTCAAAATGTCCAGTATGAAATCGCTACGCAATTTTACGGTCGCTTGCCTCGCGCTTCTCTGCATGAGCGCCGCGACGTTCGGACAAGACGCGAAAGAAAAACCTTTGCCGAAATTCAAGCAAGACGCGCTCAAGCTGTGGCTTAGCCCGTCGAATCAGATTCATAACATTGGATTCGGCGAATACAAATCGGAAAAAGAACGGATGAACGAAGTCGCCGACGTCGTTGAACCGATTCTCAAAAAACAAGGGATCAAAGTCTATCGCAACGACCCGGAAAAAGGCATTCGCGATTACACGAACGAAGCGAACAAACTCGGCGTCGACCTCTATTTCGCGATCCACTCCAACGCCGCAAACGGTAAAGCGCGCGGAACCGAAGCGTGGTGCCATCGCAAAGGCGGCGAAGGGGAACGGTTCGCCAAGCGGATTCTCGACTCCATTATGACGATCTACAACGGTCCCAATCGCGGCGTCAAAGAAGGATACAATCGATTCGGCGAAGGCGTGCCGATGCACGAGCCCGCCGCGCCGAAATGCGCGTCCGTACTCGTCGAAATCGCCTTCCACGACAATAAAGAAGACGCGACCTGGATCATGGAGAATATTCAGCCGATCGGCGAAGCTCTCGCGCGCGCCGTACTCGAACACCTCGCCGCAGAACATCCCGACGCGCTCGAAAAGTAATCGCGCGCAATAGGCGTGAAAAGTCGTCGCTTTTTGTCCTTTTCGGGTTTCTCAACGTTTCGCGCGCGTAAGCGTCGCCGCTACGCGCGCCTTTTTATTGGATTCTACTCATGAAAACCGCATACTTAACCGCCGGCGTTCCGTCGATCAGCGCCGCTATCTACTGGAAAATTCGCTTCCTTGTCGGCGATCCCGCCGCTATTCTCGAATTTGACGAAGAACGCGCGTTCCCGGAAGCCGCGCCTACTCTCAATCCTCGCGCGGGAAAAATTCCCGGCAAAACTCGCCTGCTCATTATTCGCGATATCGAAACGCAACGCGCGCGCGAACGCGCTCGCGCCGATTACGTCGCCTGTCCCGCAGACTTTCCGCCCGAATGCGGACTCTCCGGAGACCGCGAAATTGCGACCGCGCAAAGCGTCGCCGAAGCGTTCCGACGCGCCGGAATCGAACGCGTCGTGATCGATCGCTCGACTCCATGCGTCTACGTCGACGCCATTCAGAAAGCGGGAATCGCGTGCGAATGCGATCCGAATCGCGGCGTCGTCGAACGTCGCTCTAAGGACGCCGAAGAACTCGCGTGGATTCGCGAAGCGCAGTTGGCGACGGAAGACGCGATTCGCAAAGCGTGCGAACGTATCGCGAAAGCGACCGCCGACCAGCAAGGCCGACTCGTCGCTAAGGACGGCGAACTTCTCACGTCCGAAAATATGCGACTCTTTATCGACCGAACGCTGCTCGACTCCGGGTACCAGAACGTGCCGTCGATCGTCGCCGGGAAGGCGCACGGCGGGGACTGCCACGACTACGGATCCGGATACCTCTACACCGGCGAGCCGATTATTATCGACGTGTTCCCCATGAATAAGACGACGCTGTACAACGGCGATTGCACGCGCACGGTCGTTCACGGCAAGATCGACGCGGAATACCTCCGTATGCTCGACGCGATTAAGGCGGCGAAGGCGGCGGCGACCGCGACGATTCGCGCCGGAGTCGACGGGGAGACGGTGCATAAGGCGACGATCGCTTCCTTCGAAGCGCACGGATACGGCTACGCCGCCCCGGATACGGAAGAGGCCGCGCTCTATCCGCGTCTCACGCACGGCACGGGGCACGGACTCGGACTCTCGATTCACGAGCCGCCTCTGCTCGATTTCAAAGGTCCGCAACTCGTCGTCGGCGACGTCGTCTCCGTAGAGCCGGGTCTCTACGACAAGCGTTTAGGCGGCATTCGCATCGAGGATATCGTTGCGGTAACGGAGGACGGATGCGTGAACCTCGGGTCGCCTCTACCGGAAACGCTCGATTGGCTCGACTAGCGCGTCTTCGTTTTTTAACGCAATTCACGTAAATCGCGCAGTTTTTTCTATTGATAAATCCCGTTTAGTCGGCGACGATTTTTCGGTCGTCGCCGCGACCGTGCGCAATTAAAACTTGACGCATATTGCGCTCGGGATTATAACGAGAGCGGGCAATTAGCGCTTTTCGTTTTTTGACGCGCGTCGCTCGACGCGACCGGCGACGGCGTGCAGAAAGAATGGGGAAATTGTGACTAGAAATAAAATTCTGGCGTTTTTGGTCTTCCTGATTGTGATTGGGTCGACGATTTTTTTCTGCGTGAACGTTACGCGCAATAATTTGACCGAGCAACGAGAACTTGCCGAAGAGCGTTGGGAAGTTGTCCAGAAGTACCTTGCGACGCGTTCGTCTTCGGCGCGAGAGATCGGCGAGTTGGCGATCGACGCGGCGATTAAGCGGTCGATCAAGGACGCTGCGGACGCGGTCGACGCGGCGACGGATCCGAAATCTGCGTATCTTGCGAACGCCGAGTTAGACAAGGCGATTTTATCCGTCGAAGCGCAGGACGTCGACGATTCGAATCGATTCGCGGACGTTCTAGCCGAACTTGAAACGAACGACGAAAAGCTGAAAGACGCGTATAAACGTTATAACGAAATCGTCTCGGAGTACAACGAACTCGTGTCGAGCGCGCCGGTTAATTTTCTCGCCGAAAAGTTGGACTTTAAGCCGCTGGACGCTTTTGCAACCGCCTCGGCTGCGGCTCCCGCCGCCGAAAACCAAGAGTCGACGGACGCCGATTCCAACGACGCTTTGGACGAAACAACTTTGGACGAAACAACGGAGAATAACGAGGCGAGCGACCTCGATCTCGAAGGCGCCGAGCTGCTCGACGACGAGCAAGACGGCTCAATCGACGATTCAGGCGCGTTCTAGCCGAGGCTTCGTCGCGAGCTTTCGTTGCGAGGCTCGGCGACGAGACGATCTTGAAGGCGGGTTCGCTCGACGCGCGACGTCGCGAACTATTCTTTGACCAGCGCAATCTTAACGCACTAAAACGCGCCGCTCCGCGATTTACGCAGAGCGGCGCGTTTTAGTTGGTCGCAAACGATCGCAAACGCCGTCGATTACGCGGCGTAACGATTAGTAGTCGTTCGGCATATTCTTAATATCGGCCTGCGTGAAGACGGGACCTTCTTTACAAACGTAGACGGAACCGCAGTTGCAACGACCGCATTTTCCGAGACCGCATTTCATACGGTTTTCAAGGCTCGTAAAGATATCTTCGTCTTTGAATCCGGCTTCAACCAGAATCGGCAACGACAACTTGATCATGATCGGGGGACCGACGACGAGCGCGACCGCGTTGTCCCCTGTGATATTGGAATCTTTGAGGACGGTCGGAACGAAGTCGACGCGTCCGTTCCACGGGGTACCCTCCGGAGGCGCCACGTCGACCGTCTTGAGAACGTCGACGTTTGGATACTGCGCCCACTCGTCGAGTTCGTCTTTGCACACGAGGTCGTTAACCGTTCGCGCGCCGTAGACGATCGTGATTTTTCCGTATTTGTCGCGGTTTTCGAGCGCGTACAGAATGGCGCATCGAATCGGGGGCATAGCGATTCCTCCGGCGACAAAGACCAGATTCTTGCCTTCCCATTCTTTCATCGGGTAAGAGTTCCCAAAGGGGCCTCTGAAGCCGATCGTATCGCCGGGTTCGACGTCCCAAAGTCTTTCGGTAACGCGCCCGGTTTTACGGAAGCAGAATTCAATGTAATCTTTGGAGTTCGAGCAACAGATGTTAAAGGTGGACTCCCCGACGCCGAAGACGGAGTATAGTCCGAATTGACCAATGTTGAATTTAAAATTTGCGTTTTTTTCCGGGTCGCGGAATTTAATCCGGATGAGTTTAATGTCCGCCGTCTGCTGTTTGACTTCGACGACTTCCATCGGATCCGGCATGTAAATATTTTCCATTTTTAAATCCTTAATATTTGCGAGCGCGCATTCGGCGCGCCGGATCCTTTTCACTAGTTGTTTTCAGATTGATTCGCGACTTTAGCGAGTTCTTCGAGCGCAGGTCGCACGCCGAACGAGACGCCGCAGGAACGCGAGCACGCGCCGCAACCGGTGCATAGTTTCGCGTTGAATTTATCGGGATAGATCACGAACTTGTGCATCATTCGCTGTCGTTGACGAGCGCCTTGAGTCGCGCGCGGATTGTGTCCGGAAGCGTGAAGCGTGAAGAGGACCGTTTGACAGGAATCCCAGTTCTTAACGCGCTTGCCTTTCGAATAAGAGCCTTCGTCGACGATGTCGAAGCAATGGCAGGTCGGGCAGACGAACGCGCACGCGCCGCAACCGACGCAACGATAGGAAATCTCTTCCCAAACCGGCGAGGCGAAGTTTCCTCGAATCCAGGTAGCGATCTTTTCGACGTCGAAATCGACGCTCGGCGGAGCGCAAGCGGCGCCGGTCTTGTCGGACTCTTGCGTTTTTCCGGAGAAGAGCGCCTTGCCTTTATCGGTAACGCAGCGCACTTCGAAGGAGCCGTCGTCGAGCGCGAAGAGGATCGCGTCGGCGCCGTTTGTGGAGTCGGGAGCGCCGCCGACGGCGGTGCAGAAGCAGTGCGCGTCGCTCGTTTTGCACGCGAAGACGACGACGGTCGATTTGGCGCGTCGACTCTGGAAGAAGCGATCTTGATAGTCCCACGCGAAGAGCGGGTCTAGAATCGGTAGCGAGGCGGCGTCGCACGGACGCGCTCCGACGACGATTTGCTCGACGTCAAATTCCGGCGCGTCGACGAGTTGAACGTCCGAGCCTTGGCGAACGAATGAGAAGATCGTTTCGTGGCGCGGGAAGAAGAACTCTTTAATCGAATTCTGGAATCTCACGCGCGGTTCGAGAACCGCCTGATTCACGTCGTCGATCTTTTGGAAGAAAGCGAGTTCTCCACGCAAGGTCGGCGCGACGACTTGCGCGCCGCTCGAGATCTTGTCGGCGAGCGTCTTCTTGAGCTGTTCAAGCGTAATGATGTGGCTCATCGAATGAATTCCTCCTTGTCCGTTGGAGAGTAAGTTCCAATGAGCGGAAGTTCGCCCAGTTCTTTACCGGAGACGTATCCGAATTGGTCTTCCGCCGCGTTCGCGAGCGTCAGGTTCAAGAGGTCAAGTTCAATTCCGGCGGGACAAGCCGCGGCGCACGCGCCGCAACCGACGCAACGTCCGGCGAGATGGAACGCGCGAAGAATATTCCACGCGAAGTTCCCTTTCAAGGACGACGACGTGTCAAT
Source organism: uncultured Planctomycetota bacterium (assembly GCA_900317365.1). Classification (GTDB taxonomy): domain Bacteria; phylum Planctomycetota; class Planctomycetia; order Pirellulales; family Thermoguttaceae; genus RUG369. The sequence continues at coordinate 9,302 of ONGM01000005.1, forward strand.
ACGCGTCGGGCGGTTCTTATCGGCGACGCAACGATTGCAGTAGCATAGCGGGCAATTCTGTCGGCACGCGTGGCAACGAATGCACTTGGAGAATTGTTCGCGCCAGTATTCGAAGCGTTCTTTTTGGGACATAGCGCGCAGTTTTGCGAGCTTTTCATAATGTCCGACGGATTTTGCGTTCGGCGCGTTTTTCTCGTCGAGCGCTTTTGCGGCGGCTTCGTCGCCGATGAGCAAATCGACGTTTTTCGCGGCGTGTTCCACGCACGAGAGGCATTTTCCCATGAGCGCGCCGGTCTTATTGCCGGCGGCGTCCGCCGTTTCAATACCGTCGCAAACGACGCCGATCACGTAGACGTCTTCGCGTTTGATTTGCGCTTCGTTGCAGAGCACGACGACGGCGCGCGCGTCGCAAGCCTTAACGACGATCGCCGGCTTGCCGAGCTTTTTAATTTCCGCGCGCGTGAGGTGCGTCGCGAGGTTCTGACGACATTCGTTGTTCCAAACCAAGCGATCGACGTCGTCGGGATTTGTTACGAACGTCGCGCCGACTGCGCCGTTGACTCCGACGCGTCCGTAACCGATAGCGACGTCGACGGTCTTCTCTTCGAGAAGTTTGCGAATCGCGTTTCTAAGTTCAGTTTCCATATCTGTTATCGTATCGTAAATCGTGTGTTTCGTAAGTAAGAGTCAGCGCGAGCGCGGCGAATTAGGATTCGGCGACGAGCTTTTTATAGTCTTCGTACGGTCCCATTTCGCGCGTTTTATCGACGATTTCCGTAACGAGTTTTTGGAATTTTGCGCCTTCCGCGGCGGAGATCCACGAGAAGTAAACGCGATTCAAATCGATTCCGACCGTGTCGAGAAGTTCGCGGAACAGATCCCAGCGACGACGCGCGTGGAAGTTACCCGCCGTGTAGTGACAGTCCCCCGGATGGCATCCGGAGACGAGAACGGCGTCCGCGCCGATCTCGAACGCCTTCACGATCAGATTGAAGTCGACGCGTCCGGTGCACGGCAACCGCAAGATACGGATATTCGCGGGATATTCGAGTCGGTTCGTGCCTGCGAGGTCGGCGCCGAGGTACGTGCACCAGTTGCAAACGAAAGCGACGATCTTCGGTTCGAACGCGTCGGTGGATTTCGTTTCAGCATTCATATCAAACGTTCCTTTGTTTCCTTAGGTTCGACTTTCGTTAAAAGACGTCCGCGAGGGACTCGATTTGCGCGTAGACCTGATCGTCGGTGAACCCGATGAGGTCCGCGGACTTCGACGGACACACGGCGACGCACGTGCCGCAGCCCATGCACAGACCCGGATTGACGCGCGACGTTTTCTTGATGAAATTCCCTTTGCGGTCGCGAATCTCTTCAATGGAGATCGCTTGATACGGGCACGCTTTAACGCACGCGCCGCACGCGGCGCAGAGTTTTTCGTCGATCGTGGCGATTTCCGGTTCTCGCGTGAGTTCCGGCTGACTGAGCATAATGAGCGCTTTTCCGGCGGCGGCGGACGCTTGCGCGACCGTTTCCGGAATATCCTTCGGGCCTTGGCACGCGCCGCACACGAAGACTCCGGCGGCGTTCGTCTCGACCGGACGAAGTTTCGGGTGCGATTCGCTCAGGAATCCGTATTCGTTGTATCCGACGGAGAGCTTTTGCGCGAGTTGCGTAACGCCGGAACTCGGCATAATGGCGCCGGCGAGAACGACCATGTCGGCGTCGACGACGACCGGCGTTCCTTTAAGCGTGTCCGCGCCGTAGCAACGATATTTTCGCTCGCCGTCGACCATGACCTGTTCGATCTTGGAGACGCGTCCGCGATAGTACTTGGCGCCGTCTTGCTCGATGGCGCGACGTACGAATTCGTCGTACATCTTGCCGCCGGAGCGAATGTCCATATAGAAGACGCTCGCGGTTCCGTCGTGCACCTTATGCTTGAAGAGCATGGTGTGCTTCGCGGTGTACATGCAGCAGATCTTGGAGCAGTACGTGATTCCTTTGGCGTTGTCGCGGCTTCCGACGCATTGGATGAAGACGACCGATTTCGGCGTCTTGCCGTCGGACGGACGTTTCGGTTCGCCGCCGGTCGGACCGGACGCCGAAATAATGCGTTCGAATTGGAGCGAGTCGACGACGTCGGGATACTTGCCGTAACCGTACTCGGCGTATCCTTTGATTCTCGGGTTCTCTTGCTCTTTCTTAATGGAGTAGAGCTGGTATCCGGTCGCGACGATAATGGCGCCGACTTCCACTTCGACGAATTTCTCTTCGTCGTGGAAATTGATCGCGTTCGTTTGGCATTTCTTCGCGCAGATACCGCACAGTTCCTTGCCGTTCTTCATGCTTTGGAGTCGCATGCAGTTGTCCGGATCGATCGTCGGACGCGCCGGAACCGCTTGCGGGAACGGAATATAGATCGCGCCGCGATTGCCGAGGTTATAGTCGAAGGAGTTCGGAATCTTGTTCTTCTTCGGACACGCGTTCCAGCAGGACCCGCAACCGGTGCATTTCGCGATATCGACGTAACGAGCCTTCTGACGAATCGTCACTTTGAAGTTTCCGACGTATCCGTCGACCTTCTCGACCTCGGAGTACGTCATCAACTTGATATTCGGATGCTGACCGACTTCGACCATACGCGGGGTCAAGATGCATTGCGAGCAGTCGAGAGTCGGGAACGTCTCGGAGAGTCCCGCCATTTTTCCGCCGACGGACGGTTCGCGCTCGACGAGCACGACTTCGACGCCGCCGGACGCGACGTCGAGCGCCGCCTGAATACCGGCGACGCCGGCGCCAATAACGAGCGCGCGCTTGGTAACGGGCACGCGAATCGGCTGTAAGGCGTGATTACGACGCACCTTCTCGACCGCCATACCGATCAACTCGATCGCTTTAGCGGTCGCGACTTCTTTATCACTGTGCACCCAAGAGCACTGCTCGCGAATATTCGCCATTTCGATCAAGTACGGGTTGATCCCGGCGAGCTCGCAGGTTTTTCTGAAAGTCTTAAGGTGCATGTGGGGCGAGCAACTTGCGACGACGACGCCGGTGAGACCAAGTTCGCGGATCTTTGTCGCGATCAGCGATTGACCCGGCTCGCTGCACATATACTTGTAGTTCATGCTGCAACCGACGCCGGGAAGTTTTGCGATCGCTTCGGAAACTTTGTCGACGTCGACGTTACGGGCGATGTTCTCGCCGCACCAACATGTAAAAACGCCTATTTTCGCCATTTAATCTTCTTGTTTCGTCTGTGTGGTTAAACTTGCAACAAACTCATCCCAAAGCGCGCTCATCGGTTTGTCGTATTCGTTTTGACAGAACGTTTCGACGCTTTGTCCGGAGCGGAAGACGTTGTGGATTTTGTGTAGGAACTGAGGATCTTTTTCGCGAATGATCCAGTCGTAGAAGGTCGCGGTTACGCCGTAGCTGTCGGTGTACTTGGAGCGCTTGGGATCGATTCTCCAAGTGTTCTTCGAACGCGGTTCCGTAACGAAATATCGGATATAGTCGGTCATACCTTCCATAGCCCACGTTTCGCGAACGCGTCGATACGCTTGCGCGACGTGCGTCGTTTCGTGAATGACGAGTCCGTAGTCGTTCGGACGCGATTTAATATACGTGCTGGAGACGGTAATTTCGCGACCGGCGGCGTACGCGACGCCGTTGAACGGTTTGAAAACGAGTCGAATCTTGAAATCGTCCGGTATCTTATTGAGACCTTCTTCGCCGTCGAGCATTTCGACGACTTTCGGATACCAATATTCGACGCGAGATTGAACGCGCTTCGCCCAATCCTCGGCGTCGGGCGCTTGCGTCGTGTCGATCTCGACCTTGATCTTCTTCTTGGGAATTTCGCCGAGCTTTTCCCAAGCTTCGGTAATCGGCTTGCGCGCGAATTCCGGCGCGGACTCGATCGGTTCGTAAGCGTCGAAAACGACGTCTTTTTCACCGGGAACGCGAATCGTCGCGACCGCCGGCTCTTCGCCGATCTTGACGAATTCGATCTCCGCGTTCTTCTCTTCGACTTGGACGACGAAACTCTGTTTCGACTCCGAGTCTTTTGCGGCTTTCGCGTCGTCCGCGAACGTTCCGACGGCGCTCGAGAACGCCAGGACCGCGAACGCGGATAACAACGCGTAGAACACGCGTCGGCTACCTCGGTTTGTACCCATGTGATAACTGCTCCCCTCCGCTTGCGCGAAGTTTCTTTGGATTAAAAAGTTAAGTTTGCCCTCAAGAGCGCAAGACTCTTCGGTACCGCTGTGTCCGGGCTTTCTTTTCCCTCAAATTCGAGTGAAACGTACCCGCGATAATTGTATTTTCGGAACAGCTCGCCTATCTTTTGATAATCCAACGGAAGCTCGTACCAGACTCCGCCGCCGTAATACGTTTTCGCTTGAACCATTGTCGCGCGCGGCAACACCGCTTCGATTTGCTCTTCCGTGTCGTCGAGGAAATTGCCCGTGTCGAGCATGCACCCGAACCACGGCGAATCGATGGCGTCTAGCATTTTCAGCAGACCTTTCGCCGTTCGCGCGAGTCCCCAGTGATTTTCCAGACAGAGCATGACGCCTTTGCTTTCGGCGTACGGCAAGAGTTCTTCAAACGCGGCGACGCACCATTCGAACGCTTCGTCGTCGGTGTGTCCCGGCAACGGGTTCTCAATGCCGCGATGCTCCATGAGCGCGTCGAAGGACCCCCACGAATCCCACCGTCCGGTGTTGACGCGGAGCGTCGGAATTCCCATTTCGTTGGCGCGGTCGATACTTCGCTTGGTTTTTTCGACGTTTTTGCGGCGCTCGTCGGCGTCGGGACGAACGAACGTCTGATGCGTCGACATACTGCAAATGGAGACGCCGTACTTAAAAGCGTCGCGTCGCAGCGAGCGCAGGTACGGGGCGTCGACGCGATCGAGCTGTTGTTCGAGGACTTCGAACGCGTCGAATCCGGTCTCCGCCGCTTTGCGTAAGCATACGTCCATCGGAGCGGAGACGTCTTGGTCGAAATGCCAGTACGAGTAGCTTGACACGCCGATGAGGTTTCCGCGTCGCGCGCCGTTTTCGAGCGCGGGCTTGTCGTTCCATTGCGCGTTCGCGTCGGACTCGAATTGAGCGGCGCCGACGACTGCGGTCGCGGCGGTCGCGGCCGCCGCGCGGAAGAAATCGCGTCGTGAAGTTCGGTCGGTCATTTCGCAACTCCTTTTCTATGCGTTACGCGCCTTTGAGTTCGTCGGAGATCGAGACAAAGCGACGATTGAGATCGAGCGCTTTCGCGTTGAGACCGACGGCGATTCCGACGAGGTCGCTCAGATAGAAGATCGGCACGTCTTTCGTGAGTCCGAGTTTCCTGGCGTCCGCTTGGCGCATATCGAGGTTGACTTCGCACATCGGGCATGCGACGACGACGCAGTTGGCGCCGGAGTCGAGCGCGTTTTGTAGCACGCGATACGTCATGGCCGCGACCGCGTCTTCGTCGCAGAGCGTAAGACCGCCGCCGCAACAGACCGTCTTGCAATTCCACTCGACCGGTTGCGCGCCGAGTTTCGAGAGAAGTTCGTCCATCGAAGTCGGATCTTCCGGATCGTCGAATTTCAGCGTCTTCGGCGGACGCGTGAGAAGACATCCGTAGTAGCACGCCGGTTTGAACGCGTCGAGCTTCTTGACCGCGCGTTGCGCGATCGTTTCGTATCCGACCGCTTGAAAGACCTGAATCAGATTGACGACGTCGACTGCGCCGGTAACGGGCGTTTCAACGATCTCGGACATTTTTTCGCGCAACGCGGCGTTGGACTGAATCGCGTCGTTCGCTTTTTTGAGCTCCATGGAGCACATCGGGCACGGCGCGAAAAGACTCTTGAGATTCATCTTTTCCGCGATACCGAGGTTGCGCGCCGGCAACGCGGTCGCAAGGTCGTGATTGATGCAGTGCGCGGCGGAAGCGCCGCAGCAGATCCAGTCTTCGAGTTCGTTTAAGTTGACGCCGAGAGCGGTCATGCACGCGCGCACGGACGCTTCGTAGTCGTTTGAGGAACCGTGCAGAGCGCATCCGGGATAATATCCGATATCCATACTAACAACCCTTCTCGTTAAAGTTTAGGTGTCTCTAACTTTTGTGAATTCTTCTTGTGTTGCGTAACGCGTCAAAATAACGAACGGGCGCGTCGCGAAACCGCGACGCCGCCGCAGAGGTAGCGAGAGAACGTTGCGTTATCCTCGGCGTTCAGACGAATCGCGCGCGCGGCGCGATTACGCGAAAACGACGTTAGAGTTCAACGCCGCACTTGTCGAAAATTCGTTTGACGAGCGCTTTGTCCTTAACGGGCGATCCGAGCTTAAAGTGCATTTTGCCGCGCGCGATCATTTTCGGACCGAGCAGTCCGACGCGAACGACGTTTGCGACGTCAAAGCGACGGAAGAAATAACGCGCTTCGAAATCGGTCGCCATTTCCGTCTCGTTAGTGCGTCCGTTGCGGCGCACGCTACGGAGAAACGCCTTTTGGAAAGAGACAACTTTCAGCGACTCGTCAGAGAATGTGTTCGTTTCGATAGAGATCTGTCGCAGAGCGTCGACGACGCCGGCGACTTCGACATTCTTGGGGCATCGCGCCGTGCACGTTTGGCACGATAGACATTGCCAAATGGATCGCGCTTTAGCGACTTCGAGTACGTCTCCCGTCTGAGCGGAACGCATAATTCGAGTCGGCGGAACGTCCATAACTTCCGCGCGCGGGCATCCAGCGGTGCATTTGCCGCATTGATAACAATCGTTCAGCTTGGCGCCGGATAATTCTTCGACGCGCGCCGACCAGTCTTGAACCGGCTTGCTCATATTGTCTCCTTGATAACGCGGCGTTTACCGCTTGCGAACGTTGACGCCGCCGCGAACAATCCGCCGAGATCGTTCGCGCGAGCGCAACGAGCGCGCCGCGTTCTTTCGTCTGTATTCCGTCTTGCGCCGACGATCGCTTGCGTCCTCGCGCAAATGATCGCCGCATATTCATTGTGACGCGTTCGCGATTTTTGTCAACTCTTTTTCGCGTCCTGAATAAAATCCCTTTCGACGCATTATAACGGTCAATTTTAGAAAAAGCAAGATTTTTTTTACTCTGGGACTCTCTCCGATTACGAAATCGATTTGAGACGGTAAAATAGGGAATAAGAAAAGCGTTTAACGCTTGTTTTACGGCGAGTGACGCGGAATAATCGCGCGTTTTCAACGAAGAAAAGTCGCTTGGGCGTTCGACGATACTGACGCGCGTCGAAATAAAATTTTTAAAAAATATTTTTTTATCAATTCATATTTATTGATTTAAGCAATGTTACGAGACGTCAATTCAAGCGTGTGTTTTTACGGACGATTCGCCGGAACGACGCGCAAGGATCTTGAGCGCGAAGCGCGCGCGCGCGGCTGGAAGGTCGCGACGTCCCTTCGCGCGTCCGTCGACGCGATCGTTATCGGCGAAGACGAGCCGCTCGAAGTCGCGCGCGCTCGACTCGCGGAAGAGTTCGACGCCGCGTCGCGCGACGCCTTTGTTTCCGGCGCGCTCGAGATCGTTACGGAATCGGAATTTCTCGCGCGACTTCGCGGCGAATCGCAAGCGCGGGAGTCCATGCCGGACGCGACTCCCGCGACCGCCGCCGCGTTTGTCGGCGTGTCCGTCGCGACGATTCGACGATGGATCGCGCGCGGTTTTCTACGCTACGAGCGCAAAGACGACCGATTGCCGACCCTTCCGGCGCGCGAAATCTTCGTCGCGCGACGCCTCGCGTTTTTGCGATCGACGAATCTCTCGGAAGATTTCATCGCGAAACGCGTCGCGACCTTCGCGGCGCTCGCGGCCTCCGAAGCCGAATCGAAGCGCGAAGAAAAAGAAGTCGCCCGCGATCTTTTGGCGTTCGCGCGCGAGCCTGAGAACGTCGATCGCGTCAAGATCGACGCGCGGGATTTGACGACCGGCGAGTTCGACGTCGGCGCCGTGATCGCGCGAACGACCCTCACCGTCGACGGAAAAGATCTCCTTTTCTTTCTCGATCCCGCGACGTCGGAGCCGCCGATCGACGCGCGCGGACAGCGGCGCTTTGAATTTGTCGTCGCTCCTCCGGACGGAATCTTTGACGCGCCGACGGAACCGACGCCGCTTTCGGAAGAGGAAGAGAGCCTGCTCGTCGCGGAACGTTTGCGGCAATGGAACGCCAACGAGACCGCCGCGACCGGGCGACCGGCGTTTCTCGATCTTTTTCGCGCGGATTCGCCGCTCGACGCCGCGCGCCTCGACGACGCGGCGCTCGAACCTGCGGCGCTCGAACCTGCGTCGCTCGCGCATGAGTCGGGCGACCCCGCCGCGTTCGACGTTTCTCTCGATCGATCGGAGCCCGCCGTTTTAGAATTTCCTCATTCGGAGCCGGTCGGCGCGTCGTCTACGCGCTTTTACGACGCGACCGCCGCCGATTTAACGCGATTTCACGCCGTCGCGCGCGAAGAACGAGAGCGCGAGCGCGCCGCCGCGAGTCGCCGCGTCGTCGCGTTGTGCGAGCAGGCTTGGAATCTCGAGAAGGAAGGCTATTGGGAAGAGTCCGCGCGCGCTTATCGTTCCGCCGCGCTCGTCGGCGGCGCCGATCCCGAAGTCTCGTATCGACTCGGAAAAGCGCTCTTTTTGCTCGGGGACTATTGCGGCGCGCGCGAACGGTTCTTTACGGCGCTGGAACTCGACGGCGGTTTCGCGCGCGCGAAGGCGGAACTTGGCAAGACGTTCGTCGCGCTCGGGGCGCCGGAGGACGCTCGCGCCGCGTTTGCGAGCGCGCTCGTCGACGTTCCCGACGATCCGGAATTGCGGATCGAATACGGCAAGCTGCTTCTTACGCTCGGTGCGCGGGACGCTGCGGAGCGCGAGTTCAAGGCGGCGGAGAAGTTGATCGACGATCCTCGCCTGGTCGACGATTTGCGCCGACTTTTCTCAAGCCTCGCGGAGCGAACCGACGCGTAGCGCGCCGCTTAGCGCAACGCCGCGACGTTCGCGACGATTTCGTCCAGAATTTCGTCGCGCGTTCTTCCGTCGGCGGCGACTCGTTGCGCGCCGAATTTTTCCAACGATCGGAACCACGTTTCCTGACGTTTGGCAAAATTGCGCGTGTATTGTTTGATCGTTTCGACGGCGTCGGCGAGTTCGACTTCGCCGCGAAGGAACGCGGCGAGTTCGCGATAGCCGACCGCCTGGGACGCGGTCGCGCCTAATTCCCGCGCGTCGACGAGGCGCTTGACCTCGTCGACGAAACCGTTCTTTATCATTTCGTCGACGCGTTGATTGACGCGTTCGTAGAGCGTTTCGCGTTCCCGCGTGAGAATGAAGGCGCGTCGCGCGTCGACGCGGGGAGGCGACTGAAATTCCCGTTGTCGGCGCGAAATCGGAACGCCGGTCAGCTTGAAGACTTCGAGCGCGCGCACGACGCGTTTGACGTCGTTCGGATGGAGTCTTTGCGCGGTTTCCGGGTCGACGACGCGCAGATCGTTCCAGAGGGCTTCGGGACCGTCGCGCTCGACTTTTTCGAGCAGCTCGTCGCGTAGCGCTTTGTCGGCGCCGGGTCCGCTGAAGACGCCGAAGAGAATCGCCTTGAGATAGAGGGGGGTGCCGCCGACGAAGAGCGCGACTTTTCCGCGCGATTCGATATCGTCGACGACTTCGGCGGAATCTCTGAGATAATCCATGAGGGAGTATTCTTCGGTCGGATCGACGACGTCGATCATGCGGTGCGGAACGCGGCGTCGTTCTTCGAGAGTCGGCTTTGCGGTTCCGACGTCCATTTTCCTATAGATCGCCATTGAGTCCATGGAGACGATTTCGGCGTTGAGTCTGATCGCCAAATCGATACCGAGCGCGGATTTTCCGCTCGCGGTCGCGCCGGTGAGAAAGATCGCGTTTGCAAAGGCTTCGCAGTAATCGCGCGCTTCTGGAGTCGACGACATCGCATGGTTCCTTTCGGTGATTCAGAGTCGAGACGATATTCGACGCGAAAAAGCGCGTTCGCGTCGCGTCTTGTCAAATTCAAATCGTTGTGGTATACTGTAGCCCTGTAACTATGGGCGTTCTGGCGTTGCGGCGCGAGCCGCGCGGCAACGTCGCGCAATTTGAATCAGTATAATGAAGAAAAGCAGTCCGTCCACCGGCGGTCGCGGTCGAGCGCGCAAGAGTCAGTCGAAGTCGCAGACGGGTTCGAATCCGTTTGCGGCGAACTTTCTCTCGGAAGAGCGTCCGATACGCGCGACGAAATTTTCGAGCGTTTTGCCGTCGATCATAGCGAAGTACGGAGTCGGTCGCAAACTATCGATCGAACGATTCCAGACGGCGTGGTCGACGGCGCTGGAGCGCGTGTTCGGCGCGGTCGATCCCGACGCGTACGACGCGGAGACGTTCACGTTCGACAAGCTGTCGCTTTTCAAGAAGTACGCGCGCGTCGCGTCGTATCGAAGCGGAACGTTGCGAATCGAAGTCGCGTCCGGTTTGCTGAGTCAAGAGTTGCAATTTAACGCACAAGAGTTGCTGCGCGAAATACGCGCGTTGCTACCCGACGAGACGTTGACCTCGATCAAGATCGTCGTTCGATAGCGCGCGCCGCGCGTAAGTCTGCGCGTCTAAAACGCGTCCTTCTCGAACTTAGAAGTAAAGTATTCCCATGAGTGAAACGCACAGTATCGAACCCGATTCCTCCTCGGAACAACCGAACGCCGCGCAAGAGAACGACGTCCTTAACGCAGAGAATTACGACGCTGCGGCGCGCGGAAGCGAGTCCTACACCGCCGACGATATGCAGCATTTAGACGACCGCGAGCACGTCAGACTGCGACCGTCGATGTATATCGGCGACGTCGCGTCGCAAGGACTGCATCACCTGGTCAACGAAGTCGTCGACAACTCGTTGGACGAAGCGCTCGCCGGTTACGCCGACGAGATCTCCGTGACCGTCAACGCCGACGGCTCCGTTACCGTCGAAGACAACGGACGCGGCATTCCCGTCGATATTCACCCAGAACTGCAGAAGTCGACGCTCGAAGGCGTCATGACCGTCTTGAAGTTCGGCGGTAAGTTTTCGAAAGGCGCGTACCAGACGTCGGGCGGACTTCACGGGGTCGGCGTTACCGTTGTGAATTTTCTCTCGGAATGGTGCAACGTCGAGGTCTGCCGCGACGGCTATTCGTTCTACCAGGAGTACGAGCGCGGTATTCCGACGTGCGAAGTGAAGCGCGGCGCGCAAACGAACCGGCACGGCACCAAGACGACGTTCAAACCGGACTACGAAATCTTTTCCGACGTCAAATACGATTTCAGCACGCTTCATCATCGGTTGCAAGACCTCGCGTTTCTTAATCCGCGCATTCATATTCGTTTCAAGGATATGCGCGACGGGCGCGGCGAGGATTTCCACTATGAAAACGGGCTCGTCGACTTCGTTAAGAATTTGAATCGCACGGTGGAGCCGGCGCATCCGGACGTCGTGTCGATACGCGGGTCCGTCGACGGCGTTCAGGTCGACGTCGCGTTGCAGTACACGACTGAATATCAAGAGACGGTTCGCACGTACGTGAACAACGTGCACACGATCGAAGGGGGCACGCACTTGTCGGGCTTCCGTCGCGCTTTGACGAACGCGGTGAGTCGTTACGGCCAGAAAGAGAATCTCTTTAAGAACATTACGCCGTCGGGCGAGGATTTCCGCGAAGGCTTGACGGCGGTCGTTTCCGTTCGCGTGCCGAATCCTCTTTTCCAGGGTCAGACGAAGACGAAGCTCGGCAACGTAGAGGTCGAAGGGATCGTCAGTCAGCTGTTTGGGACCCAATTTTCGAAGTATCTCGAAGAGAATCCGTCTTCGGCGAAGGCGATCGTTCAGAAATCGATAACGGCGGCGGAAGCGCGCGAGAGCGCGAAGAAGGCGCGCGAAATGGTTCACGCGCGCAAGAACGCGATGAACCATGGCGGTATGCCGGGTAAGTTGCGCGACTGCACGAGTCGCGACGTGGACAAGTGCGAGCTTTACCTCGTGGAAGGGAACTCGGCCGGCGGGTCTGCGGAAGGGGGACGCATACGAGAATTTCAGGCGATTCTTCCTTTGCGCGGTAAGGTGATCAACGCGTACAAGGCGCACGACGCGCGCGTGCTTTCGAACGAAGAAGTGCGCAGTATGATCACGGCGTTCGGCGCCGGATTCGGGGACGCGATGGACTTGACGAAGCGTCGCTACGGCAAGATCGTCATCATGACGGACGCCGACGTCGACGGATCGCACATCCGCACGCTGTTGCTGACGTTCTTCTATCGTCAGATGTACGACATGGTGAAGGCGGGGTTCGTTTACGCCGCGCAGCCGCCGCTTTTCCGCGTTCGTCGCAAAGGCGTTAAGGACGCGAAGGCGCGATACGTCCAGACGGAAGAGGAAATGAAGAAGGAACTCCTCGAAGCCGGTATTCAGAACGCGCAATTTGATCCGCGCGACGGACGCATTATTAAAGACGAGGAAATGACGAAATTGTGCCGCGTTCTGAGCGGGCTTGAAGAGTCGATTCAGGCGCTCGAGCGTTCCGGCGTCAGTTTGCGCGATCTTGCGAATCGTCAGGATCCGGTAACCGCGCGTCTGCCGATGTATCACGTCGTGTGGCGTAAGACGGAGAATTGGTTCTTTGAACGCGACGAGCTTAACGCGTATCTCAATAAGATTCAGGAAGAGACGGGTCAGTCGCTCGACGAGCTTACGGTCTCGATTTCCGCAGCGCTGAATCAGTCGAAATCGGTGAACGTCGACGAAGAGAAGGCGGACGACGAGAAGTTGCGAATCGTTGAGTTGCACGAAGTTCGTTCGATGAATCGTCAGCTCGTCGAGTTGCGCAACTTCGGATTTGAGATCGACTCGCTGTTCCCGATCCAGCGCACGGGCATGGAAGGCTCGCGTTACGCGATAATTCGCGGGGACGCGGAGATCGGGGTCGAGGATTTGCGTTCGCTCCTTACGACGATACGCGAGGCAGGCGAGAAAGGCTGGCAGATCACGCGCTTTAAGGGACTCGGCGAAATGGACCCGGAAGAGTTGCGCGAGACGACGCTCGATCCGAACAATCGCACGCTCGTTCAGGTAACGATGGCGGACGCGGAGTCTGCGGACGAGATGTTCCGCGTTCTCATGGGCGAGGAGGTCGAGCCGCGCCGCGAGTTTATCGAGAAGTACGCGCTCGACGTTAAGAATCTCGACGTATAACGACGCCGTTTGTCGGGGTCGACGTCGCGACGGACTCGAAATGAAGAAGAACTATGTCGTCTCATAAGAAATCGAATAAGGTTGCGGGACGCGTCGACGTCGGCGACGAGGCGTCCCTCGAAACGACTAAGAACAAGAGCGAACTTTCCGCCGCGTTTGTGAACGCGGGAATCGAAGCGCTTGCGGATTCGGAATTCGACGACGCGTTCGATTCCTTTCAGCAGGCGTTGAAGATCAACCCGAGTTCGGTCGACGCGTTGGTCGGTCTCGGCAAGGTGTGGCTGGAGTTCGGCGAGTACGAGAACGCGAAGCACGAGGCGGAGAAGGCGTTGCGTCTCAACGACAAGAGCGCTTCCGCGTACGAATTGCGCGGGCACGCGTTGCGACTGACCGATCGTTGCGGCGCCGCGACGCGCGACTACGACGTCGCGATCAAATTGAATCCGCGCAGTTTTCTCGCGTTTTACGGTCGCGCCGTGGCGAACGATATGCTCGGTAATTTCGACGCCGCGCTGAAGGATTTCGCGGCCTGCGTCGCGCTCGCTCCCGATTTTGTCTTTGCGTATTACGATCGCGGGGTCGCGCTCGCAAACGAGGGTCGCTACTCGGACGCGGTCGACGATTATTCTCGCGCGCTTGAACTCGATCCCGAATTTGAGCATTGCTACGTTGCGCGCGGCGAGGCGCTCTCGGAACTGAAGAACTACCGCGACGCGGTTCGCGATTTCGACGAGGCGATCGCGCTCGATCCCGACGACGCGAGCGCGTATTATTATCGCGGGCTGGCGTTGCGACGACTCGGGGACGAGAAAGGGGCGCGGCGCGATTTTCGCGCGGCCGAAGAATTAGGCTTTGACGAAGAGCGCGACGCGTAGCGCTCGGAAGGAGACGACGACATGACCGCGCGGCTCAATTTCAACGTTATACGCGACGTTATACGCATTGCGACGCTTAGAGTCCTCGCCTTCGTCGTCTTTATCGGAATTTTGTCGGCGGGTTTGACGCGCGAGCTCGCCTATCAGACGCTCTCCGCCGAGCCTAGCGAATCTCCGAACGCGCTCTCTTGGAACGCGGTCGACGATTTCGGGCGCCTCGTTTCCGACCCGGCGGACGCCCGACCGTTGCGACCGGAGAAGAAAGTCGGGCTTTTTTACTTTCTGTGGTTTGAAGATTCTACGAGTATTCCGGTCGATAAAAATCGTCCGGCGGATTCCCCGGCGCCTTACAATATCACGGCGATTCAACGTCGCGATCCGAATCCGACGCAAAAGGACGATCTTCTCGCCGACAACGGGCAAATGCACTACTGGGGCGAGCCGCTTTTCGGGTACTACGACGCGCGCGATCCCTACGTGATTCGTCGTCATATGCAACTTATTGCGGACGCAGGAGTCGACGTTCTTCTCTTCGACGTAACGAACGTCGCGACCTACCCCGACGTTTACCTTCCCCTTTGCGACGTTCTTCTCGATCTTCGCGCGCAAGGATTCTCCGCGCCGCAAATTTCGTTCATTACGAATACGAACATACCGACGACGGTCAAGAATTTATGGCGCGAGTTCTATTCGCAGGAGCGTTACAAATCGCTCTTCTTCGAATGGAAAGGCAAGCCGCTTCTGGTGGCGAATCCGTCGGAGGTTCCGGAAGAGTATCGCGATTTCTTTACGTTGCGCGCGGCGTACTGGCCGACGCGCGGTCCGCATAATTCGCACAACGAATGGCGTTGGGTCGACGCGTATCCGCAGCCGTACTCGTGGGACGAATCCCCGGACAAGGCGGAGGAGATCGTCGTCTCCACCGCGCAGAACGTGTCGCGAGACCAAGGCGCGCACGACGTCTGGATGAGCGAGCGAATCGGGCGCGGGCGATCGTTCGTCTACGGCGCCGAGAAGCAACGCTTCGCGCCGGACGAAGGACTGAATTTCGCGCAGCAGTGGACGCGCGTCGACGATTTGGATCCGGAGTTTGTGCTCGTTACCGGGTGGAACGAATGGATCGCCGGGCGGTGGAGGATCGATTGGGCCGGGAACCGTTGGACGTTCGTCGATCAGTTCAATCAGGAATACAGTCGCGACGTCGAGCCGGCGCGCGGACTTCATTTGGACGCGTACTATTTGCAGACGATCGCGGGAATCCGACGTTTTAAAGGGGCGGCGCGCGAGACGCGCAAGGCGCCGCGTTTGACCGTCGCCGAAGCGAACGATTTCGCCGCCTGGTCCAAGGTGGAACCGACGTTGCGCGACTATCGCGGGGACGCGTCGAAACGCGAGTTCGACGGTAAGGGCGGAACGCGTTACGTCAACGCGTCGGGACGCAACGACCTGACCGTCGCCAAAGTGGCGCGCGCCGACGATCGCGTCTATTTTTATCTTGAATCGGCTGCGCCGATCGAGGCGAGCGGTCTCGCCGGACTGCGTTTGGCGCTCGATTTGGACGACGACCTCTCGACAGGCTGGCGGGGCGCGGATCTTTTAATCGGGGACGTTTACCGTTCGGACGGGACGGTCGTCGCGCGGGAATACGATCCGAGCGCGGCGGAGGCGGCGAAGGCGGAGATTCGCGAGCTTGTGAAGAGCGCGGGACTCGACGAGACGGTTGAAGTCGAGCGTCTTGTCGAGGCGCAGACGCAGCCGTTTGCGACGTCGGAGCAGAACGCGGCGCTCGCGGCGTTGGACGCGCGCGAGGCGGAGAAGGCGGGCGCGCGCGCTAAGGTCGAGGCGCTCAAAGAGGTCGCGCGAACGTGGCGTTCGACTTCGGAACGGGACGGCGCGCGCTGGCGACTTGAAGACGGCAAACTCCTGATTTCCGTTCCAACGACGTTCTTCGCCGACCCGACCGTTCCCGCCGTTTCCTTTAAATGGCTCGACAATCTCCCGGCGACCCCGAGCGTCGCCGATTTCTACGATCAAGGCGACGTCGCTCCGGAAGGCGCTTTTTTCTACCGACTCCTCGCGGATTAACGTTCGCGCGACCTTCGCGCCGACGTTCGCGTCGACGACACGGTTCTCGAAGGCGCGCAAATTCGTCGCGCCGCTCGAAGGCTCGCGAAGGGCGGGCGCCGCCAGGATCGGCGGCAAAGTGGTCTTGTTTGATTCTTTCTTTTTTCGTATAGTCGCAAAGGCGCGCGCGGGCACGGACGTCGGGTGGCGCGCGATTCGTTTTTTGGTTTGTAAGAAGGAGCGCAAACACGATGTTGCGACGTTATTTCGATCACAAGTTTGCGACGGCGGCGGTTCTCTTAGCGCTAGCGTCGACGTATTTCACAGGCGTTCAGAGCGTCGCGGGTAAGACCGCGTCGACTCCGAAAGCGGCGGCGACGAATCAGGAGAAACCGCGCTATTCTCATTATTCCAAGACTTCGGAATTCGCTCAGCGTCTGCAACTTCTCGAGTTTGCCGATCCGAACAATCAGAACTCGAAAAAGCTCGATCGTCTCATCAACGACATGCGCCAAAAGAACTACCCGATTCAGCGCGTTGAAAAGGCGAAAGGGGGCGCGGAACTCTTCCAACTCTATCGAGTCAAGTCCGCGCCGACCTTTGTTCTTCTTTTCGACGGCCAAGAGCTTGGGCGCGTAACGGTCGGTCGCGACGACGTTGCGACGACGCGCGATCGTCTCTTGAAGCTCTTCCAACGCGGGCGCGATTCGGTCGCCGCGAATCCTCGAGCGCGCGAGAAGGAACCGGTTTATCTGGCGACGAACCGTCCGAAATTCGGATTTCTCTTCCCCGGTGCGACGCGCGCAAATCATAGCGTGAGGGCGCAGTCGCTCGATCTCGCGGCGGCGGAGTCGTCGAGCGCGCCGGTCGTCGATTCGAGCGTGCTCGAGTCTCGCGAAGAGGAGCTTTCCGCGATTATCGGCGAAGGGCGGCTTAACGCGGGAACGGCGCGCGTTGTCGTCGATTCTCCGGACGGCGGCGCTCCGCGCGTCGGCGCCGGGGTCGTCGTCCATTACAACGAAGAATATCGTGAAGCGCTCATTGCGGTCGCCGCGAGTCTTTTTGTCGGAATTAACGACGCGTTCAATTCGGCGCGCGTCAACGTCGACGTCTACTCGGTCGAAGCGCAATCGTGCGAGACGAAAGGCGCGCAATGCGTCTACTGCGATCTCGACGCGGGAATAGCGTTCGTCGCGGCGCAAGTGGATCATCCGGCGACTCCGGTCGCGTTTCTTCCGAAGCGTTCGCCCCTTGAGGTCGGCGAGCGCGCGGTCGTCGTATACCGCGACGGCGCCAACGTCGTTAAGAGCGAATGCGACGTTCTTTCCCTCGATCAGCGTCGATTCTATCAGACTCAAGGCGGTTCCGAAGAGAACGGTTCGTTCCTCTGCGTTGAAATTTCCAAAGCGCCGACGAAAGAGAATTTTGGCGCCGGGCTTTTCGTCGAACGCAACGAGCGTTATTATTTCGCCGGACTTTGCGTTTCCTCGAACTCAGGAGAAGAAGGACTTGTCGCGCCGATCGCGCTTGTGAGCCGCTCGCTTCTCGTGAATCGCAACCTTGCGACGGTCTATCGCGATCAGATTTCGGGAAAATTCGACTCCGCCGCGACCGACGTCGAGATCGACGCGGCGATTTCGAGACTCATTCGCCGCGACGTTGAGAAACGAGCGCAAACGCGCGCTCGCGCGGAATCCGAGATTGCGCTCAATTCGACGACCGGTTCGTCGACCGGTTCGTCGACCGGTTCGACGCAAGAGAATCAGACTCAGGACGCGTTCGTTCTTTCCGCGCCGAAGGATCGTTCGAGCGACGCCCTTGAACCGACCGCAACTCGCGATCGCGACGTTTCGCGCGCTGAAGACGCGCTCGATTCCGCCAGTCGCGCCGAGCCGGTCGCAAGCGAGTTCCCCGCCGACGCCGAAGACGCGTTCGCGCGATCCGACGCCGCCGCAAACGCCTTGCGCGACAACGACTCCGAAAGCCCCTTCGCTGTGAATTCCAATTTCCAATTCGCCGACCTCGATCTCGCCCCGCAAAACGCCGCGTCCGAGCCTGAGCCGACTCCGAACCCCGCGCCTGTCGCGCCTACCGAGCCTGCGAACGTTGACTCCGCGACTCTCTACGCGCAAACGAATCCGCAGCCTGCTCCTCAATCGACCCCTCAATCGACTCCGCCGTCGACCCCTCCGACGGCGCCGCAAGCCGCGCCTCAGACCCCTCTTCAGACCGCGCCTCAAGCCGTCGCCGTCGCCGATCCGACTCAGAACGCCGAACCGACGAACGTTCAAAGCGCCAATCAAACCTCCTTGTACGCCCAGGCGCCTGTCGCCCAACCTGCGACGAACGTTTCGCCTGAGCCCGTCTCCGGCGCCGCGTCTGCCCCGACGCAACCGCGCGCGAACGACCTCGATCAACTCTACGCTCGCGCGACGGATTCCCCGCGCCGCGTTCCCGCCTCGAACGACGACCTGAACGGCGCTCCGAACGTCAATTCGAGCGCGAACCAAATCGCGAACCCGAACCCGAACGAAAACCTCCTCGCCGCCGTCGAAACGGTCGACCCTAGCGTCGAAACGCGCCGCGCGTCGAGATACGCCCCTGCGGAAAATTTCGACCCCCTGAATCGCGGCGCCGTTCGTCCGACGACCTTCGCCAACGCTCCCGCGCCTGAAGAAGTCGAAGCCTTCGATCACGAAGAGGCCGCGTTCGAAGCGGGAATCGACGCCTTGCGACGAAGGAGCCTCGAAGGCGCCGAGATCATCTGCATCGTTAATTGGGCGGCCGATTCCGGATCGCAACGCGAAACCGAGGTCGTGCGCCTGCCTCGACGCACCGTGCTAGAAAACCCACGCATTATGAAATCCGGCGTTGAACTCGTCGACGCGCTCCCTGAAGACCGCGCTCGAAACGCCTCCGCCGCGCCTATTCTGACCGATCCGAGCGTTCCCGCCGTCTCGAATCGCCCGAACGGTACGATCGTGAAATAACGGTCGGCGCATATTGCGCGCGCGAACAATAAGTTAGAACGAACGAAACGCCGCGTTTTTTCGGAGACGCGGCGTTTTCCGTTTGACGACGGCGCCGACCGCGAATTCTCCCCGCCTTTTTTCTCTCGGAAAAACCGTTATAATATGGCGAATTCGCGTTTGGACAAAAGCGCCGAAAATCGACGCGATAGGAGAATCAAGATGACCTCGCAATGCGTTGGAAATAAATTTGACGAACGCGTGCTTGTCGCGCCGGCGTCGCTCGTGCGCGACGCGTTGAACTTCAAAGGTTTTTCCGCCGACGCGCTCGACAAGTTCGACTCCGTGCTCGATTCGAACGAACTGACCTTCATGCGTCGCGGCGACGCGGAAGTCGATCCGAATTTTATTCAGCTCGTACCGTACGTGCTCGTCGTGTGCGAAACCGGCGCGGAACCGCTGGTCTTTGCGTACCGACGCGGCGCCGGACAAGGCGAGCGACGCCTTGCGAGCAAATGGAGCGTCGGCGTCGGCGGACACGTGAACGACGTCGACGCCGACGCGCGCGAGAAGAACGTCGGGCGCGCCGCGTTGGAGAAAGGCGTGCGACGCGAGATCAACGAAGAGATCATCGTCGAGGCGGGCGAACTCGACTTCAAAGCGGTCGGACTCGTTTACGATCCCGATACGGAAGTCGGACGCGTTCACCTTGGAATCGTCTATAAACTTTGCCTCGACGCGCCGACCGCCTGGCATAATGAGGCTGCAATTGAAAACGCCGAATTTCGACCCGTCTCCAAAGCGCTCGAAGAGATCGACGCCGATCATGAACGGTTTGAATCGTGGTCCGTGTTGGCGCTCAACGGACTGTATCGCGCCGCCGCGCGCACGAAAGGAGCTAGGACCTTGTATACCGATAAGACCGCGCTTCGCGTCGACGGACGACGGTGGGATCAGACGCGCGCCATTAAGTTTCAGCGCGGATTTACGAACGCCGCCGGAAGCGTGCTCGCCGCCGCCGGCGACACCGTAGCGTTATGCGTCGCAAGCGTCGTTGAGGACGTGCCCGAATGGATGAAGCGCGGCGACGTCGCGCCGAATCGAGGATGGATTACCGCCGAATACCGCATGCTTCCGAGCAGCGTCAAGGTTCGCAAGCCGCGTCAAGATCGTCCGGACGGGCGCGCGACTGAAATTCAGCGTCTCATCGGTCGTT
The DNA here is from genome assembly GCA_900317365.1 of uncultured Planctomycetota bacterium. Classification (GTDB taxonomy): domain Bacteria; phylum Planctomycetota; class Planctomycetia; order Pirellulales; family Thermoguttaceae; genus RUG369. The sequence continues at coordinate 29,667 of ONGM01000005.1, forward strand.
CTCTGCGCGCCGTCTTCGACGCGGAAGCGTTGGGGCCGCGAACGATTTATCTCGACTGCGACGTGCTCCAAGCGGACGGCGGCACGCGCACGCTGTGCGTCTCCGGAGCCTGCGTGGCGCTTATCGACGCACTCAATTCCATCCGCGACAGACTGCCGGACCCGAATCGTTACCCGATACGAGACGCCGTGTCCGCCGTGAGCGTCGGACTGATCAACGGCGTCGCGGCGCTCGATCTCAATTACGTCGAAGACTCCGCCGCAGACGTCGATATGAACGTCGTCACGACCGCCGGAGGGCGGTTTGTGGAAATACAAGGAACCGGCGAAGAGCAGACCTTTGACGATTCGCAACTTGCCGAAATGCTGTCGCTCGCAAAGAAAGGAACGAGCGAGATAGCGGCGTTGCAACGCGCCGTTTTAGCGGACGCGTGGCCCTTTAAATAGCGCGCGATTTCGGCTCTTTTCGATTGGAAGCGTATGGAAGAATTATCCGTAGTCATCGTGAACGCGCGCGCGCTACAAAACGTGCTTGGACCGAGCGACGCGCATTTGCGTAAGATTCGTAAGACTCTCGGCGCGCGAGTCGTCGTCGATTCCGACAAAGGAACGCTGCTCGTTCGCGCGGAAGAACTCGACGCGGCGCGAAAATGCGCGTACTTGCTCGAACAATTGCAACGCTGGGTCGACTCCGACGGGCGCGTTCTGACCGACGACGATCTTGATCGCGCGCTCGACGAAGTCGCGCGCGGCGAACGCGTCTCCAACGCGCAGCCGATCGAGGTGTACGGCGGTAAAACGATCCGACCGAAATCGTCGGGTCAGGCGAAATACGTTAAGGCGTTGCGCACGAAGGAAGTCGTTTTTTGCGCCGGACCTGCGGGTTGCGGCAAGACGTATCTTGCGGCGGCGCGCGCGGTCGAAGCGCTCCGACTCGGCGAAGTGCGAAGAATTATTCTGACGCGTCCGGCGGTCGAGGCTGGCGAGAACCTCGGATTTCTGCCCGGCGACCTCGCGGAAAAGATCAATCCGTATCTTCGTCCGCTTTTCGACTCTTTGGCGGAAATGACGCAAGCGGATATGTTGCGCCAGTTTATCGAGGACTCTCGGGTCGAAATCGCGCCGTTGGCGTACATGCGCGGTCGCACGCTCAGCGACGCGTACATAATTCTCGACGAAGCGCAGAACACGACGGTTTCTCAAATGAAGATGTTTCTGACGCGCATGGGGCATAATTCGCGCGTCGTCGTGTGCGGGGACGCGACGCAGTCGGATCTTTCGCGTCGCGTTAAGAACGGACTCGTGGACGCGTTCGAGCGTCTCAAGTCCGTGGAAGGCGTCGATTTTCAGATTTTAGGACGCGGCGACGTTGCGCGCAATCCGTTCGTACAGCGTATCATCGACGCGTACGAAGGGGATCTTGCGGACGAAGAGCGAACCGGAGTCGCGGCCGTTCGAGCGCAACGCGCGCGTGAAGAGAGCGGCGCGGACGCGTGCGTTCGACCGCTTGACGAACTTGCGAGCGCCGACTCGAGCGCCGATAATGACGGAGGGTTTGACTATGGCGTCCTCTGATCGCGTTCGCACGCGCGCTCAACGCGTCGCTTCGCGCGTCGACTACAACGGCTTCCGCAAGCGTTGCAAAGATCTTCTGTACACGAATTTCGGGTGGCAAAAGCTTTCCTTGCTCATTCTTTTGGCGCTCGTTCTTTCGACGTTGAGCGCGGCGTGGGATCCGCCGTTTACATGGCGACTCTATTCGAAGCCGGATCGCAACGTCATTTGCAACACGAACTTTAGCGAAATCGACATAACGCAGACGAACGCGAAACGCGAAGGCGCTCGTCAGACGGTCGCGCCGTATTATATTAACGACCCGGAAAAGATCGAGTCGTACAAGAGCGAACTCGTCAAAGAAATGTCCGTAATGCTCAACACGCGGGACCTTTCGAAACAGGCGACGAATCGGCGACTTCTTCGCCAATATTTGCCGGAAAAGTCGAAGGCGGGCATGAAGGAGTTGGAAAACGTTTTGAGCGTTTTCCGCGAGTATTTCGGAGAAGACGTCGACTTGGCGAATTACAAGTCGCAGTTGAATATGATATTCGACGAATACGCCAAGACCGGCGCGCTGTACACGGATAACGAAGGCGCGCGCGATCGTTCTCCGACGGTGAAGATCTACGGAGTTGCGCACGAGCGCGAGCTTCTCGACGATCGTTCGCGCGATCGTCGCAACGACCTCGAGGACTCCTATAATCCGGAGGAATTCGACCGCAAATACGAAGTTGTCGAGCGCGATCGTTCGACGGTGGAGATTGGTCGCGGCGAAGCGCTCCGCGAGCGTTTGAGCCAAGTCTTTCCGAACGACTCCGCGCTTGCGGGATGTTTGTTCGCGCGCTTTTTGCGCAACCCGCCGTCGAGTCTTTCCGAGGACACGGACTCGACGTTGCGCGCGCAGGAATACGCGCTGAAGGCGGTCGAGCCGGTCGTTCTTCCGTTCCGCAAAGGCGAAATTCTCGTTCACGCGAACGAGACGGTCGACGAAAACCGTTACAATTGGCTTCGTTCGGAACGTCGCGCATACTTGAAAACGAGTCGTCGCGTTGGCGAAAGGGTAACGCGTTGGTTTGCGACCTTTGGTTTATTTGCGACGATGCTTTGCAGCACGTACTTGTTCATGAGCCTCCGTCGACGCGGGGACGGTCCGGCGATTTGCGAACGCTCTCTGAAATCGACGGCGATCTATCTTTTCTTCTTTGCGTGTTTCTTTGCGGTCTGTCGGATTCTTCAAGTCGCGTGGCCGAATCAAGGGCGTCTGACGGAAATGATACCGGCGCTCGTTTTCGTGCAACTTACGACGTTCGCGACGTCGTGGACGTTCGCCATTTCCGTCGGCCTGATCTTTTCCTTCGCGTTGATGACGTCGAGCGGCGCCGGGTTCGATTGCTTTATCGTATTCTTTGGCGTTTCGATCTTCGTCGCGTTCATGTCGCGCAACGTTAAGACGAGGTTGCAGCTCGTCTTCTTATCGATTGGCGCCGGCGTCTTCGCGACGATACTCTCGACGACCGCAGGCCTGCTGACGAACGACTATATGCGACCTCGGGATTCTTACGAACCGCTTTTCCTCTTGGACGTCGCGCAGATCGTCGCGCTTTCGGGATATCGCGGACTTTGGGCGTTTCTCGCCGGCGTCTTGACGATGTGCTTGTTGCCGATCGCGGAGCAATATTTCCAGGTCGCGACCCCGATGCTCTTGCTTGAATACGCGAACCCGTCTCACCCGTTGATGCTGGAATTGAGTCGTCGAGCGCCGGCGACGTACAACCATTCGATCCAGACGTCGACGCTCGCGGAAGCTGCGGCGGAAGCGATCGGCGCGCGCGCGTACCTCGCAAAAGTTGGCGCGTATTTCCACGACGTCGGGAAAATGCTCAATCCGGAGTATTTTACGGAGAATCAAGGGGATCGAAATATTCACGACGAACTCGAGCCGCGCGTGAGCGCGCTCGTTATTGTCGCGCACGAGAAAGACGGGGTCGACTTAGGACGGCGATATTCGCTTCCGCGCGAAATTATCGATCTGATCGAACAACATCACGGCACGATGCTCGTCGGGTTCTTTTATAAGAACGCGTTGAAAGCGGCGCAAGAATCGGATCCGGACGCGAAACTCGACGAAGCGCCGTTCCGGTATCCCGGTCCGATTCCGCAGTCGAAGGAAGCCGGAATTCTTATGCTCGCGGACGCGGCGGAAAGCGCGAGCCGTTCACTCGTCGATTGGTCGCCGCGTCGCGTTGAGAGCCTCGTGCGAAAGCTGACCGAAACGCGTATCGAAGACGGACAATTCCGCGATTCCGGACTCACGTTCGGCGAAATCCAAATCATTCAACAGAGCCTTGTAACCTCTCTTCTCGCGAGTCGCCACACGCGCGTCAAGTATGACGACGATAAGGATAAAGATAAGGACAAAGACAAGGATAAAGAGAAGAGTAAGGAGAAAGAGAAGGAGAACGATCAGCGCGGCGGGTCTACGGTTCGCGAAGAATCGAAAATCATTAAACGGGACGCGCACGATCGAGACGCGAGCTCGTCGCGCGTGATCCGCTTTTAATTGACAGTTTCGATTTTGGCATTTTCGCCCCTTCGCCGAAAGCGTCGGGAAACGGAGTAAGAAACGATGGCTTCCGCAAAATTCCAATTTTCATTCGCCGACGAACAGGAGTCGATGAACGTCGATTTCGATCGAATTCAGCGCGCGGTGACGAACGTTTTTGAAGACGCCGGATTCGTTAAAGGGTCGATCGAAATCGTAACGCTCGCGTCGGAACCGATGCGTCAGATGAACGTCGAGTACCTCGGGCACGATTATCCGACCGACGTCTTGGCGTTTCCGCTCGAAGTCGATCAAGCCCGAAAGAGCGTCGACGCCGAGATTGTGATCTGTCCCGACGTCGCGATCGATCTTGCGAAAGATTACAACTGGCCGCCGGAGGACGAACTCCTGCTGTACGCGATCCACGGCGCGTTGCATATCGTCGGTTACGACGACCACGCGCCGGAAGACGCGCCGATTATGCACGCGAAAGAACGCGAATACCTAGCGCGCGTCGGCGTCGACGGCGCGCATTCTCGAGACGCGGAAGAATAGTTCGACGCTTTAACTTCCGAACCGTTAACGAAGAAGCCGACCGATAAAGACGTCGCCGCGAAGCTCCGTAAGTTCGACGTCGACGAGCTTGCCCGGTTCCACGACGTCGCGCGGACCGAGCGGAACGTCGACTTCGTAGTATCGATCGGTCGTCCCTTTAAGAGACTGCGCGCCGAGGGACAGACTCGATTCCGATTCGACGATGAGGCGCGCCCTCTTGCCTAAAAAGCGCTTGCCGAAGGCTTCGCGTTCCGCGCGCGCGACCGCGCCGAGAACGGCCGCGCGATCCTTCTTGACTTCCGGCGGCACGGGATTCGGTAATTGCGCCGCGATCGTACCGGGACGCGCGCTGAATCTGAAGACGTGCGTTCGAGAAAAATGAAGCGCTTTGACGACCTCGACCGTACGCTCAAACTGCGCGTCCGTCTCGCCGGGAAATCCGACGATCACGTCCGTCGTGAGCGCCGCGTCCGGAATTCTGCGATAGATTTCTTCGCACTTCGCTATATACGGCTCGCTGAGCCAACGTCTCTTCATATTCGCGAGAACCTCGTCGTCGCCGCTTTGCATGGAAAGATGAAAATGCGGACACACGACCCCGGGATTATTCGCGACGACGTCGAGCAATTTCTCCGAGACTTCAACCGCTTCAAGACTTCCGAGTCGGAATCGCATATGCGGAAGTCGTAGCGAAACGAGCGCGTCGAGCAAGGTCGCCAAATCGACCCGCTCCGACTCCGGAACGAGCGCCTGACGCGCAAGGTACCGTTCGAGCGGAAGTTTCGCGCGACGCCGTTCGGCCTCGCTCGATTCGCCTTCGCCAAATTCGCCTTCGCCTGCCGCCGCCTCTTCCTCTGGGGTCGGCGGATAGAAGTCGAGCCCGTAATGTCCCAAATGCACCCCGGTTACGACGATCTCCTGATAACCGTTCGCGGCGAGCGCCTTCGCCTCGGCGAGAACGTCGTCGATCTTGCGACTCTCAAGGTACGGGCGCGTCGTCGGTATGATGCAGTACGCGCACCCGACGCGGCATCCGTCCTGCACTTTGACGTACGCGCGCCGACGTTCCGAAAGCGCCGCCACCCCGGTTGGAATGATTTCTAGCCCGCGACTTCGGAAGAATTTCGGAAGGTCGCGCTTGTCGGAAACGATCTCGGAGACGCGCGGAAGTTGCGACGCGCCTTGCGGATCCGACGCCGCGTAGCATCCGACGACGACGATTTCCGCGTTCGGACAACTTTTCGCGTATTTCGCTACGACCTTGCGACTTTTCGCGTCGCTTTCCGCCGTTACGGAACACGTGTTCACGATCACAAGGTCGACCTCCGCGTCAGGACGTTCCGAAGCGTCCCCGTCTTCCCACCCGTTCGCGAGAAACGCCGAGCGTATCCACTGCGTTTCATACTGATTGACCTTGCAGCCTAGCGTCGTCGTTTTAAATATCATGACGTCTCCTTGGGAAAAAAAGACGCGTCCGATCGCTCGAACGCGTCTTCTTGTTTCGTAACGCTCGTCTTGCAACGCGACTCGCGCTAGTGTCGAGCGAGCGCGAAGATTACTTCAACATGGCGTCGAGAATGTACCAGTTGAGTTCTTCGTAGTCTCGTTCGGCGATGAGTTCGTCGATTTTCGCTTCGTCGAACGCGCGGCTGATTTCGAGGAGTCGCAGGAAAATCTTGCGGCTGTATTCGAGGTGTTTGAGTCCGACTTCGTCCTTTTGCGTGCGCAGAACTTTGACGTCGAGTCCGACCCATTCGCCGTTCTTACCGTAGTCGTGCTTGTCGAGAACGCGAACTTGGTTGAGCGCGCGGCGAGGATCGACCATGCCGAACGTTTGGTCTTGGTCGAATTTGAGTCCGTTTTGATCGTTGAGGTGAACGCTCCAGAGCTTCTTGTGAGCGAGCGCGAATCCCATTTCTTCGGACGGGCACAGGTTCGCCAAGATGGCGTGCGCCGTTTCGATGAGGCATCCGACGCGATCCGGCGCGTTCGTGAGCAGACCCATCGCGATCGCGTGCCCGATCGTCGGAATGAACGCGTGGTCGACCGGTTCGTTCGGCTTCGATTCGATCATGACGCGGACGTCTTTATTGTAATCGAGAACGTCTTGGAGCGCGTCCGCAATGCGTTGCGTCGCGACGTAGGGATCTTTCGATTCGCGAATATAGGTGCCTTCGCGGGCAAGCCAGAAGACGATGTTTTTCGTGCCGAGCGCGGTCGCGATATCGGCGGTCGTGTGAAGACGTTCGAGCGCGTATTTGCGGCATTCGGGGCAGTTGGAGGTGAAGCCGCCGTCGATCGTGCGCGGGTCCATCCAGAGACGCGGCGCGACAAATTCCGCCGTCAGTTCGTGTTCGTCGAGAATCTTTTTGAGCGCTTCCGCTTCCTTGATGATTTCCGACTTCGACATATTGTTCAGATTCGGAACCGCGTCGTCGTCATGGAATTGGACGCCGTCGAATCCCATTTTTTTGTACAGTTCAAGTTTGTCGCGGAACGCGATCGTTTTACGAACTTCAGGTCCGAACGGATCGGCGCCTTCGTGGATGTTCCAAGGACCGAATGAAAAACGAAATTCGCCTGCCATAGAGTTCTCCTACCTGGGAAACGGGTCGATATTGACGATGTAAAATTCGTTATACGCCGCCTTGCGCGCGGCGCCACGTCGATTGTAAGCGTCGGCGATTCCGACGTCAAGCGCGTCGACGTCAAGCGCGTCGATTAAGGCGTCGTTTACGATTTCGCCGCCTTCGAGTTCGCCGCCTGTCGCGCCCGGCGTCGCGCCGTTAGTTCTCTAGCGCGGGCCAACTCGAGAAAAACCTCTTTTCGTTGACCGCGATCTGCCGCGCGAGGTCGTCGACCGGCGTCTTACGCGTCGACGCTATTCCGCGCAACGCGTCGAAAATCGCCGAAGGCGCCATCGCCGGCGTTCCGTCCTCCGTTATCGGCCGCGCGTACGGCGCCGTTAGCTCGCGACCAGGAACGTCGCAACCTGGCGGCGGAACGACCCCCGGTCCGTCCGATTCTAGCAGAATGCGATCGCGAGGCGCCGCCGCGATCGTCGCGAGCGCGCGCTTCGAGTGCGGAGACAAACTGCGCGTCGAAAAGGAAAAGAACGCGTTCAGCGACGCCGCCCGGTCAAGTTCGTTCGCCGTCGCCGTCCACCCGTGAAGAAGCCACGTCGGCACCCTCTTATATTCCGACATGACGGCGAGAATCCGATCGTTCGCGCGAACGGCGTGCAACGCGACCGGTAGCGCGCGTTCGTCCGCGAGTTCCAGTTGCGCGCGCAACGCCGACTCTTGCATTCCGCGTACGGCGGCGTCTTCCCGCGCTTCACGCGTCGCGAAATCGAGTCCGACTTCACCGAGCGCCGCCTTGCTCTTATTGGCGGCGACGAAAGAGTCGAGAAAAATCTTTAACGAGGTTTGCCAGTCCCCTTGAACGCGCGCAACGTACCACGGATGAAGTCCGAACATAACGAAGACGGAGTCGAACCGTCGCCCGATCGCGGCGACGCGGTTCCAGTCGGCGGGCGAAGTCGCCGAGCACGCGAAGCGTTTGACGCCGGCCTCGTCGGCGATTTGCAAGATTCGCCCGACGTCGTCGAGAGAAGTTCCAAATCCGGCGTCTTGTAGATGAACGTGCGCGTCGGTGAGCGCGTAATTAGCAAATTCGTTTTGAGGCATGAGCGCGTCTCCTATTGCCTGCGGCGCGAGCGCGTCCGTTTACTTTTGGCGATCGGTCAGATTGATTTCGAGGAAGTACGGCTTGCCGTCGCGAATGAGGTAGACGCGCGCGCGTCCCGAGTCGACCTTGGCGTATTCGTCGACGCGCTTGGCGATGTAGTACAGATTCTCGACTGAAGCGACGCTCAATTGCCCGTCCTGATCGTTTCCGACGCCGAACCCGAAGATGAAGTCGCCTTCTTTAACGCCGACGTCGCTCGACGCGAAGAGTCCCGAGTCGTCGACGCGCGAGACGCTGACGCCACCCGTCGGATCAAAGAGGAAATTGACGTTTTCTCCCGATTCCGTCTCGTACTCGATACTAACGAGTTTCAAGTTCGGGAATCGCTTGCGATATTCTTCCGCGCCGACCGTCTCGACTTCCAGGCCGAAGACGTCCCATACGCGCCGAGCGGCGTTTCCGCGCGGTTTCGAGTCCGTCGACGAGGAGCGCGTTTCCGTGTCCGACGACAATTTCTCCGATTTCTCCGAATTTTCTGTGAACGCGACGTTCGTCGTCGCGGTCTTGTAATGCGACGCGTCCTCCGTCGAGAGCGTCCGACTCGAACTCTTATTGGACGCGACGCTCGTGTTCCGCGAGACGTTGGGAACCGCGCCGTTGAACGCGAGCGCGGTCTCGAGTTCGGACCCGTCGCGCGCTATTTCGAGGTTGGCGACGTCCGTTAGCCCGAGTCCGATAAGGGAACAGGTGAACTCAAGACTCGATCTGACGCGGTACCCGTTCGACGCGAGAAGAACGTCTCCCGGTTTGACGCCGCATTCTTCCGCAGGACTGCGCGGATCGACCGATTCGACGATAAGACAATCTTCGCCGTTGCCGTTTTCCGGATACTCCGGCATATCGCTGTCGACGACTCGGAAACGGAGTCCGTGATGCGTCATTTTGGCGACCGATTGACGGATCATTCTCTCAACGACGTCGGCGACCACGTCGATCGGAATGGCGAACGCGATATTTTCCGCTTCTTCGCGAACCGCCGCGTTGAGTCCGATCATTTCCCCGTCCATATTGATGAGCGGACCGCCGGAATTACCCGGATTGATCGCCGCGTCCGTCTGGATAACGCGGTCGTAGTAGAGGTTCTCGTTGACTTCGAGCGGACGATTGAGCGCGCTAATAATGCCGTGGGACACGGAGCAGTCGTAGCCGTACGGATTCCCGATCGCGTAGACGTCTTCCGCGAGCATAACGCGTTCCGAACGCCCCATGCGAATGCGTTGCAACGGCTTTTTCGGCTTGATCTTGAGAACGGCAAGGTCGGTCGCGACGTCGTTGCGAATCAGCTCGACGTCGTTGTAGCGCTCGCCGTCGGACGTTACCACTTCGAGTTTCAGTAGTCCTTTAACGACGTGATAGTTGGTTACGATATACCCGCGCTCGTCGATGACGACCCCGGTCCCCATGCCGTTAAAAACGTCGTATTGCGCTTGCGAATCGCGCCCGAATGAGCGTTTCCCGACTTCGTATTGCTTTTCTCCCTGGATACTGACGACCGATTTGCACGTCTCGTCGACGATTTTGACAAACTGCGAACGTTCCGCGCGAACCCAGCGTTCGGCGCGCTGCGACGCGTCTGCGGCGCGCGCAATCTGCGAGACGAGCGCTATGTTTGCGACGAGAGCTGCGCACGCCAAGGAAACGGCGAACAACGTGCGTCTCGGTTTGGCGTTGATCAATCTGTGCGTAAAACTTGACATGGAATCTATCGCTCGACAGTAAATATGACGACGTTTGCGACGTTTCAACGCGCGTGGAATCGCGTCGAACGCACAAACTTTGCGTTTGTCTGATCCGTTCGTTCCCGACGATCGTCCCTGCGGAGCCTGCTGTCAGCCTGCGCGTTCCGACCGTAAAAAATGAACATTCGATAAATCGGTAAACAAGAGCGTCAGACTTGACAGAAAGAATCCCTTTTTGATGAAATAACAGTAACGCTTATCCAGATTGTTTTAAGTTTCTTGTTTATCTAAAATCTCTATATTGAAATAAAGCGCGCCTTTTGACGTCGCGGACGTCGCAAAGAAGAAAGAGAGTGAAAAGAAAAAGAATAAATGAAGGAGAAAAAGAAGGAAAGAGTGGAAGGAAGGGAAAGAAAGCCTGCGGAAGGACGATCGAGACGAGGTCGTCGCTCGTTCGCGTTCCAACGCGGAAAGAACGCTCGCGCGCTACGTCAAATCGCAAACGTCGCTTGGGGAGAGAGGCTTCAGGAGTAGAAGAAAAAAAGACTCCGATCTGCCAACAAGGAGTTATGGAGAGAAGAGTGGGCTATGAACGTCGGTATCGCTACCGACGAGCAGGTGGTGGAAAGGAGGAAAGGGAATGTGCAGATCGGAGTTTCAGGAGGGATCTGACTAAAAAGAGGCGTCGACCGGATTCGAACCGGTAAATGACGGATTTGCAATCCGTTGCCTTAGCCATTTGGCTACGACGCCTTTCGCCGTCGACGTCTCACATAGAGGCGATCACGACTACGCGAACCATGATACCGCGTCGTTGCAATTTGTCAAGGGACTTGGCGATTTTTTAACAAATTTATCCGTTTGTTATTGTCTTGCGCGTCGTTCTTTCGACTTTTTCAGAGTCGCTTCAATGACGCATTGCGGCAAGAAGGCGCATAGCGAGCGTTCTTCTTCCGACCCGGCGATCTCTTTAATAAGCGAACTCGAGACGTGCGCGAGCTCGCCGTCGGCGATAAGAAAGAGGGTTTCCACTTCCGGTTCCAAACGACGGTTCGCCATCATCATTGTGAGTTCGGCGGGAATATCGGTGAGCGGTCGAACTCCGCGCACGATGACGCGCGCGCCGAGCTCTTTGGCGAAACGCACGGTCAATCCGGAATACGTCGTCGTTTCGACGTTCGTGAGTCCGAGCTCTTGCGTCGAGCGGCGAATTAGTTCGCAACGTTCTTCCGCCGTGAACCACGGCGATTTTTCGGAATTTACGCCGACGGCTACGACCAGACGGTCGAAGAGTCGCGACGAGCGCTCGATCACGTTAAGGTGTCCGAGCGTTATGGGGTCAAAGGAACCGGGATAAACGGCGATTTTTACAGAACTCATTTTGGGTCGCTTCGCGCTCTTGCGCGCGGTATATGGATTCGTAACGACGCCGACGACGATTTTTTTGGACGTCGCGACCGGCGTTGTGAATGCGGCGCCGATTGACAAAACGGCGTTTTTCAATATAAGTATTATAACGTATAGCGCGCTTTTCCCAGCCCCCGTGCAACGCAACGCGACAGGAACGTCCGCGCGGGTCTTTGGCCGTACTCGTGAAGAACCGATACGTTTTTGTAGTTTTTCAGCGAATTTAGCGTAGAAAAAAACGGCGTTGGTCGATTTTTTTATAAAAAACGCCGAATTTATACGTTGCCTGCGCGTCATATTGACGTCAGGGTTTTTAGGGCGTTCGACGCCGCGAAAGATAGAATCGTCGAGATTAAAAATGAGTCAGGAACAACGCTACGACAAAACGATGCTGGAACAGACGAAACAGCAAATCCGCACTATCGTCAATGAAATCGCGCAAATTTCGCGATCGGACGTGGCGCCGGAAACGTTCCAAGCGGAGTTCATGACAAGGGTCGTTCGCGCGTTGGGCGCAAACGGCGGCGCCATGTGGATCGCCGATAATTCCGGAAGATTGACTCTCGGATATCAGGTCAATCTTCGCGATACGAAGCTCCACGAAGACGAGGATGCGAATAAAACGCACTCGTACCTCCTTTATAATATGCTGCGCGGAACCGAGACGGACGCGCTTGTGCCTCCGCATTCCGGCGGCGAAGGCGCAAACGACGGCGGCAACCCGACCGATTTTCTGCTCCTTCTCGGCGTCGTCAGCACCGAACTCGAGAAAGTCGCGATTATTGAAGTCTTCCAGCGTCCGGACACGAATCCGGCGACGCAGCAGGGCTTCCAGAATTTCGTGCGGCAAGTAACGCGCTACGCGTCGGAATACTATAAGAACCGCCAGCTCAAAAATTTTAGCGACCGTCAAAACCTCTGGACGCAACTCGAGGATTTCACGCGCAATATTCACAAGACGCTCGATCTGAAAGAGACGCTCTACACCGTCGCGAACGAGAGCCGGCGTCTTATCGAGTGCGACCGCGTTTCGCTCGCGGTCTGTCATGGCGGACGCGCGAAGATCGAAGCGGTGAGCGGACAAGACATGGTCGACAAGCGTTCCGAGACCGTGAAACTGCTCGGCGACCTTGCGACCGCCGTCGTTAAGGCGAACGAACCGATCGTGTACACCGGAGACTCGTCGAACCTCGCGCCTCAGGTCGAAGCGGCGCTCGAAGATTACGTCGACGCGTCGCACACGAAGATGATCGCGGTTTATCCGCTCGTTCAGAGAACGATCGACGAAAACGATCACGACGAAACGGAGCGCGACAAAGTCGTCGTGCCGCCGCCGTTCGGCGCGATCGTCGTGGAGCAAATTGAAGATTCGAACGCGTCGGAACACATGATGAAGCGCGTCGAGATCGTCGTCGAGCACGCGCGCGTCGCGGTCGGAAACGCGATCGAGCACAACTCGATTTTCCTCGCCCCGTTGTGGCAGGCGATCGGTAAATCGAAGGTTCTCGTCGCCGCGCGAATGTTGCCGAAGACGATCGCGGTCGCAATCGCCGTTCTCGCGCTGATTCTCGCCCTGATCTTTGTTCCGTGGAATTTCAATATGCACTGCGACGGCACGCTCGAGCCGGTCGTGAGAAGCAACGTTTTCGCGCGCGAGTCCGGTAAAGTCGTCGAACTCTACGTGCAGCACGGAGCGACGGTCGAGGCGGGTCAGAAGCTCCTCGTGCTCTCGAACAACGAAATGGACGCGGAGTACGTCAAGACGCAAGGCGAAATCGAAGAGGTTCGCAAGCAGATCGTCGCGTTAAAAGATCAGAGCTTCCAGGCGAAGGACGCGGAGAAGATCCGTATCGCCGGTCAGCTCGCGCAATATCAAGAGCGCGAGAAGTCGTTGCTCATTCAAAAAGAGATTCTCGACGAACGACGCGACGACCTCGTGGTGAAAGCGCCGATTAGCGGCGTCGTTATGACCTTCGACCTCGATAATAAACTTCGCAACCGACCGGTTCAACCGGGTCAAATCCTCATGGAGATCGCGGATCCGGACGGCGAGTTGCAGTTGGAACTCAATATGCCGGAAAAACGCATGGGGCATATCGAGGACTATCTCCGCGAGCAGCGCGCAAAGGACGAGAATTTTAAATTGAGCGCGAAATTCGTTATGATGGTCGACCCGTCGAAGAATTACGACGCGACGATCGAGCGCGACGATCAGATTCACGATCGCGCGGAGAATCGCGGTACGGACGAGACGACGGTGCAAATTATTGCGAAGATCGACGATCCGAACAATCTTCCGGTCGGCGCGCGCGCCGGCGCGGGAGTTTCCGCGAAGGTCTATTGCGGCCGACGATCTCTCGGATACGTCTGTTTTAACGAGATGATCGCGTTTTTACAGAAGACCGTCTTCTTCTGGTTTGAATAAAAGTTGCGGCGTCGCGCGCGCGACGCGTATCGGAACCCCGCTTGTAACGAAAATGAAGATCAATCACATGGCTAAGACATTCGGTAGTTTAGCGCTCGCAATCGTAGCTCTGACCGCGAGTATTGGCGTGGCGGACGAAGAGCGCGATCGCGCGCTCATGACGCCGCCGGCCGTTTTGGACTCGAATCGAGCTTCCGCGACCGACTTACTTGATCCGCTCGCGGAATTGCGCGGATCGACGTCGATCTCGCGCGATAACCTCGCGGCGCTCGGAGAAGCGCAAGACGGTATGATCGTCGCGAAAGTCGAGATCCCGAAAGGCGAAGGTTACGAAGCGACGATTAGTTCCAACGGACAAGGACTCCTCGTCGAACTCGGCAAGAGCGAACTCGACGCGAATGGCGAACCGATTCAGAATCCGGACGGCTCCTCGAAACGACGCACGCTGACCCGCGGTCTCGTCGTTAAGAAAGGCGATATTCTCGGCAAGCAGCAGGACGACGAGCTCGTTCAAGAGCGAATCGTCGCGGAGCAAGAGCTGGTCGTCGCGCAAAAAGAAGCGGACAAAATGCTCGAAATCGAGGTCGCGGAAGCGGCGTCGCTCGTGGCGCAAGCGTCGTACAAGCGCGCGGAAGCGCTCAATAAGGCGGTTCCCGGTTCCGTTTCCCCGGAAGAAATTCAAGAGAAAAAATACGACTGGTTGCGCGCCGGAAAGTCGGTCGACAAGGCGCGCTACGACCTGGAAGTGAATAAGGAAAAGGTTAAAGTGGCGTCGGCGCGCGTTAGGGCGATCGACGTTCAAATTCGGAACCGCAAGTTCTTCTCCCCGATCGACGGCGTGATCGACGATCTGTTCGTGAACGAAGGGGAATGGCTCCGCGAAGGAACCGAGGTCCTCCACATTATCCGACTCGATAAAGTCCTGATTTCCGGCGCGATTCCGGAAAGTCAGTACGCTCCGGAAGACGTCGACGGCAAGGAAGTTACGGTCTACGCGTCGCGGCGCGGCGAGCAGGCTTACGAATTGACCGGCAAGGTCGTGTACGTTCGACAGTTGGTCGAGTCGGAACACTACTACTTCTACGTGGAAGTTGAGAACAAAAAAACGGAGTCCGGATATTGGGTTCTCAGCCCGGGCTCGCTCGTGCGCGTTAAAGTGAACGATTAAGAAAACGGATAAGAAGTCGCAAGACCTCGACGACTCTTGCGCGCGACGTCGCGACCGTCGCGCGACTCATTCTATCGCGACTTAGGTCGTCGACCGCAAATCGCAAAGGATTCGACGTATGGCAACGTTAGCGGACAGTCTCGTATCAAGCGCGGAACGCGTCTTGTCGGTCTACGCGCGCACCGATTTGTCCGCAAAGCGCGCGAGCTATCTCGGACGATCGTATTGGATCGTTAAGGATCCGATCGGATTGAAATACTACCGATTTCAAGACGAAGAGTACTTCATTCTGGAGCAGCTCGACGGCACGAAGTCCCTCGAAGCGATTAAAGAGGCTTTTGAGGCGAAGTTTCCGCCGCAGAAAATTACGCTCGAAGAGATTCAGAGTTTCGTCGGACAATTGCACCAGTGCAGTCTGATCGTCGTCGGCGTTCCGGATCAAGGGCACGAACTTCTCAAAAGACGCTCGAAGCGACGACGCCAAGAGATTATCGCCGCCGCTTCGAATATTCTGGCGATCCGCTTTAAAGGAGTCGACCCGAACCGGTTTTTCGACGCGATTCTTCCGTTCGTGCGCTGGTGTTTTCACCCGGTAACGCTCGTCTGCTGTCTTCTGCTCATGCTTTCGGCGCTCTTGCTCGTCGGAATCGAGTTCGATCATTTCCGCGCAAAGCTCCCGGAATTCCAGCAATTCTTCGGACCCGGCAACCTCTTGCTGCTCAGCGTTACCCTCTTCTTTACGAAGGTGCTTCATGAGTTCGGGCACGGGCTGTCGTGTAAAGTCCTCGGTGGGGAGTGTCACGAATTAGGCGTGATGATCCTCGTCTTGACGCCGTGTCTGTATTGCAACGTCTCCGACTCGTGGATGATTCCGAACAAGTGGAAGCGCGCGGGAATCGGGGTCGCCGGCGTCTTCGTCGAATGCACGCTCGCGGCGATCTGCACGTGGATCTGGTGGTTTACCAACGAGAACATGCTGCATTATCTGTGCTTGAACGTCATGTTCCTCTCGTCGATAAGCACGATCGTTTTCAATATTAACCCGCTGTTGCGTTACGACGGATACTATATTCTTTCCGACCTTTTGGAGATTCCGAACCTTCGTCAGAAGGCGACGAAGATCATGTCGCAAAAGGCGTCCGAATGGTTCTTGGGCATGGAGTCTCAAGAAGATCCATTTTTGCCGAAGCGGAATCAGTTCTGGTTTGCGATGTACACGGTCGGCGCCGTTTGCTATCGTTGGGTCGTTATGGCGTCGATTTTATTCTTCGTCTATCGCTTCTTCGATTCTTACGGACTCAAGGTCGTGGCGCAGGTGATCGCGGCGATGTCCCTCTACGGGCTTCTCGTCATGCCGCTGTGGAAAATCGCGAAATTCTTCTGGGTACCGGGGCGCATCTATAAAGTGAAAAAGTCTCATTTTTATCCGTCGCTCGCCGGCGTGTTGGCGCTTGTCGCCGTCTTTTTGTTCGTGCCGTTTCCGTATTCGATCTATTCTCCCGCGACGTTGGAACTTCGTTCCGACGAATCGACGACTCAGAACGTCTTGGCGCCGAAATCAGGCGGCGTTCTCAAGGAGATTTGCGTTACGGAAGGTCAATACGTTGAGAAGGGCCAGTTGATCGCCGTTTTGAGCAATCCGACGCTCGACACGGAACTCAACGACTTGCAAGGTCAACTTAGCGAAACCTTGCGCGAAATTCAGATGTGCGAACGACTCGGAAATCAGCAGGAAGCGGTCGCGCGACTCACGCAGGCGCGCGCGCGATACAAGGGGCTTAGCGAAGCCGTGCTGTCGATGCAGGACGAGCGACGACGTCTCGAATTGCGCGCTCCGATCGCCGGTCGCGTCGTTTCCCCGTACTGGCGCGTCGATCGCGAATCGCAATTCCAAGATTCGACGTCCGCGTTGCCCGAATGGAACGGCACCCCGTTGCTCGCGCGCAATCTGAACACGACCCTCGAACCGGGCGTTCAAATTTGCAGTATTGGCGATCCGAAGAAACTTGAAGCGCAGATCGTCGTCGATCAGTCGAAGATCAACTTCATTCGCGAAGGTCAGAAGGTCAAGGTGAAGCTGACGGAGCGTCCTTCGGAGACGTATATCGCGAAGGTCGCGAGGAAGATCGATATCGAGCACCACACGATGTCGAGCGTTCCGTATCAACTTTCGGCGAAAGGCGGCGGACCCGTCGCGACGGAGACGGTCGAAGGCGGGCTTGAACGACCGCAGTCGGGCTCCTATCGCGTCCGCGTCGATATTGACAACGACGACGAGCTTATGACGGTCGGCATGACGGCGAAGTGCAAGATTAAGGCGGATCCGCAGACGTGCTGGCAACGTCTCATGAGACTCTGCCGCGAAGTCTTTAACTTCAAGCTGTAGCGTCAAACGCTCGCGGCGACGCAGGAGCGGCTCGCGCGTCGTCCCGACGGATTGGCGGCGGATTCCTTGAAAGATCCGTCCGATACGCTATACTTAGTTTCGTTATTTCGCGACGATTCGACTCCGAGCGCAAAAGTCGACGTCGCGAACGTTTTAACGCGTCGTCTTTGCGGCGCGTTCTTTGTTGAGAAAGAATCGGATTATGAGTGAAGCGGTGGAGAAGAAATTACTCTCCGGAAACGAGGCGATCGCGCGCGGCGCGTACGAAGCCGACGTTTCCGTCGCGACGGGGTACCCGGGAACGCCTTCGACGGAAATCCTGGAGAATATCAGCAAGTACTACGGCAAATCGATTTTCTGCGAATGGTCGCCGAACGAGAAGGTCGCCTTTGAAGCGGCGGCGGGCGCCACAACGACCGGCGCGCGCGCTATGACGACGATGAAGCTCGTCGGTCTCAACGTCGCCGCCGACCCGCTCATGACGCTGTCGTACACCGGCGTCGTCGGAGGGTTCGTCGCGATCGTCGCCGACGATCCCGGTATGAATTCGTCTCAAAACGAGCAAGACACGCGACTCTTCGCGCACTTCGCCAAAGTCCCGGTTCTCGAACCTGCGGATTCCCAAGAAGCGAAAGATTTCCTCAAGGAAGGCTTTAAGATTTCGGAAGAGTTCGGAACGCCTGTGATTCTGCGCACGACGACGACGATTAGCCACTCGCGCGGCGTCGTCGAACTCGGCGACTACGAAGCGCTCAATCGCGCGCATTCCTTCAAAAAGAATCCGCAACGTTTCGTGCCGATTCCCGCGTTTGCGCGCGGTATGCGCGTCCGACTCGAAGAGCGCGTTGAAAAACTCGCCGAAGCCGCCTCCGCGTCGAAACTCAATCGTATCGAATGGAATAACGCCGACGATCGACGGCTCGGTATCGTTACTTCCGGCGCCGCCTATCAGTACGTTAAAGAGGTCTTTCCCGACGCCAATATCCTGAAATTAGGATGGTGCTACCCCTTCCCGGACAAACTCTTCCTCGAATTCGCCGCGCACGTCGAACGCGTTCTCGTCGTCGAAGAGTTGGAAGACTTTATGGAGCTTCACCTCAAGACGCTCGGAATTCAAACGATCGGTAAGAAGCTCGGCGCGGAAAAGCTCGTGCCGAAATACGGTCCGCTCGACGTCGACGTTCTGAAATCGGTGAAGAAGAGCCTCGCGGAAAATCCGGAGACCGCCGGAATCGTCGCTCCGCCGAACGTCGTCGAACCGCGCGCGTTGCCCGAACTGCCGACCCTGCCCGGACGCCCGCCTGTCCTGTGCCCCGGATGCCCTCATCGCGGACTATTCTACGCGTTGAGCAAGTTCGACGTCGTCGTTTCCGGCGACATCGGATGCTATTCCCTCGGGGTGGCGCCGCCTTTGAACTGCATGGACACGATCTTGTGCATGGGCGGCGGCTTTACGGTCGCGCACGGAATCGAGCGCGCGCAGAACGATCGTCCGGTCGTTGGAATCGTCGGGGACTCGACCTTCTTCCATTCGGGAATAACGGGTCTCATGGACGTCGCGTACAATAAAGGCAAGGCGACGCTCGTCGTTCTCGACAACCGCATAACGGCGATGACGGGACACCAGGACAATCCGGGCACGGGCAAGACGATTCTCGGCGAAGAGACGTTTGCCGCCGACGTCGCGGAAATCGCGAAGGCGTGCGGGTTCAAAAACGTCGTCGAGGTCAATCCGCGCTTTTTGAAAGAGACGAGCGACGCGCTGAAGACGGCGATCGAATCTGACGAACCGTGGCTGATCGTCGCGAAGGAGCCGTGCCCTCTCGCGTATCGCAAGAAGCAGACGAAAGGCTATCGCGTCAATCAGGAGAAATGCAAGCGTTGCGGCGGGTGCCTAAAGATCGGGTGCCCGGCGTTGGAACGCGCGGCGGACAAGACGGTAACGGTGAACGATTCGCTTTGCGTCGCGTGCGGGCTTTGCGCGCAGACGTGCCGCTTTAACGCGCTGGAAGAATTTGACGCCGCTTCTGGAAAAGGAGGACTCGTATGACCGCTGAAATGAAGAAGCAAGAGACGACGAGCGTCGTTTTAGTTGGGGTCGGCGGACAAGGCATTTTGCTTGCGAGCGCGATTATCGCTCAAGCGGCGCTCGACGCCGGGTACGACGTCAAGACGTACGAAGTCCACGGCATGGCGCAACGCGGCGGTTCCGTGCTCGCGCAAGTGCGCTACGGCGAAAAGATCTATAGTCCGCTCGTTCCGAAAGGCGGCGCGTCGGTTCTCGCGTCTTTGGAACGAACGGAGGCGTTGCGGTACGTCGATTACCTCGCGCCCGACGGACTCGCCGTCGTTTCCGATCAGGTCATCGTGCCCGTTACCGTTTCTTCCGGGAATTCGACGTATCCCGACGTCGACGAAGACGCGCTCAAGGCGTTCTTCCCGAAACTCGCGTACATAAGCGCGGTCGACAAGGCGATCGAACTCGGTAACGCGCGCGCGGCGAACGTCGTGCTACTCGGCGCCCTTTCGACGAAACTCACCAATATCGCCGACTCCTTCTGGACCGGCGCGATCGAGAAGTGCGTGAAACCGGCGTTTATCGAGCTGAATAAGAAGGCGTTCCAAATCGGGCGCGAACTCGCCTCGAACGCGTAACGCTGACGACGCTTCAAATTAGATAACGATTCTTCGCGCGGCCGCCCTCGTCGACGACCGCGCTTGGTTTTTTTACAACGCTTTTGAAGAGCTTTTTGACAACTTTTTTACAACGCATCGCGTCGCGCGACGATTGCGCCGCGACGTTAAGAAAGAGATTTCCCTATGAAATTAACGACTGAACTTCGACCGGGCGTCGATCAAGTTGGATACGTTGATTATAACGTTCGCGATTTTCACAGCTACGACACGCGACTCGGCGCGACGTACAACGCCTACCTGATCCGCGACGAAAAGGTCGCGCTCATCGACACGGTCAAAGCGCCCTTTGCGGAACAACTCAAGAGAAACGTCGCGTCGTTGGTCGATTTGGAGAAAGTCGATTATCTCGTGTGCCTCCACGCCGAACTCGACCACGCCGGTTCCCTTCCCGCTATGGTCGCCGCGTGCCCGAACGCGACCGTCGTCTGCAACGCGAAATGCCGCGACGCCCTCGCCGGGTTCTTCGACGTCTCCAATTGGAAATTCCAAATCTTCCAGCCGGGCGAATCCCTCTCCCTCGGAAAACGCTCACTGACCTTCGTCAACGTGCCGATGGTTCACTGGCCGGAATCGTCGATCGCCTATATGCCGGAAGAGAAAATCCTCTTCTCGAACGACGCCTTCGGGCAACATATCGCGACCTCCGAACGCTTCGACGACGAATACGATCTCCCGAAACTTCTCGAAGAGGCGAAGAGTTATTACGCCAATATCGTCGCGCCCTACGGCAAGCAGACCCTCAAAGCGCTCGAAACCGCCGCGACACTCGATATCGAACTCATCGCCCCCGCCCACGGCGTGATGTGGCGCTCCCATATCGACGCGATCCTTAAAGCCTACCCGAAATGGGCGACCGGCTCCTACGCGCCGAAGGTCCTCGTGATCTACGACACGATGTGGAACAGCACTGAAATGATGGCGGAAGAAATCTACGCCGGCGCCGTCGAATACGGCGCGAAAATCGCGAAAGAGAACCCGACCGCCCCGCGCCTCGACGTTCAGCTCATGCACGCCCGCAAAACGACACTGACTCGCATCGCCGCAGAAGCGCTCGACGCCGCCGCCGTCGCGTTCGGAAGCGCCACCTTGAACGCGTGGCTCATGCCACAGCTCGGCGCCGTTCTCGATTATTTCCAAGGCTTGAAATTCCGCGAAAAGACCGCCCTCGCCTTTGGCTCCTTCGGATGGGGACAAGGCGGTCCCGAGGCGATTCAGAAGCGCCTCGAGGTCCTGAAGTACCCCGCGATTACCGACGCGCCGATTAAGGCGAAACAGCGCCCGACGGCGGAGGTTCTCGAACAATGCCGCGCGGCGGGCGCCGAACTCGCCAAGGCGGCGTGGGAGCGTTATTCCGCCGATCAGGCGTAGTCGGGAGCTTATGACATGACAAACGAGGAGTTGGCGAATTTGCCTGAAGGCGGCTTGCCTGAGCAGTTCCATCGCACGGCGCTCGTGCTCGGCTCGGAGGGAGTCGAGCGCCTGGCGAACGCGCGCGTCATGATCGTCGGGCTTGGCGCGGTCGGCGGGTACGCGCTCGAAGCGCTGGCGCGATCGGGGATCGGCGAGTTTCGAATCGTCGACTTTGATTACGTCCAGGAGAGCAATATCAATCGCCAGCTTCTCGCGACGCACGAGACGATCGGGCGCTCGAAGGCGGATCTTGCGTCGGCGCGGATACGGGCGATTAACCCGAGGGCGCGCGTGGAGACGCGTAAGACGCTGGTGAATCAGCGCAACGTCGGGGAGCTTTTTGAAGGCGCCTGGTCGGAGAAGCCGGATTGCGTCGTGGACGCGATCGACACGCTCGGGCCGAAGGTCGCCTTAATCGCGGAGACGTTGCGGCGCGGGGTTCCGATCATTTCGAGTATGGGGGCGGCGTTGCGAGTCGATTCGAGCGCGCCTCGGGTCGGGCGTCTCACGGAGGTTACGCATTGTCCGCTTGCGGCGCAGCTTCGGAAGCGCCTGCGTCGCGTTGGCGTGAATACGGACGACGTGCGTTGCGCCTATTCGTCGGAGCCGATTCGGGACGCGTTGCGATCCGGCGACGAGCGCTTTGAGCGTGTCGCCCCCGCCGCGCCGCTCGACGCCGAGCAGGCTCAAAGCCCTCCCGGTCGTCCCCGCAACACGCTCGGCAGTCTCCCGACAATCGTAGGAATTTTCGGGCTAATGATCGCGCATGACGTGATTTTAAAGCTGAGCGGGTTTGAAGGGTAAAAAGACCGCGTCAATTTTGCGTTGCGCCATCGTTTCGACGTTGGCGCACTTTTTATAGAGACTGTCTAAAAATTTACTGAGTCCGTTTCTGTTCGTATATCGATACTTTTTAAAACTGTTTCTGAATGTCGTACTTGACGACGGCTTGATTATAATGAGAATATACAGATAACGGCGCGCCGTTATTGGGCGTCTTTAGCAAAATAATCGTCCGTAGGAGAATGATGAAATGAAAGAATTGGACGCGGTTCAACTAACAGAGGAGTTTAAGGGACTGCCGGCTGGGACGGAAGGCGCTATTGTTTTAGAGTATGACGGTGTGTATTTTGAGGTGGAGTTTTTCACTCCTGAGGGAGATACAATCGACGTTTTTACTACCCCCGCAAAGGTCCTTGAGGTCATTTGGGAATACACCCCAAAAAAAGAGAAGTAAGGAACATACGATGACGTCGCAATCCTTTCTTAGGAACTAAAATGTTTTTAAAGAGGAGCGGACGAGCGAGCGCTCGAGAAGAATCTTCGCAACAGTGAATTGAGGTACGACGCTAATCAATCTTCGCATCGCGCTATCCGGTCAAGGCGTTGTCAATGTGAAAATCGAACGCCCTTTGCCGATGGGCGTTTGACGCATTGTTATGACTTAAAGTTGATTTGAATATCGTCAAACGCTTGGTTTAAAGCTCTATGCATCAAGCCTTAAACCAATCGATACGTTTGGTTTATAGGGGGACTACAATGCCAAAAACGGCGTATGACGCGCTTATTGATAAGTACAAAGAATATGGACTGATTAGTTATTTCAGCGTCCATTATTTGAAATATCGTTTGTACTTCAAAACGCTATATTTTCCAGACAAGGATGAGGAACCTGCCTGTTACGTCTGCGAAGGAGAGGGAAAAAACGAAACGAAACGTGAGATTTGCCGCGTTCCTTTCGAAGACGTCT
The DNA here is from genome assembly GCA_900317365.1 of uncultured Planctomycetota bacterium. Classification (GTDB taxonomy): domain Bacteria; phylum Planctomycetota; class Planctomycetia; order Pirellulales; family Thermoguttaceae; genus RUG369. Next base: position 52,992 of record ONGM01000005.1, read on the forward strand.
TTGAAGTTAAAATTGCCGAAATCGGCAAGACTTGGCGGGAAGTTTTAAACGAACTTCCTGCGTCGGAGATGTTTTGCGAGTCTTTCCGTCCGACGTTTGACGATAAACCGCGCAAGTACGGTTTTATTGGATTGACGCCGATTCCGCCAAACAAACCTGGAGAGAATCGTAGCGCTTACGACGTCTTAATTGAACAAAATCGACTTCACGGGTATATTTCGTACTTCGACTTTGAATTTTCCGGATACTCGATCGATTATTCCGGCTCCTTTTACGCCTACGTCTACGAAACGGAGAACGACGACGCCGAAGTTCGCGAGTATTGCTGGAATTCCTTTGAAGAAATGCTCGATTCCGAAATTGAAGAAATCGGTATGACGATGAAAGAGGTTCTCACAAAGTTGCCGCCAGACGCTATTTATATCGATTTGGGATAGCGTTGGCGGCGCAGAACATGAAGCGTCGTCAGAGCGTCTGCGCTAGCGGGACGCTTGGCTTTGCGTTATCCGCAGGCTGAAGCCTGCGGATAACGCGTAAAAGGGAAGTCATTGTAACCCGGCGAGCGACCA
>ONGM01000028.1 GCA_900317365.1 uncultured Planctomycetota bacterium
CGCGCGGCGACGTTTCGACGACGGTCAAAAGGGCGCGATTAAGGGGGCGTCCGAAATTTCTTCGTTGACGCGGCGAAACGCCGAATTAGAATGAACGCCGGTTTTCGGAACGCGCTAAGGAGAGCGCGCTGCGAACGAGAACGTCGACGACGGCGCGATTCGATCTTCGCGCCGTCGCGCGGCGGCGGCTCCATGGCGGCGGCGGTTTTGGGTTGAGGTTGGCCGTCGACGGCGGGGAACGTTTATTTCCTTCGTTCCCTGCCTCCGCTTTAAGCCGTTTGGCGCAACTTCTCTCGGCAAGGAAGGCGACGGTATGCAAACGAGAACGCGAATCATTGGTTTAGTCGACTGCGACAGTTTCTTTGCGTCGTGCGAAAAGGTCTTTCGACCCGACTGGCGCGATCGCCCGGTCGTCGTTCTATCGAATAACGACGGTTGCGTCGTCGCGCGCTCCGCAGAGGCGAAGGCGCTGCAGATCCCGATGGGCGAGCCGTACTTCAAACTCCGCGATTTTGCGCGCGCGCGGGGCGTCGTCGTGCGGTCCGCGAACTACGCCCTTTACGGCGATATGAGCGCGCGCGTCGTCGAAACGCTCGCGACCTTTACCGACGAAATCGACGTCTACTCGATCGACGAAGCCTTCTTCGATCTCACTCATTTCTTCTGCGATTCGACCGGGCGCTATCCTCACGAAGAGGAAGAGGCGCTCGAACTCGGGGAACTTCCCCGCGCCGTTCGCGAAGCGGCGGAACCGTTGGCGGAAAAGATCGCCGCAACGATTCGCAAATGGACGGGCGTTCCCGTTTCGATCGGTCTCGGTCCGACGCGCACGCTCGCGAAGGCGGCGAGTCGCATCGCGAAAGACAATTACGCGCGGCGCGGTCGCAAATGCGCGGCGTTATTCGATCGCGCCGAACGCGACGCGGCGCTCGCAAGCCTGCCCGTCGAAAAGATCTGGGGCGTCGGTCGGCGTCTTGCGCCGAGATTCCAGAACAGCGGGTTGCGAACGGCGCTCGACTTCGCGCGGGTCGATCCGACGACGATGCGGCGCTTCCATTCGATCAATCAGGAGCGCACCGTTCGCGAACTTCGCGGCGAACTCATCTTCGACGCCGTCTCGCGTCCGGAGCCGCAGCAGTCGATGCAGATTTCGCGCTCTTTTGGAGAAACGGTCTCGTCGCTCGACGAATTAGAGAAGCCTGTCGCAACGTTCGCGTCGAAACTCGCCGCCAAACTTCGCGCGCGCAGACTCGTAGCGTCCGCGCTTTACGTCTACGTCGCGACCGATCGTTTCAACGCGAAAGCGCCGCAACGCAACGGCGGAAGCGCGATCACATTGTCGCGTCCGACGAACTCGACTCCGGAAATTCTCGCGCGCTCGCTCCAGGTCCTCCGCGCGATTTACGAGCCCGGGTTCCGATATAAAAAGGCAGGCGTCGTCGCGCTCGAAACGCTCCCGGAAGAAGCCGCGCAAGCGCGACGGTACCTTTTCGAACTCGATCCGACCCAAAACGAAGAAACGCGCGAACGCGATCGCAACGTCTCGCTCACGCTCGATCGAGTCAATTCCAAATTCGGCGCCGGGTCGATCTTCTTCGCCTCGGAAGGAGTCGAAAGGGCTTGGCGACCATTCTCGAATTTCGTCTCGCCGCAGTACACGACCGACTGGGACGCCTTGCCGCGCGCGTCGTAACGTCCGCGCGCCAACCGGCGGCGCGCTATAGCCCGGCGCGTAGCGCGCGAAAGCTCGAAAACGCAAAGAAGGCGAACATATACGTCATGAAAAATTGACGCGAACGGAGAAAATAGAGCGCGAAGAAAACGGAACAGACGAGGGAAATCGTCAACGACGCGCGGCGTCCGACGCTAAAACGATCGAAAAGCCACGACGACACGCGACTGCCGTCGAGCGGATAGATCGGAAGAAGATTGAACGCGCTCCACACGACCCCTATGCACACGAACCCGTAAACGAAGTATCCGCAAAAGAGCGCGCCCGGCGTCGGACCTTTCATGAGAAGCGTCCATTCGACGGGAATCGGAACCGGTAGGATTCCGTACATACTCCACAGAATCGTATTCCCTAAAAGCGCGGCGATCACGACCAAGAGCGCCGCGCCAAGCGTCGCCGCGAGCGGCCCCATTACGGAAACGAGAACCCGACTCCGACGATCAACCTTCGAACGTTCGTAACTCCACGACGTGACCCCGCCGAAAACGAACGCGCCGGTTCGTCCCGTTCCCATGCCAAACTCCACGCTCGGACTCGCGCCTAACAGCTCCCGCGCCGTGAGCGCGTGCCCGAACTCGTGAAGAAGAAACGAAAGCGCCGTCGCAAGCATCCATCCGAGCGCGCCGAAAATCCACGGCTGATCGTCGCCGTTCGTGCGCGTCAGAAACGGCGAAAACAAAAGCGTTAGAAGCCAAAACGACGGCATGATCCGAACCGGAACGCCAAAAAGTCGAAAGTTGATATCAAATTGCGACAAATCCATAGCTTCGCGTCCTTCCATAGCGCTCCTAACGCGCCTGCGGCGATCTCTTCGAATTCGACCTATCAGTCGGTCGGAGGATCGATCCCAAAATCTTTAATCGTGAAAAGCGATCGGAAAGAGTAGCCTTTCGCCGCAAACGCCTGCGCCCCGCCTTCCATTCGGTCGACGATCGCAAAAACGCCCAAGACCTTAATCCCGATCGCCTCCAAACGCTCGATCGCAAGCAGCGAACTCCCGCCGGTCGTCACAACGTCTTCCAAGACGACGACCGCGTCCCCTTCCGCGACGGGGCCTTCGACGAACTTGTTCGTGCCGTGCCCCTTGCTCTCTTTGCGAACGAGAAAGCCGCGCAACGCCAGCCCGCGCGTTCCCGCCGCCGTCAGAACCGCCGCCGTGATCGGGTCCGCGCCGATCGACATTCCGCCAACCGCGTCCGGTAACGATCCGTCCGCAAGCAACGCTTCGAGAATACCGTTTCCGACGAGCGTCAGTCCGCGAGAATCGAGCGTCGTCATCTTGCCGTCGAGATAATATTTCGCCTTTCTGCCCGACGCCAGTGTGAAATCGCCAAATTTCAACGAACGTTCCCGAATGATCGTCTTCAGTTCTTCTTTATCGTACATGTCGCAATATCCCGCATTATCGTAAAAAACGTCGCGCACAAACTCGACGCGATTCGATCAATAGCATACCTGAGAAACGCGCGACGTCAAGCCAACGTTCGGACGTTGGCGCATAGAAGCGCGCGCCGGCGGCGCTCAACTATTCCGATATTCCGAATACGGCGTGAAACTTTCTCCGTCCAAATCCGTCAAAGGTACTTGAGCGGAGCCGTGAACTCCGTAAAATAGACCAATACCCGGCGCGCGACCCTTGTTTCGACAATTGTTTCGACTCTCCTGACTTTCATCGCGTTGCACACCGTTTAATTGTTGTTGTACTTAATTCCGTTTTTCGCCGCCAAACTTGAGGGTTTTGGTCAAGAAAAAAGAAAGAAAGCCCGTTATGAAACGCTCTCAAAAAGGTTTTACCTTAGTTGAACTCCTGGTCGTCATCGCGATCATCGGTATTTTGATCGGTCTCCTTCTTCCGGCCGTGCAAGCCGCGCGCGAAGCCGCTCGTCGTATGCAATGCACCAACAACATGAAACAGCTCGGTCTCGCCGTCGCGAACTTCGAAAGCGCCAATAAGCGCATTCCGAACTCCTACATGGATCAACACTGGGTCAAAATGAGCGGCGCCGCAAATACCGGCGATATCTACAGTCGACTCCAGCGCATGTCCGTCCATACGCTCCTTCTCCCGTACGTCGAACAGAACGCCGTCTACGAGAAAATCAGCTCCGCATTCGCGACCGCAGTCGCTAATAACGATAAAGCCGCCTCGCCGAGTCCGACCGACTCCAACCAGATCCCGACCGGTCAGGACAAAAACCCCTTCGCGAACAGCATCAACTCGTTCCTCTGCCCGTCCGATGAAAACGCGACCGCGTCCGCGTCCCTCGCGAATCACCTCGGACGAACAAACTACCTCTGCAATATGGGCGACGCCTCCACGAGAAACACCAACAACGGTCAAAAAACCCGTCGCGGCGTCTTCGTCAACGGCAACCTTGCGGGTATCACAACCCTTGGAACAATTAAAGACGGAACCAGCAATACGATCGCGTTCGCCGAAGCCTGCGTCTCCGACGTCATCGCCGACGACGGTAACTCCGACAGCGGTCTCCTGACCGGTATCGCCTACCTGAACGACCCCGCCATACGAGTTCCTGCGGAATGCTTGGCCGCTCGCTCTGGCGACGGACTCCTTCACGGTATTGGAAAAGAAGAAACGTACGCCAACAAAGGTCGTCGCTGGTGCAACGCCGTCTGCGGCAACACGAACTTCATCGCGGCCCTCCCGCCGAACAGCCCGAGCTGCTCGTCCACCGGCGCCGACGGCGCTGAAGACGCCTTCTACGTTTCCGCTTCTTCCAGCCACTCCGGCGGCGCTAACGTCTGCATGATGGACGGCTCCGTGCGATTCGTCTCCGAAACGATCAATACCGGCGACATTAACACCAGAATGAATCCCAACGGTAACGAAGATCAATACAAGGGACCTTCCAAGCACGGCGTCTGGGGCGCTATGGCCACGCCGAAAGGCAAGGAAACCGTCTCGCTCGACTAGTCGACGCTCGCGCGCTAAAACCCGGTTCGCGCGATTGGGCGGCTCCCGCTCCGGTCGGCGCGGCGTCGGAAACAGCGTTCTTTGTTAGTAAACAATAACGGGACGACTCGGAATATTTCCGCGCCGTCCCGTTTTTGTTTGTCAACGTTCGAACATTGATCCGCCGGGGGACAATCGCACGACCGGCGACGGCGCGCCTCCGGGGAGTTGGGTTGGCGCATCGACAAGAGGCCGGCAGGCGCGACGATTCCACGTCGCGCGACAAATATGTCTTATATTACGGTTCTTCTTTTCATTAATTGAAACTTTCTCGCTTCCAATTCGTCGAAAAGACTTGCGGGGAATCATACGTCATGTAAAATACCCCAATGCGCGCAGGGTTTGACCTTGACTTCATCTTTTGATCCGACTTCCCTTGGCGTTCGTCATACGTTGCGCGCCGCTTAAATAATCGTACTCATGCCGTTTTTAGCGCCCAACCCGAGGGTTTGGGTCAAAAGGAAAGAACCCCATTATGAAACGCTCTCAAAAAGGTTTTACCTTAGTTGAACTTCTGGTCGTCATCGCGATCATCGGTATTTTGATCGGTCTCCTTCTTCCGGCCGTGCAAGCCGCGCGCGAAGCAGCTCGTCGCATGCAATGCACGAATAACATGAAACAACTCGGTCTCGCCGTCGCGAACTTCGAAAGCGCCAACAAACGCATTCCGAACTCCTACATGGATCAACACTGGGTCAAAATGAGCGGCGCCCAAAACAACGGCGACGTCTACGGCCGACTCCAGCGTATGTCCGTCCATACGCTCCTTCTCCCGTACGTCGAACAGAACGCCGTCTACGAACAAGTCAGCTCCGCGTTCTCCAACGCGATCGCCAGCGGCAACAAAGACGACTCCCCGAGTCCGACCGACGCCGGGCTGATCCCGACCGGTCAGGCTAAGAACCCGTTCGCGAACTCCATCCCGGCGTTCCTCTGCCCCTCCGATGAAAACGCGACCGCGTCCGCGTCTCTCGAAAATCACCTCGGACGCACCAACTACCTCTGCAATATGGGCGACGCCTCCACGAAGAACACCAGCTCCGGACAAAAATCCCGACGCGGCGTCTTCGTCAACGGCGACCTTGCCGGTATTACCACGCTCGGAACCATTAAAGACGGTACCAGCAACACCATGGCGTTCGCCGAATCCTGCGTCTCCGACGTCATCGCCGACTCTGGCTCCGACGACGGACTCCTGACCGGTATCGCCTACCTGAACGACCCCTACACGCGCGTTCCCGCCGAATGCTTGGCCGCTCGCGGCTCCGACGGACTCCTTCACGGAATCGGCAAAGAAGAAACCTACCCCAATAAGGGTCGTCGTTGGTGCAACGCCGTTTGCGGCAACACGAACTTCATCGCCGCGCTTCCCCCGAACAGCCCGAGTTGCTCGTCCACCGGCGCCGACGAAGCCGGAGACGGATTCTACGTTTCCGCCAGCTCCAGCCACTCCGGCGGCGCCAACGTCTGCATGATGGACGGCTCCGTTAGATTCGTCTCCGAAACGATCAATACCGGCAACCTCAATGCGAAAATGGATCCCAACGGCGCCATTCGCGACGATAAATGGAAGGGACAATCCGGACACGGCGTCTGGGGCGCTATGGCTACCCCGAAAGGTAAGGAAACCGTCTCGCTCGACTAGTCGACGCTCGCGCGCTAAAACCCGGTTCGCGACTCGGCGTCCCGTTCGTCGTTTGCCGGGTTACAAACGTTCGTTTCCGCTTTTCAAATTTGTCGCGCCGGTTGAAGGCTGCGATCAGCGTTCAACAACGTAAACTTTAAGCAATAAGAGGACGACGCGGAGTCATTCCGCGTCGTCCTCTTTCTTTACATGACGTCTTTATACCGTTTTTCTCGAATTTTTCGAATCCAAAGAAACTATTCTCCACAAAAAACGTCAAAAGGACTTGATTGTTGCGCCACGTGGCGTATAATAACCATTCCGAGATCACTTGTAATATAACTTCTATTGATAGAAATTATTCAACTTTGTGCGTGTTTGCCGTCGTCGTTTCATTCGCGGCGACAAACCGAAGGAACGCTCCTGCTATGAAACGTACCCAACACGGATTTACACTTGTCGAGCTACTGGTCGTTATCGCGATCATCGGAATTTTAATCGGTCTTCTTCTTCCCGCCGTTCAAGCGGCGCGCGAAGCCGCTCGGCGCATGCAATGCACCAACAACATGAAGCAACTCGGACTCGCCGTCGCGAACTTCGAAAGCGCCAATAAACGCATTCCGAACCAGTACGCCGACCCCATGTTCACCAAGGGCGCCAGCGGCGGCGTTCTCGAACGCGCGCAAATGCTGTCCGTCCACACAATGCTCTTGCCCTACGTTGAGCAAAACGCGCTCTACGAGAAAATCAGCTCCGGATACGCGCAAGCGAAATCAACCGGCGACGTCGCCTACGCCCCGAACCCAAACGACGGTAACGAAGTCCCGACGGGTCAAGCGTCCAACCCGCTCACGACGAATGTCGACGGGTTCATCTGCCCGTCCGACGACAACGGTCAAGCGTCCAAATCCTTGGCGCGCGCCGGCGTTACGAGCTACCTCTGCAATATGGGCGACGCTTCGACGAAAAACACCAGCTCCGGTCAAAAATCCCGTCGCGGCGTCTTCGTCAACGGCGAACTCGCCGGTATCACGACCCTCGGCACGATTAAGGACGGAACGAGCAATACGATGGCGTTCGCCGAATCGCTCTGCTCCGATAAAATCTCCGACGACGACTCCGGACTCCTCACCGGTATCGCGTACCTGAACGACCCCTACACGAGAGTTCCCGCCGAATGCTTGGCCGCTCGCGGCTCCGACGGTATGCTTCACGGCGTTGGAAAAGAAGAAACCTACGCGCAAAAGGGGCGTTGCTGGTTCCGCGCATGCGTCGGCAATACGAACTTCATCGCCGCGCTGCCGCCGAATAGCCCGAGCTGCGCGTCCACCGGCGCCAACGCTGCGGACAAAGGCTTCTACGTCTCCGCGACCTCGAGCCACTCCGGCGGCGTCAACGTCTGCATGATGGACGGCTCCGTGCGATTCGTCTCCGAAACGATCAATACCGGCAACCTCAATGCGAAAATGGATCCCAACGGCGCCATTCGCGACGATAAATGGAAGGGTCAATCCGGCCACGGCGTCTGGGGCGCTATGGCTACCCCGAAGGGCAAGGAAACCGTCTCCCTCGACTAAAACGCTCCGAAGCCAACGTTCGGCGCCGCGCTCGAACGTCGTACCCCGATACGCGGCGCGCTCGAGCGTTTCATCCGGCTCGAGGAGCCGCGTAGGCGGAACCCTTTCGCCGGAGGTCTTCCGGCGAACTTCGGTTTGAACGATCCCAAAGAACTCGCGACGACGCCGTTGCGGGTTCTTTTTTATGGACGTCAAAACCGGCTCCTATTTGTCAAAAGTTTGAGCGTCAACACGTTGAAACCGCTTGACTTTTTTAGAATCCTTCGCTAAAATGAAGTTCAGACTTCGCAACTAAGCGCCTTGCAACAAGCGGAACTCAAGCGTTCCATACCTCCCCATTGCTTATCCGCATACGTTAAAAGCGCTCCCTGTCGACGGTTCCATTAAAAAGGCGATTCACAACTTGCCGTACGCGCAAGTCGATTTTATAGATCCTTTATTAACGTTACAACAGTTTCGCCCGACGTCGCGATATTAGCGACCTGCGGCGAATAGAAAGTATCGCCCTGCAACTATGAAACGCAATCAACAAGGCTTTACCCTCGTCGAACTGCTGGTCGTGATCGCGATCATCGGTATCTTGATCGGTCTCCTTCTCCCGGCGGTCCAAGCCGCTCGTGAAGCCGCTCGTCGCATGCAATGCACGAACAACATGAAGCAAATGGGGCTCGCCGTCGCAAACTTCGAAAGCGCCAACAAACGCATTCCGAACTCGTATCGCGACTCGCACTGGACCGGCATGAACGGCGCGGACAACATCGCCGACATTCGCGATCGACTCCGAATGACGTCCGTCCACACGCTCTTGCTCCCATATATCGAACAAAGCGCCATCTACGAACAAATCAGCTCCGGTTACACCTCCGCGATTTCCAACGGCGATATCAACTATGCCGCGCACCCGGAAAGCGGCAGCACGGTTCCGACCGGACTCTCCGTCAATCCGTTCACAGCGGATATCGCGACGTTCATTTGCCCCTCCGACGACAACGCGGCGAACTCGTCGACGCTCGCAAATCATATCGGTCGCACCAATTACATGTGCAATATGGGCGACGCCGGAACGTACAATGACTCCGACGGGCAAAAGACTCGCCGCGGCGTCTTCGTCAACGGTCATCTCGCCGGTAAAACGACGCTCGGAACCATCAAAGACGGAACCAGCAATACGATCGCGTTCGGCGAAACGCTGATCTCCGACGTTATCGCCGACTCCGAAGCCGACCCGGACGTCAAGACCGGAATCGCCTATCTGAGCGCTTGCGCGAACGTCGTGCCCGCCGGGTGCCTCGCGCTCCGCGGCTCCGACGGTCTCTTTACAGTCGCCGCCTCCGACACCTTCTCGCAAAAGGGTCGTCGATGGGGTTCCGCTTACTGCGGAAATACGAACTTCGTCGCCGTTCTTCCTCCGAACGGACCAAGTTGCTCGTCGCGCGGCGCTAACGGCCCGAGCAAGCATATGCTCATCACGGCGTCTTCGAGCCACTCCGGCGGCGTCAACGTCTGCATGATGGACGGCTCCGTGCGCTTCGTCTCCGACACGATCGATACCGGCGACCTCAACAATTTCATGAGCGGCAACTCCGGCGTCCGCGACGATATGTATAAAGGTCAGTCGAAACACGGCGTCTGGGGCGCTATGGCTACCCCGAAAGGCAAAGAAACCGTTACGCTCGATTAGGAAACGCTCAGGCGCCGCCCTTCGATTCGCGACGCCGATCAACGCCGTTCTTCCTTTGTAAAAACCAAGAGGACGACGCGGAAGATTTCTGCGTCGTCCTCTTTTCATTTCTCCTGAAAAAGGAATTTTTCTTAGTTGAAAGCGTCAAATTTAATTGACAAGGGGCGCCTTGTCGATTAAGCTAACATTATATTCCAAGAGCGAGCGATTTCCCGCCGCTTCCCAATTTGCAATATTCATTTTAATTCAAAGGCGTACGGGGATACTCGTTGGCCCCGACGCTACGCGAGGTTCGCTATGAAATCACGCAAAAACGGTTTTACCCTCGTCGAGCTATTGGTCGTCATCGCTATTATCGGTATCTTAATCGGCCTCTTGCTCCCCGCCGTTCAGGCGGCGCGCGAAGCCGCTCGACGTATGCAATGCACCAATAACCTGAAGCAACTCGGGCTCGCCGTCGCCAACTTCGAAAGCGCCAATAAGCGCGTTCCGAACCAGTTCGGCGACCAAATGTTCAACGGCGGAAGCTACGCCGGCGTCGACGAGAAACTCCTCAATCGTATCTCCGTCCAGGCAATGCTCCTCCCCTATCTGGAACAATCCGCGACCTACGATAAGTTCGTTACGTTGCTCAACGGCTCGTGCGATTTCAACCTTCTCACCAATAGCCAATATCCCGACGGCTGGGGAACCAATCCGTTCGCTACCCCGATTAGCGCGTTCCTGTGCCCCTCCGACGCCAACGCCAATATCGTGCTCGAAAAGACCATGGCGCGCAATAGCTACGCGACGTGCGTCGGTGACGCCGTCGCATGCTCAGCCTCGCGCGGTAACGGAAGCCATGAAGACGGCGTTCACAAGAAACGTCGCGGCGTCTTCGTTAACGGTCTGCTCGCCGGCAAAACGACCCTCTCCACAATTAAAGACGGAACCAGCAATACCATGGCGTTCGCTGAAATCGCCGTAACCGACCACGCCGACGAAACCGACGAAGACAACCTGACCGGCGTCGCTAAGCTGAGCAGTATGTACAGTACCGCGCCGAGCGTTTGCCTCTCGTACCGAGGCTCGGACGGTATTCTCACGGCCGGCACGACGTTCGCGGTCAAAGGTCGTCGCTACTGCGACGCCGCAGGCGCGAACACGAACTTCAACGCCGTTCTGCCTCCGAACTCCGTGAGCTGCGGCGGAACGAATATCGACGTCGCCGCAAACTGCGGCAACGCGATCTTCCTCGTCGCGGCCGGCAGCTCCCACTCCGGCGGCGTCAACGTCTGCATGATGGACGGCTCCGTGCGATTCGTCTCCGAAACGATCGACGTCGGCGACACAAATTATGTCGATAACTCCGGAAACTACGCCGGCGGCTCCCACCACGGCGTCTGGGGCGCTATGGCGACCCCGAAGGGCAAGGAAACCGTTACGCTCGACTAATCGCGCAAGGTTTCGCTTCCTTTGAATATCCTTTGCTTTTGAAATAAAAACGGCGTTCGCAAAAGAGCGGACGCCGTTTTTATTTCGCGTCGACGTCAAATCCGCTTGACAAAAATACAATTTCGCGCTATACTCGAAAGTGTGAAGAGAGCTTTCGCCACCGAATAATGCGTTTAAATCTAGCCGCCGATAAGCGGAATCATCTCGCGAGTCTCTCAAAACGTGTGAAAAATACCCACCGACGGACGAGGACGATCGTCTTTATACGTGAAAACGGAGCGGTCGTATCGTCGCGCGCGCCGAAGGGGGCAGGATTCGTCGCGTTGTCCGTCCACTCAAACTTACCAAGATGGGAACTAATTGTATGAGGCTCTCCAACAGACGCGGTTTTACGTTGGTTGAATTATTGGTCGTTATCGCGATCATCGGCATTTTAATCGGCTTGCTCCTTCCGGCCGTTCAGGCGGCGCGCGAAGCCGCTCGTCGTATGCAGTGCACGAATAACCTGAAACAAATGGGGCTCGCCGTCGCGAACTTCGAAAGCGCCAACAAGCGTATTCCGAACCAATACGGCGACGAATACTTCGACACGTTCACCAATATTAACGCGGAATATCGTCAACGTTACTCGGTTCACACCCTCCTGCTCCCCTACATTGAGCAGACCGCCGTTTTCGATAAGATTCGCTCCATGCTCGAATCCGGCGCCGGAAACGATTATCACTACCTCACCAGCGCGGAATACGTTCCGGACGGTCAGACGACCAACCCGGCCGCGACGATAATCAACTCGTTCCTCTGCCCTTCCGACGCGAACTCGAATAAAGCGGACTCCGCCGCCATGGGACCGAACAACTACGCGTGCAGCGTCGGCGACGCCGTCGCGTGCGTTGCATCGCGTGGAAACGGAAGTCATGAAGACGGCGTCCATAAGAAACGCCGAGGACTCTTCGTCAACGGTAAAGTCGCCGGCAAAACGACTCTCTCCACCGTTAAAGACGGTACGAGCAACACCATGGCGTTCGCCGAAATCGCCGTTACCGACGGAAGTATCGACGATAATACCGATACCGACAACCTCTGCGGTATCGCTAAATTAAGCGGCATGTACGGTCAAGCGCCGAGCGCGTGCCTCGCCTTCCGCGGTACCAACGGAACGCTCAACACGACGGATATATTCTCCGTTAAAGGACTCCGATGGTGCGATTCCGGGTGCGCGAACACGAACTTCAACGCCGTTCTTCCGCCGAATTCCGTAAGTTGCGCCGGCACCAACGCCAATAGTCGCGGAAGTTGCGCGAACGCCATCTTCCTCGTCGCGGCCGGTAGTTCTCACTCCGGCGGCGTCAACGTCTGCATGGTCGACGGCTCCGTCCGTTTCGTCTCCGATACGATCGACGTCGGCGATACGAACTACGTCGACAACAACGGAAACTACGCCGGTAATTCTCATCACGGCGTCTGGGGCGCGCTCGCTACCCCGAAAGGTAAAGAAACCGTTACGCTCGACTAACAAACGCGCGGACTTGACGTCCCGATTCGCAACGCCAATCAACAACGTTCTTCGTTGGTAGATAATAACAGGACGACGCGGAATATTTCCGTGTCGTCCTGTTTTATTTGGCAATGATCGAACCTAGGCGCTGCGCGCGAACGAGCGCATTGCAACACGGCAACCGCGCGAGAGCGTGAGTCGGGATGAAACGCCCGGGCGTTTCCGGGATTGACCCAAACGCAATTTGACGCTATAATGGGAAATTGTGCGCGCAAAGTCGACGGCTCGACCGAGCGAGGCTTTCGCGTCTTCCTGGATTAAACGACTTTGAATGGAATTATAGCGCGTCTTGTGCGTCTAAGCAGGGTAAACGCTCCCGGCGAAACGCGCCGTTTCGTCCCGCGCTCCTTCCTAGAACTCAATTCATCCAACTGAATCGGAATCTTCAAATGAAATCATTCAACAAACGAGGTTTCACCTTAGTCGAACTGCTCGTCGTTATCGCGATCATCGGCGTCTTGATCGGACTACTCCTTCCGGCCGTTCAGGCGGCGCGCGAAGCGGCGCGACGTATGCAATGCACGAACAACATGAAGCAAATGGGACTCGCCGTCGCGAACTTCGAAAGCGCCAACAAGCGTATTCCGAACCAATACGGCGACGAATACTTCGACACGTTCTCCAATATTAACGCGGAATATCGTCAACGTTACTCGGTTCACACCCTGTTGCTTCCCTACATCGAGCAAACCGCCGTTTTCGATAAAATTCGCAACATGCTCGAATCGGGCGCGGGCAACGACTACCATTACCTCACGAGCGCCGAATATATTCCGGACGGTCAGACCACGAATCCGTGCGCGACGATTATCAACTCGTTCCTCTGCCCTTCCGACGCGAACGCGAATAAAGCGGACGGCGCCGCTATGGGACCGAACAATTACGCGTGTTGCGTCGGCGACGCCGTCGCGTGCACGACCCAACGCGGCGATTACACCAACGCCAATAACGTTCACAAGAAACGTCGAGGTCTCTTCGTCAACGGTAAAGTCGCCGGTAAAACCACCCTTTCCACCGTTAAAGACGGTACGAGCAATACCATGGCGTTCGCTGAAATCGCCGTTACCGACGGGAGCATCGACGACAACACCGATACCGACAACCTGACCGGTATCGCCAAACTGAGTTCGATGTATTCGCAATCTCCGACGACCTGCCTTGCGTTCCGCGGATCCAACGGAACGCTCAACGCGACCGATATTTTCTCCGTCAAAGGTCTCCGCTGGTGCGATTCCGGGTGCGCGAACACGAACTTCAACGCCGTTCTCCCGCCGAACTCCGTAAGTTGCGCCGGCACCAACGCCAATAGCCGCGGAAACTGCGCCAACGCCATCTTCATGATCGCGGCCGGTAGCTCTCACTCCGGCGGCGTCAACGTCTGCATGGTCGACGGCTCCGTCCGTTTCGTCTCCGATACGATCGACACCGGCGACAACGGCTATATCGACTACAACGGAAACTACGCCGGAAACTCCCACCACGGCGTCTGGGGCGCTCTCGCTACCCCGAAAGGTAAGGAAACCGTTTCCTTAGACTAAGAAACGCGCAGGCGCTTCGTCCCGATTCGCGCTACCTCGCGGTTCGGAAATCACCCGTTGGTCGCTTACCGACAAAACGTTCTTCGTGAGTAAAAAATAACAGGACGACGCGGAATATTTCCGCGTCGTCCTGTTTTTTTTGTCAAAGTTCGAACGTTGCCGCGTCGCGCGAGCGAGGCTTAGTAAAACGGCAAGCGACCAACGGGAACGGCAAGCGACCAACGGGAGCGTCAAGCGACCATCGGGAACGGCAAGCGACCAACGGGAACGGCAAGCGACCGACGGGAACGGCAAGCGACCATCGGGAACGGCAAGCGACCAACGGGAGCGAAAACCGCACCAACCGCGCGGGAGCGCGAAACGGGTTCCAACGTCCGAACGGTGGCGCTTCGCGGGACGCGTAGCTTTGCCTTGTCCGCAGGCTAAAGCCAGACGGCTTC
>ONGM01000149.1 GCA_900317365.1 uncultured Planctomycetota bacterium
CGATATAGTCGTTCTTTTTGATCTTCGTCGGAACCGACTTCAGCGCTTTGCCGTTCTTCGTAACGACGAGCTCAGTCGAACCAAAGTCGTCGACCGCGAGGCGAACGGAGACGTCGTCGATTTCGACGTCGTTAAAGAGAGCACGACAGTCGTCGACGAGTTTCGTCTCCATGCGGAGCGTCAACCGCGCAACGTCGGCGTAACCGGCATTTGTCGCTAAATTCCGCATCGCCGCCGCGACCGCTTCCTTTTCGCTCGCAATTCGTTGCGCGCCGAACTGCTTGCTCTCCTTGAGAAATTTTTGCAGGAAAAGATAACGGCGGCATATATCGTCCTCGCCCGTCAACGGTATCAGCGGGTAAGCCATAACGAGGGTCTTATTGCGATTTTCGGCGATCGTCTTCTCGGCGTCGTCGACAGTGATTTTACCAAGGGACGCGTCGGCATATTGCCTAGCGCGGGTATGCTTCATTCCTTCGGCGATAAATTTCGCTCCCTCGTAAATGACGTCGAAACGTTCTGCGCCGAGAGTTTTGTACGCTGAATGGAACCAGTTAATATCGAATGCGCCGGCTTGAAGCTCGTCTTCCGACAGAGGAGAATACTTCGCAATAATCGCCTTTTGTTGGTCGCTGACCTCGTCGTTGATATGCGCGATAAAATAGTAGCACCCGGAAACGTAGCCGTCCCATTTCAGATATTTCCCGACGAGTTCAATCCAGGCAGGAGAGTAAAGAGACGCTTCTACAAGACGTTGTGGCGTAATATCCGTACCCTTGAGAAACTTTCGCAACTTCGCATCGTCGTCCCCCTTGGCAGGAACGCTCGCCTTGAGCAACCTTGAAAAAGACTTCTTTTTGGTAATTCTTTCAGAATAACAGTAGGATAACGTGCGGTCGGGCTTTTCCTCTCCAAAAGCCGATAGGATGGCGACGAAGTTTTCCACGCCGTAAATGCGATTGATAGACGTCGTGAACTCGGAGTACTTCGTTTCGCTGTCGCCGCGAGCAAGTTCAACGGACAGGAACTCGTTGATAACGACGTCGTAGATTTCCGAAACCAGCTCGGCAAACCCATCCTCGCCGCTATCGTCGGCGCTCAAAGCAGAAATTATCCTTTCGTCGTACGCAACAACGTTTCGGAAACTGTGCGCACGGTCAGGAAGAGCGTGTTTATTGTTTTCACGAATAAAGCAAACGGCGCCTGACAGATAATCAAGCGCGTTCGCCAGACGATCCTTTTGAAAAAGAATGCGATAGGTTTGCGAGCGCGTAATCAGCTTTCGGAAGTGGGCGAGCAATATATACTGCGCGTCCAGCAAGAATTTCGTCGGTGAAGAATAGGGAAGTCTCGCGTTGTCTTGAACAATCGCTTTTTTCGCTTCCGAATACTTGTTTTCTAATGCAAACAACAACGGACAAGTAATCGGCATGGTTTCGGCGTCGTCGACGTTAAGAAGCCACACGACGTTAGCGATTCGTAGATCTTCCATAAGATGGGAGTAATAATCGGTTCCATAACTCGTTTTCTCATGAACAAGAAGTTTTCCCTTCGGAATGCGCTTAACCAAATAGAGGAGAATCGCGACGCCAACAAGATTCAAATCGCGACGAGGAACGACGTCCCCCACGATTCCTTGCAGAATTAAGCACGAAAGATCTACGTACTTCGGCTCGACTCCTTTCGCAAAACCGGCTCCGTACAATTCGTCGACAACGACGTCGCAGACCTTTGAGAAGTTCGTCGGCTTGGACGCGCGACACGAGGCGAGGAAGAGTCGTAAAATCCTTCCGGGATCTGAGAGATATTTGTCGAGCCACTCCTTCCAAAGGTCGTGGAACGGAATCGTAATTTCACCGCTCTCGTCCCGTGTCTTGAAATAATGCGACGAAGATCCGCCGACGGTCTCCATATCCCCGTATAGGCTTCTAAACTCGTCCTTTTCATGCGACTTAATGAACTTGCAAAAATTCCTCAGATCCTTTTCCGCCTGAACGTAGGTTTTGCAAGAGCAAGCGTCGTTCTTATCGGGAGTTTCTTTATCAGGAGATTTTTTCCCATCCTTTTCCGAAGAGACCTCATCCGCATTTCCAAACGATTCTTCATCCTTTTCGCCGTCGTTGAGAGCCGCGCGTATCCCGGAATCGGGGAAATAGCGCTCGAATATGTCGACGCATTCCCGCGTTAGCTCGACGTCGGGAATCTCAGGCGCGTATTCGTCGTTATCGGAATAGAGGCCGTTCGTCTCAAGCGCGCGCGCTTTCGCGCCGGAAAGAACCGTATCAAGCAAGACTTTTTCTGCCGAAGTTTTCGCCGTCGTCTTTTCCGCGAGGGCGCGGCATTGTTCGTAAACAGTCTTCTTTTTCACGTCTTTCGACAGTGCGATGATCATGTCGAGCGCCGCAAGACGTTTGTCGCTCTTTTTGTCGTCAATCAATCTTTTGACGGAATCGTACAGTTCGACGTCGGGTTGCTCCAAGAGCAGCGCAATAACTTTGCCGCGAACGTCGGCGCCTTTGAGACGCAACAGCTCTTCTAATTGCCGGTAACGTTCCGTTGTAAAATCCTTCTTGCATTCGCAAAGTAGCTCATAGGCGCGTCTGCGGTCGTATTCGTCTCGACCGCCAAGACAAACGACAAGCGTTTGAAATTGAGTTTCAGATTCTGGATATCGAGCAACGATTTCCAAAAAGCGCCTGCGAAACCATCCTTCTTCAAGGTCGCCAAACATCGAACAAACTTCGTCGGTTTTGTCGAGGGATTGGAGAGCGTTGGCGAGATACGCCATTGTTACAACGGCGTCTGATTTTTGCAGTTTGACTGAATGCCATGGGAAAATAAACGGCGAGTAAGTCTGAGCCTTGCCCTTGATATTACGGTGAATCTCTTTCAGGATCGCGTAAAACTTTTCCGCTTCGGCGGGACTTTCAAAATACGGGGCAATATCCAAATGCTCGCGCTTGTTTTTGACCGACTTCTTTTCTGACGAACCTTTTCCCTTCGTCTTCATCGTTCTTGGATAGGAATAGAGCAAAGGCAGATACCCTGCCATAAGCTCCTGATCGTCGCTATGTCGTTCGATCACATATTTAGCGACTTCGTTCTTCATTCGCGAATTAGTCAGTAGATTCGCCGAATAGGACGCGACG
>ONGM01000064.1 GCA_900317365.1 uncultured Planctomycetota bacterium
GAGATGTTCGAACCGGAGTCGAAGCCGAAGAGCGATCAGGAGACGTTGGAGGACGCGGCGTTGGCGTTGTTCAATCGTCTTGACGCGACGGCGCAGGAAGCGGTGATGAACGTTTTAATGCGGCTTTTGAACGAGGCTCGGGAGCGTTACAAGGCGAAGGCGAAGCCGGAGGAGCCGGGGAAGAACGCGACGGCGACGGAGCCGATTTTGGTCGCGGAGAATCGGAAAGGGGACGAGTTCACGGCGTAGGAGTTGAAGATAGGAGACGGAGCGATATAAAATGTCTGAACAACCATGTGTTTGGCTTAACGGACTAAAGTACGTCTGGAGTCCGAAGTACTGTGATTTTGTTAATTGGTTTACACCGCCGAACGGCGATCCTGTTGGAACGCGATATTCAGACGTGCTTGCGCGCGCGTCAAAAGAAGACGTTGCGTTCAGCGTTCTCGACAGACATAACGAGTTGTTAACCGAGTTTCGAAAGTTTGATCCTGTCAAACAGCATCGCGTTGTCTTGGATGGCATGTTGAAAGAGGAACGGAAGATTTTACCTATGTTAAAAGAACAAGGGCGTTCTTTGATTTTAGATGACGGGAGGGAACCTGATATTTCCACGAATGGGAAAAGTTTGCCATTAAGAATTACTTTGGGGAAACCAAGATTGTACAGCGATTTCATCATTGTTGACCTGCTTTCAGAAACAGACTGATTGCGCACACAAAGACGATTTTACGACGTCTTTGGAAGAGTTTTGCAAGACATTGATTATAAGCACGGAAAAGAGTTCGCTCATGTTTTTCCACATATTCATATATATCTAGAAGGAATTAAAGGTGGAAGAAGTTTCCCTATTCGTTTTGCAGACTCCAGCGTCGTCGTTCAGTATACAAGGGGAGCAATGATGGAAGAAGACAATGACGTTGATTTGACTCCGTATAAAGAGCAGAGCCGACAGTCAGGAATTGATTGGTGTGAGAAGCATTACTACAAGTTTGAAGACGTTGAACGTTTTTTTGGCGCGCCATTCGGTTCAATGAGAATGAACCTCGACGAGTTGCTGGTGCTTTTGTCCTATGGGCATGAGTTGGAAATTACATACAAGGGTTGGGATGCGTTTATTACGCCTTTTGGGATCTTTGGTTTTCGAGCGGAGTCGACGAATGGCGAGCAAAAGCAAGAGTATGAGTGTGTAGATATCGAGGAGTTCGCTGACAACGCGAAAGTCGGTCCGTATTTCATCAAACATATTGTCGGAGACTGGCGTGTAACAGCGTTGTTCTAGCGGCTTGTTTAATTCAAAGCGCGGCGTCGGAAGCGTAGCGCTTTGAGTCATGGGGAACACAATGGATATTTTAAAACTGCTGATGTTTTTGACGTCGCAATATGCAACGGCACGGAATATGTTTGGGAATTTTAAGCTGTGGCGAACGTTTAAAGGCTTGTCAGGTCGCGCGTGCTCGTTAATCTTGGACGTGTTGAACCGCGAGAAAAATCTCTATGTTAGCGACAACGGCGTTCGTTTGGGTTCCAACGTCAGAATTATAGACGACGCGCAAGAGCTGGTTAAAGAACTAGAAGCCTATTCGCTAATCAGACACGTTGACGGGGCGGAATACGCTCCGACGCGCCGCGCGCTAGTGTCAAAAGGGAGACTGATTGCAATTAGCGACGAGCGCCTTATCGCGCGAATGCCGGAGACGTTGCGAGATTTGTTCGTCGAAAGCGCGATAGAACGCGGCGTTCCACTCGTTATCACTTTGCAACATTTTGGCTGTTTTTCTGGTGCCGCAGAGTTTAGCGTCGTGCGAATCCTAGAGAATGCAAGATTCATTAACGCTTGTGCGGCTCCAAGCGGTTACGGCGAACTTATTGGCTTCTTAGCGGAAGAGAAATTAGTCGTCGATTGGAATCCAACGGGATTCATTGGTTCACCTGACGACAGTGTTGTTGCGTCGATATTGAAGAAACATGGACAGATCTCTGGACGATTCACAGAACGCGCCGAGCGCGTCGCGAATAGATTGAAGAAGTAGCGAGAGATGGAGCAATGGCGAACGACGAAACGAACATTATCATTTACCAAGCCGACCGCAAACACGCCGTGAAGCTATTGGCGCGCGATGGGAAAATCTGGTTGACGCAGGCGCAGATCGCCGACCTTTTTGGAACCTCGAAACAAAACGTCAGCGCGCATATTAACAACATATTAAAAGAAAAAGAGTTAGACGTTGATAGCAACGTCAAGTTTTATTTGACGTTGCTATCAACCGGGAGGAATGCCGAGGTCAAATACTATTCTCTTGAGATGATTCTTGCCGTTGGTTTTCGCGTTCGTAGCGTTCGCGGCGTTCTCTTTCGACAATGGGCGAATCAGCATTTGCGCGAGTACCTGGTGAAAGGTTTCGTGATTGACGACGAGCGATTGAAGAACCCGGACGGTCGACCGGACTATTTCGACGAACTCTTACAGCGGATCCGCGATATCCGCGCGTCGGAAAAACGCTTCTATCAGAAAGTCCGCGATCTTTTAGCTCTATCGAGCGATTACGACAAGAGCGACAAGGGGACGCAGATGTTTTTCGCCGAGGTTCAAAATAAACTCCTCTACGCCGTAACGGAGCGAACTGCGGCGCAAATCGTTTTAGAGCGCGCCGACGTCGACGCGAACAATATGGGCTTGACTTCGTGGCAAGGAAACCGAGTGCGCAAGCAAGACGTAATCGTCGCAAAGAACTACCTTCGGCAAGACGAGATCGACAAGTTAAACCGTCTTGTCGTCGCTTTTCTCGACCAGGCGGAACTCCGCGTCCTGAGTCGTCGAGACCTAACGCTCTCATTCTGGCGCGAAAACGTCGATCGATTCATTGAATTTAACGACAAGCCGGTTTTGGCAGGCAAAGGAACCGTTAGCCATGAACAGATGGAACAAATCGTTAAGAAACGATACGAGCTTTTCGACGCGCGGCGTAAAAGATACGAGGCGGAACAGGCCGACGCAGAAGACGTCAAAGAGCTAAAAGAGCTTGAGGACGAGATCAAACGCAAAAAAGGCAAGTAAGCGCGTTCCGGCAAGAAACGCAAAAGGGGGCTTTCGCCCCCTTTTTTTTAGTTCTCACGTCGTTAGTCGTTAGTCTTCTTTGCTTTCGACATGCAAAAGCGACCGTTGAACTAAGAAGCGAACCTCGGAAGCGTCCAGTTCTACGTTCTGTTCGTAGATACGGCGCCAGGCTCCAAAGAGCGCGTACAATACTTCGTCGAAGTTGTACTGTGAGGAATCCGCCGCAATCGCTTTCTCGACGGAATCGACCGCTTCCCTTTTTTTCACTATGTTAAAGGACGACCAAAGCCAAAAGTCGACTTTTTCTCGATCCCAAAAGCCGCCCAGCGTAATAACAACGCGCGCCATGCGCAAAAGAGCGCTCCGAAAATCATCGTTTGTCATTCTCTCTCCCAACAGTTCTTGAAGGCGCGTCGACGCGGATCGCGTCGACGCGCCTTTAACGAGACGTCTAATAGTCGTTACTTCCGCTCGTCTTCGTAGAGTTCCGCGTAAGCGGCGAAAAGATCCTGAGCCATCTCTCGACTAACGGGGATTTGAAACGGCTCTCGATCGATCGCGAACACGAGCACGTTTTTGTCGTCGTCGAAGTAAGCGCGTTCGACCTCGACCAGGTTGCGTTTGATTTTCGCCGGGACGTTATCGCCCATGATAAGC
>ONGM01000029.1 GCA_900317365.1 uncultured Planctomycetota bacterium
CGTCGCCGACCATAGCGTAGAAAAACTGATCGTTGGGGTATTTCCCGCTTTGCATGAATTGGGCGGCGGTCCATTTTTCGTCGTAGACCTTGTCGCGGAGGTAATCGACGAAGACGAGGTATTTTCGCGCCGATTCGAGAACAATTTCGTCGTCTGCGGGAATATACGCCTGCCTAAGGCGGGTTCCGTACGCATTGAAAGCATGTATGCAACCGCACTCGGGGCAACGCCAGAGGATTAAGAAATCCTTGCTGTCGTCGGTGAAACTGATAATCGGCTTGTCGCAGATCGAAAAGTTTTCCCACATTTCCTGCGAATAAGCCTCGTACTCAATTCCATTCGGTTCGTCGTGGTAGTGAATGCCAAAGCCGCAATGACTGCATTTTAACGAAGCCATGAGACGCTTTCCTTATTAATCTTCCATGCTCGTGTCAATCGCCTATTACCGTCGAAGAGGCGTCGAACATTCGGCGTCTTCGTAAACGATAACGTCGTTATTGCCGACCATGCGTGGAAAAACTGGTCTTTGGGTATTTCTCGTTTTCTTTCGTCGTTCTATGTAAGTATGGAAAACAGTCGGTATTAGCAGACGGATCAACAATCTGGTATTGATTCCCGGTCTACGTTGTTTTACGGAAGATAATCCTTAAAAACTCGCCTCATTTTTATTGTTATGTCGATAATCTGATTCATCAGCAAATTGTAATTTGAGTGATCGTCAAAATTCAATCCGGGAATGAATCGTTTGATTCTTGACGTTTTTTTACCGTCTAATCGGCGCCATTCAAGGTCAAATCCGAGTTTCTCTTCAATTTCATTTTTGTTCTGATACAACGAGTCAAAAAGTTCTTTGTTGTCTTTGATATATATTTCGACGACGATATTTCCGCGCCTATTTACTAAGTTAATTGAGATATGAGCTTCGCGTGTTCCAAGCGCTACGTTGTACCAACATTCGGTCGTAGCCTTGCGGATATTAAAAGGTTTTCCTCGACTGGCGACCACTTGGTTGAACTGTTCCCAGAAATCGACTCGTTCTAAATGCCTCTTGCTTAGTTCGGCGTCTTCTGTTTTTGTCTTACTTCTTTTGACAAAGTCGTTCGGCTTTTCTACGACTTCGAATTTTGGCGCGGGCTCTGATTCTCCGATTCTGTAAGCGTGGATCTCGATCAGAAAGAAATTGACGTCATTGTTCGTATTGCTGTTAAGCCACTCGATTGCCGCTCGATGTTCCTCTTTTGCCTCTTTTACGATCCAAACCATAACCTTTGCGTCGAGACCCGACGCGTATGTTATGATCTTTCCAAGGTGATCATGGTTCGTGCTTTCTAGTTGGTTCTCTATAATTACGGTAATTCCAGACGTTTCGTCTTTTGCTATAATGTCGCAACGATAAGAGCCGACGAGCGCTTCTTGCTCAACGTCGGTAAGAGTTAGACCTAAAATATCGTTCAGATATTCAAGGTTAGATTCTTGCGCCAACCAATTTGAGAAATCGTATTGTTCGTGTTTCCAGAGTTCGCGAACGTCTACTTCAGTGAGTTTGCCGATATTTACCATATTTACACGTTTTGCAGTATCTGCGGACGTCTGAAAACCTACAAGGAAGGCTGTCTGAATCCAACGGGAATCAGACAGCCTTATTCTTATTAAGCGACTTGTTAAGAATAAGTCGACAAATTGAAGCTCTACAAGCCGGAAGACGCCGACTTCGCGTTGATTGCGGACGACATTAGACGCGACGACTCAACGTCGTAAGGTCCTTGGCCGCTCGTTTAATATTGGCTCCGCAACGCTTCAAAATCTCGTCGACATATTCAAGGAGTCTTATTCCCACTCAATCGTTCCGGTCGGTTTCGGCGTGAGGTCGTAGAGGACGCGATTGACGCCGGGGACTTCGGAGGTGATTCTGGCGGTGATCTTTTGGAGGAGTTCGAAGGGGACGTTTTCGACGGTCGCGGTCATGGCGTCGCGCGTATTGACCGCGCGAATAATCACCGGCCAGTCGAAGCTACGGAGTCCGTTTTTGACGCCGGTCGACTTGAAGTCGGGCACGACGGTGAAATATTGCCAGACCTTGCCTTCGAGACCGTTCGCGGCGAACTCTTCGCGGAGAATGGCGTCCGATTCGCGGAGCGCTTCGAGTCGATCGCGCGTTATGGCGCCGAGGCAACGAACGCCGAGACCCGGGCCCGGGAACGGTTGGCGAAAGACCATCCCGTCAGGGAGTCCGAGCGCCTGACCGACCACGCGAACTTCGTCCTTGAAAAGGAATTTAATCGGTTCGACAAGCTCGAATTTGAGATCTTCCGGAAGTCCGCCGACGTTGTGGTGCGCCTTGACCGGACCGCTTTCGAGAATGTCGGGATAGATCGTGCCTTGGGCGAGGAAATCGACGTCGTCGAGTTTGCGCGCTTCTTCTTCAAAGACGCGAATGAATTCCGCGCCGATAATCTTGCGCTTCTGTTCCGGGTCCGCGACCCCTTCGAGCTTGTCGAGGAAACGATCGATCGCGTCGACGTAAACGAGGTTGGCGTCCATCTGATTGCGAAAGACTTCGACGACCTGTTCAGGCTCGCCTTTGCGGAGCAGACCGTGATTGACGTGGACGCAAACGAGTTGTTTGCCGATCGCCTTAATGAGAAGCGCGGCGACGACGGAGGAGTCGACTCCGCCGGAGAGCGCGAGCAAAACTTTTTTATCGCCGATCTGTTTGCGTAGCGCGTCGATTTGTTCCGCAATGAACGCGTCCGCTAGTTCGCGCGTCGTTATGCGTTCCATCGTTTCCGGACGTTTGTTGTTCGACATTGAATTGGACTCCTTGATCATAGAGTGATTGCCGTCGACTCTTCGCCGCGACAAACTTGACGCGGCGAGTCTTCGAATATATTGCTACCGTGCGATTATATGTTCAACGGTAAAAATATCAATGAAACCCGAACGATTTTGCGCCGACTTCGACCCCTTGAAAGAACGAAAAAACACATTACATTAAGGACGCCGTTCGATTTGGCGACCCGAAACGACTCGCGTCGCACAAAGACCGCGCGGCTTCACAGTATCCTTATTATGGAGAACGCTAAAATGAGCGACTTTTTGAGCGTGGCAAAACGCGCGGCGTTGGAAGCAGGCGAGATTCTGCGTGGAAAGTTGGGCAAGGTCGGCGCGAAAGAGAAGAACCCTGCCGATTTCGTCACCGAAGCGGACGTCGC
>ONGM01000089.1 GCA_900317365.1 uncultured Planctomycetota bacterium
GCAGACGAAGTCGATTTTCCCGAAATCGAAGAACACGTTCAGAATCCGTTCTTGCTTATTATTTCGGTCGGCGTTACAATGGCGGTCGTTTACGCGGTCTTGTCGATTTGCTTCAAATTGTACAAAATCCGACGTTTACGCGCGCAAGACGCCGCGCGTGAAGAAGCCGATCTCAACGTCGATCAGACCGACGTCTAGCGGTCGTCCTTTCCCTTGCGCGCGCCGCTTCCGGCGCAATGCTCGCAATTAACTAGAAGGAATCGTTCCCATGTTGGAAAAAATCATGCTTTCTATTACTCCAATAGCCGATCACGTTGCCCCTCGGAGCATCGACACGCCCGACTTTGCTCCATGGGCGTGCGTATTTCTTATGGGATTTCTCTTCGGGGTTCTCATAACAATGTGTTTCAGGTCGAAACCCACCGTAACAGACACAGCCGACTTGGCTAAAGCCGTCAAGAATGAACTCTTGGCAGAGTTGACCGACGCGGTCAAAAATGAGCTAGAAAAAGAGAAGCGAGAGTCGAAAGAGAATTCCGCCAAAGAAACGGAGTAATTGATCGTCGTCGACGCGCACAGGGTTCGGCGGCGCTTTCAGCGACCGCTTCTCTTCACCGCCGTCGTAGGCGTATGCCGAACGGTTCGCGGTTAACTAGAAAGGTGTGTTCTCATGTTGGAAAAAATCATTCTTTTTGTTACCCCGATCGCTGATATTGCCCCTTTACGCTTCGACAATCCTGATCGCGTCGACACTCCCGTCGATTCTTCATTGGCGATTGCATTTGTCATGGGATTTTTCCTCGCGATTTGCATCGTGGTGTGGTTGTTCAAGTAACTGACTTGACAAAAGCCGTCAAGAATGAACTCTTGGCAGAGTTGACCGACGCGGTCAAAAATGAGCTAGAAAAAGAGAAGCGAGACGCGAAAGAGAATTCCGACGAAGAAACGGCGTTATCGTTCGTCGTCGGCGCGCACGGGGTTCGGCAGAACCTTCAGCGTCCGCTTCTCTTCACCGCCGTCGTAGGCTTATGCCGAACGATCGCGGTTAACTAGAAAGGAGTATTCTCATGCTAGAAAAATTCATTCTTTTTGCGAATCTGGTACAGTTACCGGTTCATGACGAGTTCCCGGAGCAATCCTTGAGTTCAGACTACTCGGACTACTCGGCGGTGATAATTTTTCTTATGGGATTTTTCTTCGCGCTTCTCATAATAGCGTGTTTCAGGAGGGAAAACCCCGCGAACGAAAGAACCGACTTAGCAAAAGCCGTCAAGAATGAGCTTTTGGCAGACTTCTTGACCGAAGCGGTCAAGAATGAGCTAGAAAAAGAGAAGCAAGAAGAGCAAGAAAAGACAGCCAAAGAAACGGAGTAACCGAGCGTCGGCAACGCGCGTGGGGTTCGGCAGAACCTTCCGCGATCGTTTCTCGTCGCCGCTGTTGGCGTATGACAAACGGTTCGCGTTTCATTAGAAAGGAGTATTCCCATGCTGGAAAAATCGTCCTTTTTGCCAATCCGGTTATGCCCCCTATACTGGAGTTAAATGAAATATATGTGGTATATGCGCTCGTGATACTCTTCATAGCGCTCGTGATCATATTGGCGCTCGCCATGACAAGAAACGAAAAACACACAGGAAAGTCGCTGGTACCAAGAAGTCAAAGAGAGTCAAGAGGAGGATCATCAAGAAGAGAAAGAATAGATTATAATTACCAAAGATTAGTCGATCGTGATCGACGCGAATACGTTTCGCCGAACAGTCGGCAAACGTTTCAGTTCAGAATCGCCTTAAACCTTAACCAAGAAATTCAAACATTTTGATCGTCGCGCTCGTCGCACGATCATTCACGAGACCTTAGATCATGTTATCGTCATTATTTGCCGACGTCGCGCCGGCGCCGGAAGAGTTAGCTCAGGAAGTCATGTCGGAGATGCTTCCGCTAATCGTTACGGGACTCTTTTTCATCGCGTTGCTCGTTATCGCGGCATGGGGTATGAAAAAGACAGCCAACACGGAGGATTTCTTTCTCGGAGGCCGAACGCTCGGGCCGTGGATCCTCGCGTTGTCTTACGGGGCCGCGTATTTTAGCGCCGTCGTCTTCATTGGGTTCGCAGGCACGTACGGCTGGTCCGTGTCGTTCAAGTCGGTCTGGGTCGGTATCATGAACGGCGTCGTCGGGGCGCTCCTCGCGTGGCTCGTTCTCGGTAAACCGACGCGCAAAATGACGCGGCGTCTGAACGCGGCGACGACTCCTGAATTCTTCGCGACGCGCTACGGCTCGAAAGGCATGAAGTTCGTCGGCGCGATTCTGATCTTTCTCTTCCTTCTGCCGTACTCGGCAGGCGTCTTTTCGGGACTGACATACCTTTTTAAAGAGGTGTTTCACGTCTCCATGACGACGGCGCTCGTAACGATTACGGTCATGACGGGTCTCTACCTTGTGATCGGCGGTTATAAGGCGGCGGCGCGCATCGATTTCCTTCAGGGAATCATCATGTTCTTCGGCGCGCTCGGACTCGTCTACTTTACGAGTCAGTACTTTGCGAAGGACTACGACGACGTCGGCGCGATGATCGATAAAGCCGCCGCTATGTTCGACGCGCGCAAGGCCGGCGACTACCAAGTCGGCACGGCGCCGTTAAAGCCGATGCCCGACTGGCTTTTCTGGTCGGTCGTCTTCATGACGTCGATCGCGCCGTGGGGTCTGCCGCAAATGGTGCACAAGTTCTACGCGATCAAAGACGAAAAACAGATCGTTAAAGGCGCTGTCGTCTGCTGCGTCTTCGCGACCCTTGTCGGCGTCGCCGCATATTACGTCGGCTCCCTCTCCCACCTCATGCCGGAAAACTTGCTCTCGCTCACGTTCAACGCCGACGGCGCCGTCGATCCGAACCAGCTCGTTCCCGTCATGCTCGTCAAGGCGCTCCCGAATTGGTTCCTCGCCGTCGTGCTGCTTCTCGTGCTTTCCGCCTCGATGTCGACCCTCTGCGCGCTCGCGTTGACCTCCTCCGCCGCGATTAGCATTGACCTCGTTAAAGGCTTTCTCGCGCCGAAAGCGTCGGAAAAGACGCACCTTCTCATCTTCCGAATCTGCTGCGCGTTCTTTATTCTCTGCTCGTTCCTAATCGCGCTCTATTCTCCGTCCTGGATCGTTGCGCTCACGGCGCTGAGCTGGGGCGCGATTTGCGGCGGTTTCCTCGCTCCTTACGTCTACGGACTCTTCTGGAAAGGAACGACCCGCGCCGGCGCCGTCGCCGGTATGGCGACCGGTATTCTCGTGTCCAACGGAATCTATTGGGGACTCTTCTTCGGTCAGAACCCCGGCGTTGCGAAAATGTACTCGCCTTTGACCGCTTCCGCCGCGATGCTCATTCCGTTCATCGTCGTGCCGATCGTCAGTCTCATGACGAAAAAGCTCGAACCGGAACGAATCGCACGCGCTTTTGAAGACGCACCGAACTCGGAAACGATCGCGCCGGAAACGACGCCGGAAACGCAGTCAACGGAAAAATAACCCGATTCGACTTGCGCCGCAATGGAATACCTCTTGCCATTGCGGCGCGTTTTGATGTATAGTGGTCGTTGAAATAGCGAAATTTCGTTTTTTCGGTAAAAACGAAGAAAATTAGCGCAACAAAACGTCGCAGATTTGCTACATTAAAAGAGTGGCGTAGCGCCGCGCGCCGTAGCGACGACGGCGGCGCTACGCGTTTATCGTAGCATAGCAAATAAGGACACTATTTATATGAATGGCGGACGCAGGAAGTTCTTCTATTCGATTCTTGTCGTATTATCCATAATCGGATCGATCAGTTGCGTCGATACGAAAGGAGCTGGCGCTCCGAACGCAACGACGCGCGAACGTCTCGTTCAGACTTCGCGAGACAAGCAGATTTCAACGTTGTTCACGCGATTTCTCGAAGGTCGGCACGTAACGAAGCATAAGATTGACGCGACGGTCTCGCAACGTTCCTTCGAACTCTTTCTGAAAGCGATCGACCCCACGAAATTGTATTTCAATCAGAGCGACGTCGACGAGTTCGCGCAAAAATACATGAACTCCATGGCGCTGGACGCCCGCAACGGCAATCTCACGGCGGCGTTTGACATTTACGAACGCTTTCTACAGCGCGTCGACGAACGTTGCGCCATCGCGCAAAAGCTCCTTGAAGAAAACAATTTCGACTTCACCGTCGACGAAGTGTTCGAACGCGATAAGAAGACGGCGACTTACCCGAAAAACGCCGACGAAGTCTACGACCGTATGCGTAAACGCGTTAAATTTGAGATCCTCTCTCTCGAAGCGGAAAATCGCGAAAAACAACGCGAAGCGGAAAACGACGCCGACGCCAAATCGGAAGAGCCTGCCCCGGCCCCGATCGACGGTCGCGCCGACGATCCGATCTCAAAGCTCAAGAGACGGTATTCCACTCTTCTCAAACGTATGAATCAGACGACGAACGACGACCTGCTCGAAATCTACCTCACCGCGATTTCAAACGCGTACGATCCACACTCCACGTATATGTCGCCAAAGTCCTACGACAACTTCATGATTCAAATTGGACTCAATCTTGAAGGCATCGGCGCCACGTTGCAGTGGGACGACGGATACACGATCGTTAAACGCATTGTGAAAGGAAGTCCCGCCGAAAAACAAGGCGAGCTTCAGGTCGAAGACAAGATCGTCGGCGTCGGTCAGGGCACGGACGGCCCGATCGAAGACGTCGTCGATATGAAATTAACGGACGTTGTCGACAAGATTCGCGGCAAAGGCGGGACAACGGTGCGCTTGGAGGTCGTGTCGCAAGACGGCAAGAAGAAGATCATCTCGATCGTTCGCGAAAAGGTCGATCTGGAAGACAGCGCGGCGCAATCGGCGATCTTCGCGCTTACCCCGAACGCGGACGGCGGATTCGACGTCGCCGAGGTTACGTCCGAGAACCCCGCTCCCGCCGGCGCCTTCAAAGTCGGTTTCCTCGACCTGCCGAGTTTCTACCTCGATATGAAATCGCGGGGAAGCGCCGACGCGCGTAGCGTCAGCGCCGACGCCAAACGTATTCTTAACGAATTCAACGCGCAAAACGTCGACGCGTGCATTGTCGACCTGCGCTACAACGGCGGCGGGTCGTTGCCGGAAGCGGTCAAATTGACCGGTCTCTTTATCGAACAAGGCGCGGTCGTTCAAACGAAGCCGGCGCCCCTCACGGAATCGGCGCAAGTTCTCAACGATCCCGATCCGTCGATCGAATGGACCAAGCCGCTTGTCGTTCTGACGAGTCGACTCAGCGCGAGCGCAAGCGAAATTTTCGCCGGCGCCATTCGCGACTACGGACGCGGTATCATTATCGGCGACGAAACGACGCACGGTAAGGGCTCTGTTCAGAGTATGCAGGAACTCTCCGAAGCGTTCATCGCATCGTCCTTGCTGAGTCGCGCGCGGCAGAATTTCGGCGCGATTAAAATTACGATTCAAGGATACTATCTCCCGAGCGGCGTCTCGCCCCAACTTCAAGGCGTTCGTTCCGACGTCGTACTGCCGCAATTCACGAGCGCGCTCGACGATATTGCCGAGTCGGATCTCGATTACCCGCTCACCTTCTCGACGATTCCTCAGGCGAAATACCCGAAATTCGGCGCGAACTCCAAGGAACTCGTCGATTACCTCGCCTCACGCTCGAAGGAACGCGTCGCCAAATCGAAGGACTTCCAAGAGGAAATCGAAAAGATCGAACTCTATAAAGAATCGCCTCTGCGCAAGCGTCCGACGCTGAATCGAGAAAAGTACTTTGCGGAACTCGACCAGCTCAACGCAAATAAGGAAGAAACCGATAAAATGGAGGAAATCGTCAACGGCGACGTCGGCGTCAAACGCGACTACTACCTCGACGAGACTCTCTTCATCACCAAAGACTACGTCGACGCCCTGAAGTCGAGCGCCACCTTGTAACAAGGGCGCCCTATTTTCGCGAGTTGCGAAACGATAGCCAGAAGCCTGCGACGCGCTCGTCAACGTCGCAGGCTTTTATGTTTATAATACGGCAAAGTCGAAACGCCCTATGCGAGCGAAGACGGCACATCGCGCGGCGACGTAATCCGGGATGAAACCGCCGCGCGTTCCTTGCGTTTGATATTGAATTAAGGTATAATACGGACGTCGGGTTTCAGTCTACATTAACCGCGCCGAAAGAGGATGTGAATTGGGAAAAATAGACAAACTTCAGCGTCAAATATTAAACGTCAACGCAAACTTCATCGACGCAATCAGTAAGACGACGCGCAAATACAATATAGAAATCTTACCGGACGAGCTTGAGGACGTTTATCCTTCCAACGTCGTCTTCGACAAGGACGGGAACGTCCACGAGATTATCGCCGACATTCGTAAATGCTGGAAACGCGAAGACACGATCCTCGCGTTGTTTGGAATCGAATGCCAAACGTCGGTCGATAAGACAATGGTCTACCGCATCATGGAATATGACGCGGCGAAGTACCTAGAGCAAGCCAAAAAGGATCCGGACGAATGTCGACAGGTAGTAACCTTCGTTCTGAACTTCGGCAAGAGCCGTTGGAACGGTCCAACCACGTTGCGAGAATGCGTAAAATACGTCAAAGGAACGGCGAGCCAACTCTCGCCGCTCGCGAACGACTATAAAATTTACGTTATCGACGTCTGCGATCTAACGCTCGACGAGATCGAGCCAATGAAGAGCGATTTCCGATTCTACGCAACGTTGCACTACAACCTCTGTCATCCGGATGAACCGATAACGTACCCTGCGGTACGAGACGGAGAATTAGCGCACAATTACGTAAACGTTCTTAGCTCCGGGAAAATCGACATTCCCGCAAAAACGTTAGAGCAAGGAGGATTCCAAATGAGCCAACTATTCGACGAATACGCCGCCTATCGCACAAACCTCTTAATTACCAAAAGTCGTGAAGAGGGA
>ONGM01000065.1 GCA_900317365.1 uncultured Planctomycetota bacterium
CCTGTCGAGTCTGTCATTAGAATCACGCTCCTTTCCATGACGGCTATTATACTTTCAT
This sequence comes from uncultured Planctomycetota bacterium, assembly GCA_900317365.1. Lineage (GTDB taxonomy): Bacteria > Planctomycetota > Planctomycetia > Pirellulales > Thermoguttaceae > RUG369. Next base: position 59 of record ONGM01000065.1, read on the forward strand.
TATCAACAGACGTCAAGGAAAAACGCTAGGCTTGACTCTCGCTCGCGACGCTGTTTTTGGCTCAGTTAAAACGCGGCGACGAGTCTTGTTTTGGGCGTTTTTGCTTCGCGTAAACCATAGCGCTGACGAACGCTTCGCGCCGGAAAAATCATTCTGAGAGAGACGTCGCGCTTCACGCCACGCCACCGGCGTTAAAAGCGGCTACTTTTTCTCTTCCGGCTTCGCCTCCTCTTTCCCCGCGGTCTTGGCGTTTTCGTCGAATATTTCAAAGGTCGACTCGTCTTCGTCCTCTCCAAAATCGACGTCTTCGTCGAAATCTTTCATTACGGGATCCTCAGGCGGCGCCAACTTCTTTTCAACGATCATCAGCAACTCGTTCGCGGCCGTGCGTTTGGGGAACATGCCTTTTTTCGAAAGGGCGAGGTGAAGCAGACTTTCGGCGAGGCCTAGGTCGTCGCGTGCGTTCGCAATTTCGGCGAGGTAATACGCCGCCGTCGGGGCAATCTCTCCGGAATTCAACATCGGCTGAAAAATCGCGTCCGACTCCTTCGTATTGCCGGTGAGGAAAAGCGTCCACGCGTAGGTCGTCGCCGCTTCCGTCGAGTCGGGATTCTCGCGATAATTGCGGGTCGCAATGGCGCGCGCCTGATTCAACTTCTCACGACTACGCTGATCCAAAAGCGCCAACGCCAGCCCGTTCGACGCCTCAAAATTATTCGGCTCGATCACAACGGCGTTGCGAAAGAACTCCTCCGCCGCCGCGTACTTGTTCGCGTACAACGCCAGCCAACCGGATAAAATCCAACGCTCCGCGTCCTTCGCCGCGTTCTCCTTCTCAAACTCCCGTATGATCTCCGACGCCGCCTCGAACATGTCAAATCGCATGTACAAACGCGCCAGCTGCGCGCGTTCCTTCTTCGTCGCCGACGCGATCTCCTTCTCCTTGCCTTTCAGACGCTCCTTCGCCTCCTCGATCTTGTCCTCGCGCTCCATGCCGGAAACGACCTGAAGCCAACCTGCCCATAAGCCCGGATTCCGCTTCGCCGCGTCGTCGTACGCCTGCTCCGCCGCGTCGTAATCCTTCGTCTTCATCGCAAGATAACCAAGGTTCCAGTACGACTGCGGATTCTCCGGATTCAACGTAAGCGCCTTCTTCACCAACGCGATCGCCGCGTCGTAACGTCCGCGTTTCTCCGCTAAAATCGCGCGAACGTTCAGCGCCTCCTCGCGGAAATAGTTCCGACGCTCCTCCGCGTTCTCGCGATCGCGTCCGTAGTCGTCTATCAGACTGTCCGCGCGCTCCAAAAGAAGCTCCGTCTCTAAATAACGACCCTCCTGAACGTCGACCCCCGCAAGCTGTAAATACGCCTCGGGATCCGACGGATACTCCTCCGCGGACTGCTCCAGCGCGCGACGCATCTCAACGTAACGCTCCGCGTGAGAATGAAGCAACGCGAGCAAGACCCCAGGAGGATCAGAATTCGGATCCGCGTCGTAAACTTCCTTCAACGCCGCGTAGGCGCCTTCAAAATCGCCGTCGACGTACAGATCGATCGCCTTAAACGTCGCCGGATTCGCCGGAAGGTCGCCGTCCGAAACCGCGCCGTCCGACGACGAATCTTGCGTCCCGCGCGCCGACGCGCCGTCCTGCGCCGAAGTCTCTTGTACGGAACTCGCACCTTTCGTCTCTTCCTCCGCGCGCGCCGAACTCGCGCTTAAAATGACGTGCGCGCTTAAAATCGACGCTACCGCCGCAATCGCCCAAAAAACGCTCTTCGTCCGCTTCTTCGTCATGATCTCTCGTCCGTTTCTATTCTTCCTCGAAGCGTTTCCGCCTCGTTCAATTTCCCTTTAAAAACTCGCGCCGCGCGTCGCGGAACCGCCGAAACGACGTCTCAACTCGCGTTCCTCGTCCGCGCGACCAAGGCGCCGACACGCGTCCGCCGCCGCGACCCCGCACGCACGCGCTAAATCCCGATCCGCAACCGACGCCGCAGAGCGAACGACGCGTCCCAACGCCTCGTCTCGACCTAATTTCAGTTCCATTAGCCCGACAAACCCGCATGCGTCGCGCCGCAACGACTCCGGCAAAAGCTCCGTCGTCTTCGTCCAACGATCGACGAGGGACGCCTTCGGCCCTCCAAGCGCGTCGAGTCGCCACAGCTGCGCTATCGCTAAAAGCGCAATCCTTCGCGCCGATTCCGCCTCGTCATGACTCGCGTCGTCCGACGCCTCCAACGTCGCAAGCGCGCGCAACGCCTCCTGCGCCTCCTTACGACGCGAAGGAAACTCCAAAAGAATCGACGCCGCAAGCAATCGTCCGGACGGATTCGCCTTGCCCGTCGGATTGTCGACCGGCTTAATCCACTCAAGCGCCAACGCTTCCGCATGACGCGACGCGCTCGGATCGTACGACTCGCCCCGCGACGCGTCCAGCGTCCACCTGAGCGGCGCCGACGACAAAAACGACGTCATGGGATCGAGTCGACAGAGCAAAAAGAACTCCGCCGCCGCCTCGTCCCCGCGACCAAGCCGTTGCAACGTCTCCGCGATCTTCGCCGTCGCCCACTCCTTTTCAAGACGACCCCTCGCGCTCTTGCGCGCCCCCTGAAAACGATCCAGCGCCTGACGTAATTCCGCGTCCGATCCCGTTAGCCTGCCTGCGTCGTAAGCCTCAAGTCCGCGACGAAACTCGGTCGAAACCGCAATTTCCAGCGATTCGACCTCCGACGTCGAAAAACGCGCCGGATCGCCTCCGTCCGAAAGCCTTCCCTCAACTCCCGTTCGACCCGAAAGTCGCGACTCAACAAGCTCAAAGGTTCGCCCGTCCTTCAATCGCAAAACGTCCGTTGCGCCCTCGCCCGCCTGAAGCGTCGGCGTCGCGAACGCGTCGCTACGCGCGTCAACCGCCGTCCCCGCGCTCGCGCCTGCCGCGCGTTCACGCGCGCGCTCCGCCTCCGCCTTACGCGCAAACGGATCGAGCGGCGCAGGCTCCGACGGCGCCGAACGAACCCCGACCGATTTCGACCCGCCTTTCAGATTCGCGCGTTGACCGAACGCTACGGCGAATCCCGCCCCGACAATAAGAACCGACGCCAAAATCAAGACGAATAACGTGCGCAATTCTCTCATGACTCTTCTCCAAACGCGCGCCTCTAATCGTCGATTCGCGCTACGACGCGGGCAGGCGACCCGTCCGCGCCGACGATCGGAAGCGGAAGCGCGCTCAATTCAAACGCTTTCGCCGGGTCGTAGGCGACCGCGCCGCGCCCGGCGTCGGCGACGTAGCGCGGAACCTGATCAAGGCCGACGAGCCCTTCCAAAATGAGAATAGGCGGGCGTCTGCCTAGGAGAATCCGGTGGCATTCGGCGTCGGCGCAGAGTTCGAGTTCGTCGAACGGCGCCGAGTCCGCGCTCGCGGCGCCGGCGTTCGCGCTCGACTCAGGCAGGCGAGGCGAAGGCGGAAGCAGGTCGGCGAGCTGGGCGTCGAACGGATCGCGCTCAGGCGAGGCGGGCGCGGCGGGCTCGTCAAGCGCGGCGGCAGGCTCGGCGACGAGGGAAGGCGTCTCCAGTCCGAGAAGACGCAAGGTCGCAAAATCGGCGAGCCAATCGCAGACGTCTGGCGAGAGAGACGGAAAATCGAGGTAGAAATCAGGCGAGTCGACCTTTTGCGCCCAATCGACGCGAAGAAGAAGGATGGGAACGCGTTCAAGGATCGATTCAAACGGAAGGAGGTCGGCGACGTCTAACGCGACAGGTCGGGCAACGTCGGATCGTTCGCGACGCCGCGCCGACTCCGGGCCGACGACGCCGGCAAAATCGATGCAGGCGGCTTCGCCAATAAAGAAGTCGACGGGAAAGGAATCGAGCGTTTCCCCGTCGACGAAATAATGAAAAGGCGCGTCGACGTGCGTTCCGAGGTGGGAGCCGACGACGTAGGTCGTGCCGCGAAACCCGTCGACCGCGTGTTCCGCAAAGGGTCGGGCGACAAAGAAAGGATCGCCGGGATAAACGCCGACGCCTTCGGCGATCGGACGAGACAAGTCGACGTAACGCATGCCGAAGGCGCTCCTTTCGCGACGATCTTAGGATTCTCGGTCGTTATTCTATGCCGTTACTGGGCGATAAGTTCGGCGATATACCGAATTTGCAGGTCGGCGAGGTCGCCGTCGCGCTTCATGAGACCGCCGAAGTGCATAGCGCAACTCATGTCGGTCGTCGCGAGAACGCGAACGCCTTGCTCGTAGACTTTGCGAATATTCGCGACCTTCTTCTTCCCCATATTGATCGAGGTTCCCGGCATTTTAATACTGAAGGTTCCGCCAAATCCGCAACATTCCTCAACGCTTGGAATCGGCACGTATTCGAGCCCTTGAATTCCTTCGAGCAGCGTCTGTGCGGCGCGGGCGATTCCGAGTTCGCGACGACCGTGGCATCCGATGTGCATCGCGACTTTGTGCGGGAAGCTCGCGCCTAAATCCGTCTTATGCAGAACGTTGACGAGAAATTCGGAAAACTCGTAAACGCGCGCGCCGACGTCGACGACAGGCGAGTTCGGATCGGCCTCTTTGAAGAAGACGCGGCACATCGCGGCGCACGAGGAAGACGGCGTTACGATCCACTTATAGCGCTCGAACGCGCGTCCGAATTGCGCCATGACCTTGCGCGCGTCGTCCCAGTATCCGGAGTTAAACGCCGGCTGACCGCAACACGTCTGCTCTTCCGGATAAACAAACGGAATATTCAACTTCTCCAGAACTTTAACGGTCGCGATTCCCGCTTCCGGAAAGAACTGATCAATAAAGCACGGAATAAAGAGCGCGACTTCTTCGCCGCGATATTCCGGATAATCCCATTTTGGAACTTCGCGTTCCAACGCGTCTATCATGGCAGTCTCCTAAGGACGAATCGTTCGCGTTACTTCTTGGCGTTAATCTCTTTGTCGGCGACGTCGGAACGACTCCAACAGCCGTCCCAATGAATCTTAGCGACCGCTTCGTAGGCTTTGCGCTTCGCGTCGGCGACCGACTCTCCGAGCGCGACGACGTCGAGCACGCGTCCGCCGTTTGTGAGCACGCCGCCGTCCGCGTCGAGCTTCGTGCCCGCGTGAAATACTTTGACGTCAGGCAACTTCGCGGCTTCTTCAAGTCCGCTAATTTTAAAGCCTTTCTCATACGAACCGGGATAGCCTTTGCTCGCGATCACAACGCAAACCGCCGGGCGATCGTCCCATTCGAGCGGATCGAGCTGATCGAGACGCTGATCGATCGTCGCTTCCATAACGTCGACGAGATCCGTCTTGAGTCGAGAAAGGAGCGGCTGGCATTCCGGATCGCCAAATCGCGCGTTGTATTCGAGAACGCGCGGACCGGACAACGTCATCATGAGCCCGGCGTAAAGAACCCCTTTGAACGTCGTCTCCATCTTATTGAGCGTAACGACCGTCGGAAGCAGAACCTTCTCTTCAATCCAGTGCAACTTATCGTCGTCGACAAGAGACGCCGGGCAATACGCGCCCATGCCGCCGGTGTTCGGCCCTTTGTCCCCGTCGTAAGCCGCCTTGTGATCCTGCGCCGGTTGGAGCGTCATGATCGTCTTACCGTCGGTGATCGCAAGAACGCTCGCTTCCTGACCCATAAGACGCTCTTCTATGATGAATTTCGCGCCTGCGTCCCCGAACGCGCGCTGATTCGCGATCATATCGACCGCTTCGAGCGCCTGCTGGCGATTGTCGCATACGACGACGCCTTTACCCGCCGCGAGCCCGTCCGCCTTAACGACGCACGGCTCGTCGTCGACCGCGTTCAGATATTCCGCAGCTTCTTGCGCGTTGTAGAACGTGCGACTGCGCGCCGTCGGAACGTTGCCGCGAACCAAGACCTCTTTACAGAAAACCTTGCTCCCTTCGATTTGCGCCGCCTTCTTATTCGGGCCGAACGCGCGAATACCTTCCGCTTCCAATGCGTCGACGAGTCCCGACGCCAACGGCGCTTCCGGTCCTACGACGACAAGGTCGACTACGCGATCTTTGCAAAACTTAATCAGTCCGGAAAAATCCTTCTCGGATATCGATACGTTCTCAACCCCGGCTTCAAGCGCCGTTCCCGCGTTGCCGGGCGCCGCGTACACTTTGCTAACTTTAGGACTCTGCGATATTTTCCAAGCCAACGCGTGTTCGCGTCCGCCGCTACCGACAACCAAGACTTTCATGCTATTCTTTTACTCCGTTCACGCGCTCGCGCGCTGACGACAATCGAACCGCCGCGTCGCGAACAAAAACGCGACGCGCGCGTCCCACGATATTATAACGACTATCTCAAACTTTGGAAACATACGCGGCAAATTTTAACCGCCGCAAATTGAAGCGCCGAGAAATACGGAATCGTCTAGCGCTCGGCAAACGTTCGCTATTCCGCGCCGCCCGCGTTGAAAATGGACGTCAGCGAACGAAGCGTCGCGTTATTATTCCATATGTCGACGATCTGATCCCAATGCTCCGTCGTCGTCCATATGACGCAAGCCGTTCCGATCAGAAGAAGCCAGTACGCAAAATAATGAAGTCGACCCGCTTTCAACAAGCGCATAAGTGAAGAAAGCGCAAGAAGTCCAACGACAAAGCTCACGATCGCTCCGATCGCATAGACCGCCATCGACGGGTCTTGTGTAAACGCCGCGAGCGCTGATCCGGATTCAGACTCCTTCACCAACTTGATAATCTCGAGAATCGCGCCTCCGGCGATCACGGGGATCGAAAGAAAGAAGGAAAATTCCGCCGCCCAATCGCGACTGAAATGACGCGAAAGCGCCACGGAAATCGTCGTGCCGCTACGAGAAAGTCCCGGAAGAGCCGCGATTCCCTGCGAGATCCCGACGATGATCGCGTCCATAAAGGTCGTCGACTCCATCGTCTTCGTCTCCGGTATGTCGAGATCGTCGTCCCCTAAATTGGCCGCGACCTCTTCGTAATAGATTTCATGCTCCGTTCGCTGACCGTATCGCTTCATGAGCGTCAGTAATAGGATCGCCGTAATCCAAAAGAAGAATCCCGTCGCCAACAGACTTTCTTCGAGGAACTTCGCGTAATGAAGAATGGCGAATCCAATAATGACGGTCGGTATCGTTCCGACGATCACAAGACCGACGGTGCGCGGACTATGGCGCAAAACGTGTCCGATATCCTTGGCAAAATAAACGAGAACGGAGAGCAACGTGCCAAAATGAAGAAGGATCGACAGCGTGAATACCTCGGGAAGCTCGAAAAAACGCCCCATGACGAGCAAGTGCCCGGAAGAACTAATCGGTAAAAATTCCGCTATTCCCTGGACCACCGCCATCGCAATGACTTTGAGAATCGTCGTTAAATCAAATGTCATCTTTCCTCTATCCTTCTTCTCTCCGATTACGACTCCGAGCCGATCTCGTCGTCGCTCGAACAAAAAAGCTCGTTACAATCGACGTGCAACGAGCTTTTTCAGAATGATCTACCTTTGCGCAAAATCGTCAAGGACGCGCGTCGCGCGAGCGCCAATTACTCAACTTCTCAACGCGATTCTTAGATCGGATTGCGTCGGCGGAACGTGGGTTCCGCAGACTCCGTCGACTTCGACCCGCGCGCTTTCTCCGGTGCCGCGACCGAGATCTTGTCCGGCTTATCGAACGTCTTAATCATCGGAATCGTCGGCTCCGACCCGACGGCGGACTTCATTGCGGGATTGTCGTCCTCGCCGCTATTGTAAATCTCGTCGGTGTATTTGTAATCGATGCGAACGAGGAAATCCGCGAGTCGCATTTGACGAACCCCGTTCGAATCCGCCAATTTGTGGAACGCGTCGACCGTCTGCTCAAGTTGCGTTCTCCGTTCTGCGTCGAGCGTGTCGTCCGCATTAAGAATTTCCGTCAAGGATTTGTCCGGAACGACAAGACGCGTTACGCGCGGCGTGATCTTGCCGTGAACTTCGCCGTTATTGTCAATGTACGCCGCGATCTTCAAACCGCTCGCCTCGATCAAATTCACGACTTCTTGAAGATCGCTGACCCCGTCCCCGTCAATATCGAGATTATAATCGAGCGCGTATTCGTCAATCTCTCCCGGTTTCCAAAGGGACGTGTAGATCATATCGCCCGGTCGAATCGGGTTCGTGTCGTCGTCGGAGACAATCTTCGCTTCGCAAGAGTGATCTTCAATATTGCGCTCAACTTCCACGACGCCTTTGCTCGTTCCGCCGCCAAAGTCAAGGAAATTGTACGGATAGACGTTGAATTTCGTCAGAGGTCGGACCCCGTCCAGCTTGCCGATATTGAGTCTGACGGTGCGACCGATTTGATCGGCGAAGACGACGCGTCCGTCCGGAGTGTCGAAATCAGGCTCGGAAAGTTCGTCGATCCGCTTGCTCAGATCCAGGTTAATATCGGCGAACGTTTCGGCGGACTGCTGATTCTCTTTCGCCTTTCCTTTCGCCTCCGCAACTCCGGCGTGCGCGTCTTTCAGAACCTTATAAAACTGTCGCGTCGTATCGTTGAACGCAAGCGTCTCTTTTTGATAATCGTCAATAAACTTATCGTTTTCGGCCGTTTTATCTTGCAACGCTTTATCGGACGCCGCTTGATATTCGCCGGTCTGTTCTTCCGACCTTTCAACTTGCGCTTCGGCTTCGCGCATTTGCCGATCGCGTTCGTTCGCGGAATCCGCGACTTCGGCGGCTAACTGCACGTTCTTCTTTTTGAGCTCGGCAAGAGCGTCTTTGAAAGTTACGTTCTCAGCGAGATTCGTCGCGGATTCGTCTTTTTCGTACTTCGACGCGACCTTCTCTTTAACGGTCTCGTCAAATTCGGTCGCATACGCCTGCGTAACGTCGAGCGCCATTTGATCGACGATCTTCGAGGCGTCGTCGCCGTCTTCGTAGCCCAAGAGCGTCTTGATTCGTGCAAAATCGGCGACCGACTTCTCCGTTTCCGACTTCACGTTCGAAAGCTCGGTCTGCGCCGTTTGAAGCTCCGCTTTGCGTTCCGAGAGACTTTTAAATCCAAAGTAGGTCGTCGCGCCGAGCACAATCGTCAAAATAATAAAGACGATCATGGTAACGAGTTCGCCTTGTCCAGTTCGTCCGCCTGCCATATTAAAAAATCTCCTTCGACGACGCGCGCCGCTCCGTATCGAAAATACGCGTTCAAACGCTTCCTTGAATAACTGAGTAACGCGCTATGCGCGCAAACGCGAAACGCGCCGCGCAACGCCTCAACGTCTATTCGACGCCAATTCGCGCATACCGCCAATTTTATTTGGATTCGAACTCGGCGTCAATCTTTTTCGCGCTTTTTTTGAAAAAATCACGCGCCCAAACGATTAACGCTTTCACATATCCGTCATATCTATCACATTCGAGAATCGCGACAATAAGAAAGCTCTCGAACGACACGCGCTCGAGAGCTTTCTTCATGACGTTTCAAATTGCGTCTGACTTCATACCGTCGTCCGCGCGCAACTATTCGCTTCGCGTCGCGCGTTTGCGGAAGTAGTAATCGCTGACCTTACCGGTCGAGACCGGAGCCGGCTCCGAGTCGGACCGGAAGAGCGGCGCGACGATTCCCGGCGCCGCTTCCGCTTTGTCCGCGTTCTTATTATGGATCGGAGCCACCGGATTCGCCGCCGCTTGCGGAAGCGAAACGCCGTTGTCCTGAAGATCGACTCCGCCCTTCTGACGATAACGCGTGATCTTCGCCGTCTCCTTATACCCGACCGACGCAAGGAAATCCTTCAAGTAAATCTCCGGAATTTCAAGATCTTTCGCCGTCTTCAGGAATTCCTCGTCGACTTTAATGAGCTTTTCTCGATCCCCTTGGTTGCGCGACGAATCGTGCGCGACAACGTCTGTAATCTGCTTGTCGGAGCGAACGATTTTATAAACGTCGCCTGTAATCTCGCCTTGCACAACGCCGTCGTCGTCGATGTACGCCGCGACTTCCGCTCCCGAAGAAAGAATCAAATTCATGACCTCGTCGAGATCGCTGATTCCGTCCCCATTCACGTCAAGCCCGTAATCGAGCGCGTAACGAATGACCTTGCCCGGACGCCAAAGCGGAGTGTAAATCAAGTCGCCGGCGAGAACCGGATCCGACATCTCGTCTTCGAGAATCTTCGCTTCACAAAGGTGATCGCCGAGCGTGCGCACGACCTGCACGCTTCCTTTCGCTTTATCGACCGACATCTCGATCGTGTCAGGCGGGAAAACGTTGAACGTCGTAAGAGGACGAACGCCGTCCTTCGAACCAATATTGAGTCGCGCGACCTTGAGAACCTGATCGGAATAGACGACGGAACCGTCGGCGCGTTCGTAGTCGGCGTTGCTAAGTTCGTCGACGCGAGCGCTCAGGTTGCGGTTAATCGCTTGAAGATTATCGGACGCCTCTTTAAAGTCGATCGCCTTCTGATTCTCGGCGGCGATTTCCTTCTTCGTTTCTTGTTCAAGATTAGTCAGGCCGTCGGTTTGCGCTTGCGAAGCCGTTTTAAGAGCTTGCAACCGATCGTCGGAGTCCGATTTCGCGGCGGCGTATGAGGAGTCTTGGTCGGCGCGCGCTTGCGTAAACGTCTCTTGCTGAGTCGTCGTCATTTCCGTGTGCGCGCTCGCTATTCCCTCCGCGCTCTCTTTGAACGCGTTGTATTTCCGCGACTCTTCCAGGTTATGCTTGTATTCGCGTCCAACGGCGAGCAACGCGTCGCGATACGTCGTGTTCTGATCGACCGTTCCGAGCGCGCCCTTAATATCGCTTTGAATTTGCTCTTCTAGCTTTTCAAAACCGCCCTCGTTATCCGGATATCCAAGTTTCTCCGCGAGCGCTTTATAACCGCTCGACGCCTTCGACTGTTGCGACTGCAAATCGGACGACTCTTGCTTGACCGCTTCCACTTGCTGTCGCGTTTCGGACGCGCCTTTCGCGCCGATATACGTCGTCGTTCCCAGAACGCCGGACAATCCCATAAAGACGACGAGGGACGCCGTTACGGCATTACTTTGCGCCATTAGTAATCTCTCCTTCAGCGAGGTTGTTCGGTCGTTTCGACCGCGACGCGCGCGAGCGCAAGGAGCGTTCCCCACACTGCTCGACTCTTACCAATTTTAAAGCGCGCGCGACAAGACGTCAACGAAAAAGTAAAAATTTTCCGCTTTTTCAACAAAAGGAACGATCAACATTCGGCAGAACCAATCCATCTGTCAAAGAGCGCAACGCGTCCCGACGATCCGACGCCTAGTCGACGCCGTATCGACCGTCGCCCTTTAGAACGCGAAGCCCTCACGAACGTTCTCCGTCGTCTTCAACTTTTTGAGCAACTTCAGGTCGTCGTCGCTCCACTTCTTCGGCGTACGAATCTCGCATATCGCGTACAAATCGCCGTTCGGCTCTTTGCCCCCGCGAACTCCGAACCCCTTGACGCGAAGCTTCGAACCCGTCGTCGAACCCGCCGGTATCGTTAGCGACACGACCCCGTACGGCGTCGGAACGTCCACCTTGCCGCCGAACGCCGCTTCTTGCAACGTGATCGGAACTCGCGCGCGAAGATCCCGACCTTCGCGCGTATAATACGCGTGCGGCGCCACGTGGATCGTTACCAAAAGATCGCCGCGAGCTCCGCCGTTCACGCCGGGATCGCCTTGACCGCGAAGGCGAATCTTCTTACCGGACTCGATCCCCTGCGGAATCGTCACGTCAATATTCGTCGACGTCCCGCTCTGAGGATCCCGCGCGACTAGCGGAACCTTGCCGCCAAGAATCGACGTCTTGAAATCGATCGTCAGGTTCGCCGTCGTGTCCGCGCCTTTTCGCGGCGCCGAACGTCGACCGCGCGACCCGCCGCTGAAATTGAATCCGCTAAAACCGGACCCGCCGCCGCCGGCAAATCCGCGAAGAATGTCGTCAAGGTTCACGCCGCTGAAGCCGCCGGTCGCGCCCGCGCCTCCGAACGGATTCCAGCCGCCGAAGCCCGCGCCAGAAGCGCCGCCTGCTCCAGCGTACTGCTGGTATCCGGCGCCGAACTGATCGTACATCTTGCGCTTCTCGGGATCCTTAAGAGTCTCAAACGCCTCTTGAACCTCTTGAAAACGCTTCTTGGCCTCTTCCGGATTGTCGGGGTTCACGTCCGGATGGTACTTTCGCGCTTGTTTAAGATAAGCCTTTTGAATTTCGTCTTGAGACGCGTTTTTGGAAACGCCCAGAACCTTATAAAAATCGTCAGCCATATGCCTAGCCGTCGGTTCGCTTACGCGAACGTCAATCCTTTCAAGTCCGCGATCGCGTCGAGTTCAGTTCTACGCGACCGCGTTACAACTTTGCGCTTCCGCGAACGTCGAAACAACGTGCGACGCTCGCTAGTGACCGCATCCTGCGCATCCGACTCCGGCGGGAAATTTCGGATTCTCGATGGAGAACCCCTTCGCCGTCGGCGTGTCGAGAAAATCAATCTTGGCGCCGTCGAGAAAGAGCGCAAATTTCTTTTCCGCGACGACCGCGACTCCGTCCGATTCGTACCGCGCGTCGATTAACGGATTATATTCCGTGTCGAATCCCAGCGAATACTGCATGCCGCTGCATCCGCCGCCGACGATAATCGTTCGCACGAAAGTCTTCGGATCGAGGGCTTGCGCGTTCATAATCGACTTAACTTCTTCCGCGGCTCGTTTCGTCAGCGTTATAGCCATTTGACGCTTTCTCCTTACTCTGTTTCACACGATAACGTTCATGGTTTCGTCGCGCCGCGTCGCCGCGACGGAGAGTCGACTGCAACGCCGATTATTATACCGCGAACGCGTTCCGATAGAAGTCCCGCAAACGCCTTCGCGACGCGCAATGCTAAAAATTCGCTTAGCATATTTGACGCCAATCACACAATTTTCTCTCCGTCTTTTGCCTATTTTCAAAACGACGCCTAGCGACGACGTCGAACTTGTCGAATATGCGCGCGACGCCGAAGAACGCGCGCGGAGACGCTCCGACCTCTTGACGCGAATTGCTCTCAAAGTTATGATTATTCCGCGCTCTTATCGAATCCGCGCGCCCCTACGTCTCGCGCGTCGCGTCGACTCGAATCCGCGCATTCACTCAACGACACACGAAAGGAACGCCATGTCGACCGATCGCGACGACTCTTTAAACGCTCAATCCGACGCCAATACGCCGTCGCGCGACGAACTATGCCTCGATTATCTCGACTCCCTGCCGTATACGCCCTACCCGTTCCAGGAAAAGGCGATCGAAGAATGGTTCGAATCGTCGCAAGGCGTTCTCGTCTGCGCCCCGACCGGCATGGGCAAAACGCTCGTCGCGGAAGCCGGCGTCTACGAAGCCTTGAGAACCGGCAAACGCGTCTACTACACGACGCCTCTCATCGCTCTCACGGAACAGAAATACGCCGAACTCCAACGCTCCGCCGAACGTTGGGGATTCGATCGCTCCGACGTCGGTCTTATTACCGGCAACAGACGCGAAAACGTCGACGCGAAAGTCCTCGTCGTCGTCGCGGAAATCCTCTTTAACCGACTCCTCGCGTCAAACGTCTTCGATCAGTTCGCAAAGCAGAACGAGTCGGTCGCCATCGAAGCGGAACGCAAACTCTCGCAACCCCAACCGCGCGAAAACGCCGAAACCAAAATCACCGCAGCCTCTCTCAACGAAAAGCGGTCCGTCGCCGTTACCCTCGAAGATCCAAAACTCAAAAACGAACCCCAAGATTCAAAAATCGTTCCCAATATTCCTCAAATTCCCATCGATCAGAGCGACTTCGAAGACGATCCCGACTACGATCCCGCGACCGCGCATTTCTCCTTCGACAACGTCGCCGTCGTCGTTATGGACGAATTCCACCAGTTCGCCGACCCCGAACGCGGCGTCGTTTGGGAATTTACGCTCGGTCTGCTGCCCGCCCATATTCGCACTCTGCTCATCTCCGCGACCGTCGGCAACGCCGTCGAGTTCGTCTCTTGGCTACGAACGACCGCAGGACGATCCCTAAGACTCGTTCAGTCCGACGAACGAAAAGTCCCGCTCGTCTATAATTGGGTCGACGACAAGCTCTTGCCCGAATTGCTCGAAGACATGTGCAAAGGAAACGACGACGAAAGACTCGTACCCGCACTCGTCTTCCGATTTAATCGCGACGAATGCTGGGACGACGCCGACGTCATTAAAGGGAAAAACGTCGTCGACTCCGAACGGCAAAAGATCATCGCCGAAGAACTGAAAAATTACGATCTATCCCAAGGCGCCGGACCAAAACTACGCCAACTCTTTCTACGCGGTATCGGCGTGCACCACGCAGGCGTCCTCCCGAAATACCGTCGCATCGTCGAAGACCTCTTCCAAAAGAAGCTCCTCTCGTACTGCGTCTGCACCGAAACCCTCGCCGCCGGAATTAACCTCCCCGCCCGCTCCGTCGTGCTGCCCTCGCTTATGAAAGGTCCCGCCGGAGACAAAAAGCTCGTCGACGCCAGTTCCGCTCAGCAAATCTTCGGTCGCGCCGGACGACCTCAATACGACTCGCAAGGATACGTCTTCGCGCTCGCGCACGAGGACGACGTCAAATACGCCCGCGCCAAGCAGAAGTACGATCAGATTCCCGAAAATTCCAAAGACCCCAAAATTCGCGAAGCCAAAAAGAAGGCGAAGAAAAAGCTCCCGACGCGCAACCCGAACGAGCAGTATTGGACGCGCGCGCAATTCGAACGACTCTATCAGGCGAGCGCCGGCAGTCTCTCGAGTCGCGGTCCCCTTCCGTGGCGACTTCTCGCGCACATGATCGAGCGCAATTCCGACGTTCGCCCGATTCGCGCCCTCGTCGCTCGGCGACTCATGACCCCGAAACGCCTCGACGTCATGCAACGCTCGCTCGATAAAATGCTGCTCACTCTCTGGCGCGGCGGCTTTATCCGCCTCGCGCCGAACCCCGAACGATACGGTATTCCCGCGACCGCCGCCGCACAGGCCGCCCTCGCCGAACGTCGGCGCGATCTCAAAGAAAAGGAACGACGTCGACGTCCCTTCGGCGCCGGGATCTTCGACGACTCCGAACTCTCCGATCCCGCCGGATCCGCGCAATTCGATCCCCAAACCTTCGCCGAAACGCAGAAGAAACTCGTCGACGGCGAGAAAAACGACGCCTTCGACTTCTTCAACGGTCCCGACCTCTTCAATCTCGACAATCCGGAAAACGTCGCCGAACTCAAGACGGAGTCCGACCCGGACGCCAACGTCGAAAAGAGCGGCGAAAACGACGGCAAACTCGAAGCGCTCACCGACGAAATGCGCGATATGCTCGCAAGTTCCTACCGCGCGCTGCGCGCTTACCCGACAGAAAAGCTCAAGACCCTCACCATGCTTCGCGGCGTCAATCCGGTCTACGGCTCCTTCCTCTTGGAACTCTTAGGCGAGGCGGATCGCGCGGAACGCGTCCAGGCGTTCGAAAGCCTGCTCGAAATGCCGCAAACGGTCGCGCGACGCGTCAGAGTTCCGAAGCCCGACGAACTACCGGCTGGGAAGCTCGCGACGGAAAAACTCGATAAGGAACTCCTCCAGTCCGGCTTGGCGACCCTGCGCGAACTCGTCCCGCCGACGGAAGAAGAGGAGATTGAAGAGCGGGAAAATCGACGACGCTTCGGCGGCTACCTCGAAGAGAGAACTTACGTCATTCCATTCGCGGAAAAACTACGGCGGCTCTTCGATTACAAGTTCCCCGGCGTCGCGCTCAGAGTAACCCCCGTCTGGTGCGCCGGAGAACTCCTCTTCGATTATCAAGGCGACTTCAATAAATACATTCTGTCGAAAAGCTTACAGAAGCAGGAAGGCGTCGTCTTCCGACACCTGTTGCGTTTGATCCTTCTCGTCGAAGAGTTCTTGCAATTCGAACCGGTCGGAATCGAGCCGGGAGCGTGGCGCGCCGAACTCAACGAGATCGCCGCCGCGCTCGTCGCATGCTGTCGCAAAGTCGACCCGTCGAGCGTCGAAGAAACGCTGCGATTCTCGCAGAAACCCGACCTATTGGAAAAAACCTAACGTCGATCGAAAAATCGCGTTAGACTTCAGTATTGATTATTTCGCCCGTTACGAAAGGATTTATTTATGAAACGCTGGCTTCATCGAGCGGCGCTCGCCGCGCTGCAAATCGCCGCGATTACGATCTTAGCAAACGTTGCGACCGCCGACGAAGGCATGTGGCTCTACAGCGCACCGCCGATTCAGCAGATCAAAGAGAAATACGGCGTCGAACTGAAACCGGAACTCCTCGAACATCTCCAAAAATCGAGCCTAAAGTTCGCCAACTCCGGAAGCGCGTCCTTCGTCTCCGCCGACGGACTCATTCTGACCAATCACCACGTCGGACTCTCGACCGTCGCCAGTCTGAGCACAAAAGAGAACAACCTCGTCCAAAACGGATTTCACGCTAAATCTTTTGACGAAGAACTCAAGTGCCCGGGACTTAAGCTCGTCATGCTTCAAGAGATCGTCGACGTAACGGAAAGAGTCGAAGAAGCGACGAAAAACGCCAAAACGACAGAAGAAGCCGACGCCGCGCGCGCCGATATCTTCAAAAAAATCCAAGACGAAGCGAAAGCCGAAAAAGGTCTCCGTTGCGACGTCGTCCCGATGTATCAAGGCGGACTCTATCATCTCTACTGCTACAAGGAGTTTGAAGACGTTCGACTCGTCTTTACTCCGGAAGAAAGCGTCGGATTCTTCGGCGGCGATCCCGACAACTTCGAGTATCCCCGATACAATCTTGACGTTACCCTCTTCCGCGCCTATGAAAACGACAAACCGTATCGTCCGGAACATTATTTGAAATGGAGCGCGAACGGCGCGCAAGACAAGGAATTCGTTCTCGTTTCGGGACATCCGGCGCGGACGAATCGTTTCAACACGGTCGCCGACCTGCAATTCCAACGCGACGTCTACTATCCTCACATGATGAACAAATATCGTCGTCGCGAAGTCCTTTATCAAACCTTCGGTTCACTCAACGAAGAGAACGCGCGACGCGTCGCCACCGACCTCTTCAAGATTCAAAACTCGCGTAAGAATCGCGGCGGCATTCTCCTCGGACAAATGACCCCCGCGCTCATGCAACGCAAAATCGACGATGAAAACGAACTCCGCGCCGCCGCAAAAGAGAAGAATCTCGTCGACCTTTCCGCCGGAGATCCCTGGGACAATATCGCCGCGATCATGAAAGAATGGGGCGATTATTACGTCGCTTACGACCTGCTCGAAGGAAACGAAGCCTTCTACTGCGCGACGATCGCTCGCGCGCGCGCCGTCGTGCGATACGTCTGCGAAGCCGCGAAGCCGGAAAACGAACGCAACGCCGCGTATCGCGCTAACGCTCTGGAAGATCGCCGAAAAGCGTTCGACTCGCCCCTCGGCGCCGCCGATCCCGACGTCGAAGCCCTCAAACTCGGCGACTCGCTCGCTATGCTCTACGAACTCTCCAAACCGTGCGACGAAGGGCGTAAAATCGGCGCCGTTACGATTCCACAAGCGACCTTCGACGCGATCTTCGGCGGACTCTCCCCTGTCGCGCGCGCCGCTAACGTCGTCAATCAGTCGAAAGTCGCCGACTCCGAATTCTGCAAGTCATTGCTCGACGGAGGACTCGACGCCCTCAAAGCCTGCGACGACCCCGCGATCCAAATCGCCGTCGCCGTCGAACCGCTCGCCGCCGATCTCCGCGACTTCTACGCAACGAAAGTCGTTGAAAAGTCGCGACAAGAATACGCTAAAATCGCTAAAGCGCGATTCGCAGTCTACGGCGACAAGGTCTATCCGGACGCCACCTTCACACTCAGATTAACTTACGGTATCGTGGAAGGTTACGTCGACGACAACGGCAACGAAGTCCCCTTCCAAACGACCGTTAAAGGCGCGCTCGATCACGCGCGCGAACACAATTGCGTCGATCCTTACGACCTCGCGCAATCCTGGTTCGACGCCGAAAAAGACGGTCGCGCTCCCCTCGACGCGCCGCTCAATTTCGTTACGAACCACGACATCATCGGCGGAAACTCCGGCAGTCCCTGCGTCAACGCGAACGGCGAAGTCGTCGGACTCATCTTCGACGGCAATATTCACTCGCTCGTCCTCAACTTCATCTACGAAGACGTCCAAGCGCGCGCCGTGCTCGTTCACTCGGTCGGTATTCGCGAAGCGCTCCGTTCGATCTACAACGCGCCCGAACTCGCCGACGAACTCGGACGTTAATCCGGTCTCACAAACGGCGCGACGTCGCGCGCTAACCCGACGTCGCGCCGCAAACTTTTCATCGATTCAAAATGGAACGACATTATTTAATCTTCGGCACCGGCAATCGCAATAAGGCGATCGAAGCGACGGAAATCGTCTCTTCGACCGGCGTCCTTCTGCGCGCGCTCGCAGACGTGCCGAACGCGATCGACGTCGAAGAAGACGGAACGACCTTCGCGGAAAACGCCCGGAAAAAGGCGATCTGCCAAGCGCTTCACCTCAAAGAATGGGTTCTCGCGGAAGACTCCGGTCTGTGCGTCGATTATCTCGACGGCGCTCCCGGCGTCTATTCCGCGCGATTCGCCGGCGCCGAAAATCGAAGCGACGTCAGAAACAACGAGCTCCTACTCGAAAAATTGCAAGGCGTTCCGACCGAAAAGCGCGGCGCGCAGTACGTCTGCCACATGGTCCTTTCCGATCCCGACGGAAACGTCGTCTTCGAAACGGAAGAATACTGCCGCGGTCGCATTCTCACGGAACAGCGCGGCGTCAACGGCTTCGGATACGATCCGCTCTTTGAAGTCGTCGAATTCCATCGCTCCTTCGGAGAACTCGCCCCGGAAATTAAACGCGCGATCAGCCACCGCGCGCGCGCGACTCGGCGACTCGCATACGCGCTCCATAAGCTCCTCGCTGAAAACAAACTACCCGTTCTGCGCGAAGAATAAGCCTCGCGCGGCGATGCCTTTTTATTTGCGACTAATCACATGTCCGAAAATAATTTAAGTCAATATTGTCTCGACGTCGCGCGGCGCGCCAAAGCGGCCTCGCGAGCGCTCGCGTCCGTACCCGGAAGCGTCAAGAACGCATGGCTCGATCTCGTCGCGCGAAAACTCGTCGAATCCGAAACGCAACTTCTCGACGCCAACGCGCTCGATCTCGCCGCCGCGCGCGAAGCGGGACTCTCTCCCGCGATGATCGATCGTCTCACGCTCTCCGCCAAAACCCTCGCCGGAATGGCGCAGGCCCTGCGCGAAATCGCCGCGTTCCCCGATCCGATCGGCGAAACGATCGGATCCTCAATGCGACCGAACGGATTTGAAGTCCGCAAAGTCCGCTCGCCGCTCGGCGTCGTCTTCTTCGTCTACGAATCCCGGCCGAACGTAACGACCGACGCCGCCGCGATTTGCGTTAAAAGCGGCAACGCCGTGATCCTCCGCGGCGGAAAAGAGGCGCTCCATTCGAACCTCGCGCTCGCGACGATTCTGGCGGACGCCTCAGCGGAAGTCGGCATGCCCCGCGACGCCGTGCAAATCCTCAATACGACCGATCGGGACGCGATCGACGAGTTTCTGCATATGCCCGAATACGTCGACGTCGCGATTCCGCGCGGCGGCGCCGGACTCGTGCGGCGCGTCGCGACGGAAGCGAAAATGCACGTCATTAAGCATTTCGCCGGAAACTGCTTCGTTTACGTCGATAAAAGCGCGAATCTCGATACGGCGGAAAAGATCCTGCTCAATTCGAAAATGCAACGTCTCGGAACATGCAATACGGCGGAATCGCTGCTCATTCACGCCGGCGCCGCAAAAACCGCCGTTCCGAAACTCCTGAAAGCGCTCGCAAACGCCGGGTGCGAACTCCGCGGCGACGCCAAGACGCGCGCGCTCGCCGGGGAAAACTTGAACGTGCTCGCCGCGACCGACGAAGATTTCGACACGGAATACCTCGCCGCAATTATCTCGATCAAAATCGTCGACTCGATCGACGAGGCGATCGACTTCATTAACGAACACAGCTCCGGACACACCGAAGCGATCGTTGCGCAAGACGTCGACGCGATCAACCGT
This sequence comes from uncultured Planctomycetota bacterium, assembly GCA_900317365.1. Taxonomy (GTDB): domain Bacteria; phylum Planctomycetota; class Planctomycetia; order Pirellulales; family Thermoguttaceae; genus RUG369. The sequence goes on from ONGM01000065.1 coordinate 20,131, forward strand.
TTCACGCGCGCGATCGACTCCGCCGCCGTCATGGTCAATTCGAGCACGCGCTTGCACGACGGCGGACAATTCGGACTCGGCGCCGAAATCGGCATCAGCACGGACAAATTCCACGCGCGCGGACCGTGCGGCGTCAACGAACTTACGAGCTACAAGTACGTCGTCTACGGCGACGGCGCCGTTCGCGAATAATCGCTACTCCTTGACGCGTCAATCGCGCTATTCGCGCTATTCTCGGTCGACGCGTCAACGCGTCGACCGCTCTTTTCATACGGAACTCATATGACCGCAAAGAACGCGCGCCGACGGCGCGGATTTTCGCATACCGAATCAAACGACTCCACGCGCGCTCTGCGTCGCAAACTCAATAGCGTTCTCACTTACGATCGCGAACCGTTGCGTCGACGACTCGAAAAGCTCGAACGCGAATTTCACGAACTCGCGACCGCGAGCGCCGCGTCCCTCGACTCGAAACAGAACGACGCGAAAGGCGAAAAGTCCCGACCCGACGGTCATGCGAAGGGCGATCCCGTCGTACTCGCCCTCGACCCGAGGTTCGCCGAGTGGGAACGCCGACTCGACGCGCTTGCTAAAGATTGCGACGCCTCGAGCGAGAAGGCGCAAGCGCGGTTAAAAAGCTTTCCGAAAATTACGTACGACGATTCCCTACCGATCGTCGAGAGACGCGAAGAGATCAAAAAACTCATTTCTGAAAATCAGGTCGTGATCGTTTGCGGCGAGACGGGAAGCGGAAAATCGACGCAACTGCCGAAACTCTTAATGGAGTTGGGTATCGGCGCCCGCGGACTCGTCGGATGCACCCAGCCGAGGCGTATCGCCGCACGGTCGATCGCGCAACGCGTCGCCGACGAACTGAAAACGCCCCTCGGTGAAAAAGTCGGATACAAAATCAGATTCACCGATCAAACGTCCGAAAGCTCGATCGTTAAGCTCATGACGGACGGTATCTTGCTCGCGGAATCGCAAACGGATCGGTTCTTTAATCGATACGAGGCGATTATCGTCGACGAAGCGCACGAACGCTCTCTCAACGTCGATTTCCTACTCGGAATGCTCAAACGCGTGCTGCGCGTGCGGCGCGATCTTAAGCTCATTATCACGTCGGCGACGATCGACGCGCAACGTTTCGCGGAACATTTCTACTCCGCCAAAGGCCCCGCCCCGATCGTCGAAATCGCCGGAAGAACATACCCGATCGAGATCCTATACCGTCCCGTCGACGAATGGAAACGACGGCGCGAAGAGTCGAACGGCGAAGAAGACGCGACTCGGAAACCGTCCTCGCGATCCCGCGACCCGGAAGACGACGACGCCTTCGAAGGCGCGCTGCTCGACGCGATCGACGAACTCGCGCGACGCGGTCCCGGCGATATGCTCGTCTTTATGCCCACGGAACGCGATATTGCCGAAACCGCGAAACTACTGAAAAATCACACGATTCCCGGCGACGACGCCGCGCGAAAAACGACGATTCTACCCCTCTACGCGCGACTCCCGGCGGAAGAACAGCAGAAAATCTTCGGAAAAGTCGGGTTCCGCAAAATCGTCGTCGCAACGAACGTCGCGGAATCATCCCTCACCGTGCCGGGAATTCGATACGTGATCGACGTCGGAACGGCGCGCGTCAGTCGCTATTCCCCGCGCGCTATGACGCAACGTTTGCCGATCGAACCGATCTCGCAAGCGTCCGCGAATCAGCGCGCCGGACGATGCGGGCGCGTCGGTCCCGGCGTCTGTATTCGACTCTACAGCGAAAACGACTTCAACGGCCGCGACGAGTATCCGACCCCTGAAATTCGACGCTCCAACCTCGCGTCCGTCATTCTGCAAACGAAAGCGTTGCGACTCGGAGAAGTCGAGAAATTCCCCTTTATCGACCCGCCGGCCCGCTCCTCGATCGAAGACGGGTACCGCACGCTCTACGAAATCGGCGCCACGACGGAAACGCGCGAACTCACCGAGCTCGGTAAGACCCTCAGTCGTCTGCCCCTCGACCCGCGTATCGGACGAATCGTTCTCGCCGCCGCGCAAGAGAACGCGCTCCGCGACGTGCTCCCGATCGCCGCCGCGCTCGAAATTCAGGATCCGCGCGAGCGACCGAGGGAAAAAGCCGCCGCCGCCGACGAAAAACACGCCCCGTTCCTCGATCCCGATTCCGACTTTCTCTCCTTCCTAAAACTTTGGGACTTTTGGCAAAATCTCAAAGAGAAAACGACGAAAAATCAGTTGCGTAAAGCGTGCCGCGAGAATTTCCTCTCGTACAATCGAATGCGCGAATGGTCCGACGTCTACCTTCAACTCGTTCAAATAGCGCGCGATCTGAAACTTCAAATCGGCGAGCGGCGCAACGATTACGACTCGATTCACCGCTCGTTGCTCACTGGGCTTCTCTACGGTATCGCGAGAAAATCGGACGTCGGCGTCGAATATGCGACGACGACCGCCGGAAAATTCGTCTTATGGCCTGGATCGGGCTTAAAGAAGAAACCGCTATGGATCGTCGCGTCGGAACGCATTGCGACGGAGCGCCAGTACTTGCGAACGGTCGCAAAAATCAATCCCGACTGGATCGAAGAAATTGGCGCGAGCTTAATCAAGCGAACGTGCGCCGATCCCTTCTGGAATCGCGAAACCGGATACGTTCACGCGTACGAACGCACGTCGCTATACGGACTCACGATCACGCCGAAACGACGAATCAACTACGGCCCGATCGACCCGGAGCGCGCTCGATCGATCTTTATTTACGAAGCGCTCGTCGCGCGAGAATTCGACTCGAACGCGCCTTTCTTTACGCACAACGGAAAAGTGGAAGAAGACGCGAAGAAAATGCGCGACAAGTTGCGCAACTACGAACTCGTCAAATCGTTAGACGCCGTCTATGAATTCTACGACGCGAGAATACCGAAGGACGTTTACGACGCCGTTACGTTAAAGACGTGGCTGAAACGCGCGACTTCGGCGGAGAAAACCGCGCTCTTCGCGTCGCTCGCCGACTTCTGCCGCGTCGAAGATATCGACGAAGACGCCGTCGAAGCCTTTCCCGACGCGCTCGAACTCGACGGCGAGTCCGCTTTACCGATCGAATACAAGTTCAATCCCGGAGGGGAAGACGACGGCGCCACGATCGTCGCGCCGCTCGAAGCGCTGCGACAACTCGATTCGCGAAGACTAGGATGGCTCGTACCAGGACTCGTCGAACAGAAGATCGTCGCGCTCTTAAAATCGCTTCCGAAAGAGATTCGGCGCGAACTCTTTCCGATTCAAGAGACGGCGCGATGTCTCGCCGCCAAGCTCAATTACGGCGTCGGGTCGCTCGAAGACCAATTGGCGCGCGAGGTTGGCAAGATCGCGCAACGCGGCGTGACGAAAGACGATTTCGACTATGACCGCGTCCCGACGGAATTGAAATTCAACGTGAAGGTCGTCGACGACGTCGGGGAATTTGTCGCGCAAGGACGCGACGCGGACGAGTTGCGCAAATCGCTAGGAGTCAAATTAAACTTATCGTTGGAAACGGTTTCCGACGAAAAGTGGACGCGCGACGGGCTAAAGTCCTGGGATTTCGGCGACTTGCCAAAATCGGTCTCGATACGACGCGGCGCGATTACGGCCGCCGCTTACCCTGCGCTATGCGACCCTAGAACTCTCGATTCCGCAAAGACGCAACCGACGTCGACCCTTTCCTTGCGGCTATTCGACACGCAGGACAAGGCGTTGCGATTCCACGAGTTAGGCGTGCGCAGGCTCTTTCAAATGGAGAACGCGCGCGACATGCGCAATATCGCGCGCTGGACGCCGGGATACGACCGACTCGGAGTCTTTGCTCGATCGATTAAAGGGTTCGATCTTGAATCGGCGATTTGCGATCTCGTCGCGGCGCTCGCGCTGGGAATCGACGTAACGACCGCCCCGACGAAGGAGGCGGAGTATCGCGCGATCGCTATGAACGCCACGCGAAAATTCGGCGTCGCCGCGCAAGACGCGACGGTCTGGATCGATCGATTTCTCTCCGCGTATCACGAGGCGACCTTGGCGATCGAACAGCGACGCAAGGGCCCGACCGCCGAAGTCGCAAAAGACGCCGAAAGACAAATCCAACGCATTTTAGCTCCTAACTTCATGCTCACGACCCCGACGCGCTGGCTCATGGAGTTCCCGCGTTATTTCAAAGCGATTCCGATGCGGTTCGAAAAATGGCTCAACGGCGGCGCGCGGTCGGACGCCCAATTCGTCGCCGAACTAGAAGCCTACTGGAATCGGTACCGACAAAAGGCGGAGGCTTTTGAGCGCGAAGGAGTCGTCGATCTGGAGCTGGAAACGTTTCGTTGGGCGATCGAAGAGTATCGCGTTTCACTCTTCGCACAAAAGTTGGGAACCTCGATAAAAATATCGCCGGTTCGTCTGGAAAAAATTTGGGAAAAGATACCGAACTAAGAAAGACCACAACCGTCGAAAGCGCGGAGGTTTACGGATGACAAAAGGCTTCGTGCGCATTTGCGCAATTTTGGACGCGTCGAACGCCATGTGCGCGCGCGCCGACTGGACGACGGACGCGATTCGCCAATTGATTGAGTCGCTCAAACGCGACGAGTTGCAAATCACGCTCGACGTCTATCTGGTTACCGGCGTCGCGCGAAGAATCGTTCACGGAATTCGCGCCGATATTTTTGACTTCTCGTGGCTGCGCGCCGCGTTGCAATTCGGCGGCGCCGATCCGGACGCCGAATCGCTAAACGACGCAATCGACGCATGCCGCCTCGATCTAGCCGACCAAACGCGAAGCGAAGACGCCTTAATCGCCTTTGTGCTCCGCGACGAAAGCCTACTCAGCAACGTCAAATTCGACGCCGCGATCGACGACGCCAAGCTCCTTCTCTTCGCCGACGAAGCGTGGCGCCCCGTCGCCCCCCCTAGCGGCGAGGCTCAACAATACGCGGCGTCTACGGCCGAGGCGGAGGCAGGCGAAGCTGAGGCAGGCGAGGCTGAGGCAGGCGAAGAAGAACACGCCCCCGTCGAGCCGGAACCCGTCCCCCTCCCCGAAGAACCCGAAGCCCCCGAGGCAGGCGAGGCTGAGGCGGCCGAAGAGGAATACGAATACGTCGAGGCGGCGCTCGCTGACGACGAAAACGACCTCCCTGAAGACGTCGGAGAAATCGAGGACGAAGAGGCTTTAGAAGAGGAATACGAAGAAACGTTAGACGACGACGTCGTCGACGACGCCGAAGAAGACGACGTCCCCGAAGAAGTCGAAGGAATTGAGGACAAAGAGGAATACGACGAGACGCTAAACGTCGATACAGAACCCGTCGAAGAAGTCGTCGACAACCTCGAAGAATCCGAGATTCCCGAAGCGGTGGAGGAAGAGGCGTCAGAAGAAGAATACGCCCCCGTCGAGCCGGAACTCGTCGACGTCCCCGAAGCGGAGGAAGACGAGGCTGTCGAAGAAGAATACGACGAGGCGGAACCCGTCGAAGAAGCCGAAGACCTCCCCGAAGAAGTCGAAGAAATCGAGAATAAAGAGGCGTCCGAAGAGGAAATTGACGAGACGCTAGACGTCGAGGCGGAACCCGTCGAAGACGACGTCGTCCCCGAAGAAGTCGAAGAAATCGAGGATGAAAAGGCGGTCGAAGAGGAAATTGTCGAGACGATAGACGTCGAGGCGGAACCCGTCGAAGAAGTCGTCGACGACCTCGAAGAATCCGCGATTCCCGAGGCGGCGGAGGAAGAGGCGTCAAAAGAAGAATACGCCCCCGTCGAGGCAGAACCCGTCGACGCCCCCGAAGCGGAGGAAGACGAGGCTGTCGAAGAAGAATACGACGAGACGAAACCCGGCGACGAAGCCGAAGTCGAAGAAATCGAGGAAGAAGAGGCGACCGAGGAAGAAATTGACGAGACGCCAGACGACGAGTCGGAACCCGTCGACGAAGCGGAAGAACTCCCCGAGGAAGTCGAAGAAATCGAGGATGAAGAGGCGCCAGAAGAGGAATTTGTCGAGACGCTAGACGACGAGGCGATCCCCGTCGACGAACCGGAAGAACTCCCCGAGGAAGTCGAAGAAATCGAGGAAGAAGAGGCGACCGAAGAGGAATTTGACGAGACGCTAGACGTCGAGGCGGAACCCGTCGACGAAGCGGAAGAACTCCCCGAGGAAGTCGAAGAAATCGAGGAAGAAGAGACGCCCGAGGAAGAAATTGACGAGACGCTAGACGACGAGGCGGAACCCGTCGAAGAAGCCGAAGACCTCCCCGAGGACGTCAAAGAAATCGAGGACGAAGAGACGACCGAAGAGGAAATTGACGAGACGCTAGACGACGAGGTCGCGCCCGTCGACGACGCCGAAGGCGAGGACGCTGCGGTCGAGACGGACGAAGCGGTCGAGACGACGGAAGAGAACGTTGCGGACGAAGGCGAGGCGCCCCGAGAACCGGAGCCGCGCGTAACCTATGGATTTGTCGGAAACGCGCCTTTCTTCCCCGGAAACGCCGTTACGCCCGCCGAAGCGTCGGCGCCGGAGGCGAGTCCCGAGACAATCGAGCCAGAAAACTCGATTAAGGAAAATCCAAACGACGACGGCGCGGACGAGAATCCAATCGAAGTCGTTCCGGAAACAGACGTTGCGTCCGCGCAAGTCGAATCCGAAGACGCAAACGACGAAACCGACGTCGATACTTCCAACGATATTTCCAACGAGCAAACGGAACCTGAAG
>ONGM01000010.1 GCA_900317365.1 uncultured Planctomycetota bacterium
CGCTCTTTGCGACGGTAACGGTGGTGAAAGCGGAGTCGTTCGCGTTTTTGTACTTTAAGTAGTACTTAGTCGCGTTCGGTTCGGTGTTCCAGGAGACGACGATCGAGGTTCCTTCGACGGTTGTCGAGAGGGTAGGCGTCGGAAGTTGCGTCGCGCCTTCGGCTGTTGCGGAAACGAGAGCGGAGTATTCGGAGTTGAGGTAATTGACTTTGTCGCCGACCGCCTGAAGTTTGAACTGATACGTTGCGCCGGGGGTTAGGTTGGCGAGGGTATAGTTCGACGCGCTCTTTGCGACGGTAACGGTGGTGAAAGCGGAGTCGTTCGCGTTTTTGTACTTTAAGTAGTACTTAGTCGCGTTCGGCTCGGGATTCCAGGAGACGACGATCGAGGTTCCTTCGACGGTCGTCGAGAGGGTCGGGGTCGGAAGTTGCGTCGCGCCTTCGACTGTAGCGGAGACGAGAGCGGAGTACTCGGAGTTGAGGTAATTGACTTTGTCGCCGACCGCCTGGAGTTTGAACATATACGTCGCGCCGGGGGTTAGGTTGGCGAGGATATAGCTCGACACGCTCTTTGCGAAGGTAACGGTGGTGAAATCGGAGTCGTTCGCGTTTTTGTACTTTAAGTAGTACTTAGTCGCGTTCGGTTCGGCGTTCCAGGAGACGACGATCGAGGTTCCTTCGACGGTTGTCGAGAGGGTAGGCGTCGGAAGTTGCCCAACGCCTTGCGCTTCGTAGGGACCGAGATCGACGATCTCTTGCGAGACGCGCGGGTTCCCGGCGAGGTCCGTTTCCGTTGTCGCCCAGGTATTGTTTCCTTTGTTGAGCGCTTGGGAGCCGTTCGCGAGGGTGTAGTCGCCGTTTGTCGCGTCGGTAAAGAGCGGGAGCGTCTCGTCGTAGACGTACGTGTTTGCGCTTTCCGTCCAGTCCGTATAACTCGAGAGCGTGTGGTATCCGTTGATCTTTCCGGCGCTCTTTGCAATATCGTTTCCTTCGTTGTTTACGACGATTGAATTATAAAGGCTGACGGTTCCTGCATACACTCCGTAAACGTTGAGTCCCTCATTCTGATTCGAGGCTATTACGCTATTGTATATATCGGTTACGCTGGAGTAGCCGACGCGGATTCCACCGCCGGTATTCGTTGCTATATTGCCGGTAATTTCGCAGTTTATGATCGTCGCGCGACAAGATGATATATTAATTGCGCCGCCGTAATTAGCAGTGTTGTTGCGCGCCACAACGTTTTGGAGCGACAAATCGCCATTGTAACTATAGATCGCTCCGCCGTAGTCCGCATTATTATTATAGAAGCGCGCATTTTGGAGCGACAAATCGCCGTTGTGACTACGGATCGCTCCGCCGAAGTACCCTTTATTATTATAGAAGAGCGCGTTTTCTATCGACAACGATCCGGTGTTCAATATAGCGCCACCGTCATCGTATCGATACATCGGTTCCCCGCCGGTTAAAGAGAGATTGCTAAGATTTGTTTCAATACGACGACCCACGACAATCAATCGATCTTTTTTCGTTCCGGAGTGAGTTAAAGTAACTCGACCGCCCCCATTGATTGACGATTTTGCCCAGATTTTCAAGCTTTTCTCCAAGAGGACGTCGTTGGAAACGTCGTTAGAGAAGGTGATCGTCTCTGTTGACGGCGCATACGCGAGCGCTTCTCGCAACGAAACAAGACCGTCCGTTGCGCTCACGACGTCGTCCGACGTTGTTACGATCGAATAGTCGACGGTCGTACCGGCGCCGAGCGTCGAAAACACGCCGACATATTGACCGCCTTGAAACTCCGACGCGTAAGGAGAATCTGCGCGAACGTGAAGATCAATGTTTGCGCAATCTTCAAGTTCATCGCCGTTCCAGATCAGCGGCGTAACGAATCCGGGGTTCACGCCGATAAGCGAATCGACTTCTTCATATATCATATAGTTGTCGACGCTTACGATGATCGAACGAACGATCTTTAACGAACCTTCGTTTGTTATTCCGTCCAAATCGGTAACGTGTTCTATGCGCGCTGTCGCGCCTGATTCAACGTAAATGCTATTGCAAATTGTTGCTGAGGAGTCATAATAGTAGTGATTATCGTAGAACACACTTCCATAAACTTGCAAGTCGCCGCCGCGATCAGAATATATACCGCATCCATAATCGTCGTACGTCTCGTTGGAAATAAAGGAACAACCGATCAAAACTGCTTTGTCGTTGTGGTATAGACCGCCCCCTGCGTCGTAGCCTTCGACGAGGTTCGATTTGAACGAAGTGTCCGTTGCGTAGAACGGCGCATTGGTATAGACCCCACCGCCTTGTCCGCAGATTTCGTCTTCCCAGTACTCCTCAGTCTCTTCGTCGTAGTACTCTTCGTAATATGACCAAGCGTAGTTGTCTTTGATCGTGCAAGAGTCAGTCGTGAGCGAACCGGAAGCGCAGTATATTCCCGCGCCGCATCCGCCGGTCGTCTCGTTAAATTCGACGACGCAACGTTCCAACGTAACGTTCGAATTCGCAATGTAGAGTCCGCCCCCGTTGGCTGCTTTTTCGGCGACTCCGCCAACAATTCTGAGATCGACAAGTTTCACGTCGATCGTCGTCGAGCCGCCGTCAATATTAAAAACGCGCGATTTATCGCGACCGCTAATCGTTATGAGTACGAGATTCGAAGCGTCGATCGTAAGCGACTTCGTTATCGAGAGTTCGGATCCGTCAAGTTCGACGATCTTATAATTCATGGAGGAATCGAAGGTAATCGTGTCCCCGTCCTGCGCCGCTGCGATTGCTTCGCGTAAGGAAAGAACTCCGTCGTTGGGATTGACGACGTCCGCGTTTGTCGTAACCACGAGCGAAGGAGCGCCGTCCGTTGTTGCGGTTATGACCGCGCTTTCTGCGGAATCGGAGTACGCGACTCCGTCGCCGAGCGCTTGGACTTGCAGTTTGTACGTTGTTTCGGCGTTAAGACCTTCAAGCGCGTAACTTGAAACGTTAGACGGGACTGTGACGGAGGTGAATTCCGTTTCCGTTCCTTTCTTGTACTTCAAGAGATATTGCGCGGCGTGTTCGATCGGAGTCCACGATAGCGTTATGGAGTCGCTCGTCGCGTCGGTCGAGACGATCGTCGGCGTCGCAAGTTGTGTGAGTTCCGAACACGTTCCTTGTTGAAGTTCATACGGACCCAGATCGACGATATCGTTTCGAATACGCGCGTTTCCGGCGAGGTCGGCGCTTACTGAAATATAGGAATTGTTTCCCTTATCGACCGCTTGCGAATTCTGCGCTAGTGTGAAATCGCCCCCCGACGCGTTTTGAAAGAGCGGTTTACTCGAGTTGTAAGCGATATTCGACGTCCCGGCGAGTTTGACCGCAGAGAGCGTGTTGGCTATCGTTACGTTTTGGGTAAGATTACAATCATAGAGGCTGTCGTTCTTGTTAAGCGCGATTATAGAATTATAAATCGAGAGCGCGTTCGATTTGTAAAAATCAAGATCCATTGATGAGTTCGAATAAAACGCGCTATTTGTTATCGTAGCGGTTCCAGAATAGTAATATATTCCTCCTTCCGAATTCTCGCAGATAAGAGAATTCATTACAACAAGATCCCCCTTTTCGCTAACGATCGCGTATTCGTAGAAAGTCGTATTGCCTGTAATAGTGCAATTGGTAAATGTTGCGCCGTTAACGGCGTAAACGCCGGCCCCAACTTCGTCTGATAAATTTGATTTGATTTCGCAATTGGTAAAGACGGCGGTTGACGCGCAATAAATTCCCCCGCCTACACCGCACCCTTCTACCTCGCCCATGCACGCTTCGTTTGAGACGATCCGGGAATCTGTAACAACAAGCGGAGCGTACGAAAGAATTCCCCCTCCAAGGGAGCCGAGCCAGTACTCTTCTTGGAACCATTCGTCGTTTTCTTCGTCATACCATTCGTCTATGACGGTTAGACTTTTGGCGACATTATCCGAAATTGTGCATCTATCGACTGTTAACGAACCCGAGTCACAATATATTCCGCTCCCGCCTGAACCATAAGTAATGCAGTTTGACACGGAGCTGGCGGTCAGCGATACGTTAGCTTTGGTTATCGAAATACCGCCGCCGTATGTTTCGTCTGCCGCTTTTCCGTTTTGAATGGAGAGACCGATGAGATTGACGTCTATTGTCGAAATGCCGCCAGTAATAGAGAGGACTCGCGATTTACCGCCGCCGTCAAGCGTCAAGGAATCGAGATTCGACGCGTCGATCGTAAGGGATTTCCTGATCGAAAGCTCGGTTCCGGAGAGCGTGATCGTTTTATTATCGAGCGACGAGTCGAACGTAATCGTGTCGCCGCTGTTGGCGCTGGCGATCGCTTCGCGGAGAGAAAGGACTCCGTCGTTGGAATTGTTCACGTCGTTTGCCGTCGTTACGATCCAATTCGTCGCGCTTTCGAGGTTAATCGGGGTAGGGGCGTCAACGAGCGGTTGAATTTCCGCCGCGATTTCCGGTGAGAAGGACTGCGCGATCGGGGCGGCGTCGAGCAACTCGCGCGTTTCTAACGCTTCGAGCCGCAAAAGCGAACTTCGGGGCGTTCCCCTTGGAACGGCGGATGATTTACGCGACGAAATCCGGGCGATGAGTTGAGCAAAACGATTCTTTTCCATCTTGAGAACCTTCTAATTATTGGATC
>ONGM01000002.1 GCA_900317365.1 uncultured Planctomycetota bacterium
CACCGCGTTTTAATTCAAACGTTCGAGCGACTCGTCTATCGAACCGGCAGTTCATGAGAGTCGCTCTTAAATCACACGTTAAAGAGAGACGGTCTCGCCGCCGTTCGGAGTGCCCAAGGCGCCCCAGACGCCAAGCGGGCTCTTACCGGTAAGGTTCTTACCGGTCTTGATATCCGCCAAGCCGTTTGTGTCGATCGTATCGGAAATAAAGCGCACGGAACCGTCGAGCATACCGACGTTGACGCCGCCGCTGTGATAGCTTGTCGCCGTAAGAATTTCGACCTGACCTTGCTCTTGGTTGTACTTGGAGCACGAGGGGGAGTTCGGGGGCATAATCGTCGAGAAACCGGTCAAGATCGGGAGGCGGTCAAGCCAGTTGCCGCATCGCGGGTGCGGTACGGTCGCGCTTTTATAGCCGTTGGGATCCGTCGTGCTTCTTTGGTTCATGCAGAGGCTCGGCTTGGAGACCCATGCGCCGGCGTCGAAACCGTTGTAATAAACGACGGCGCCGCGAATTTTTTCATTCGTCCATTCGCCGGAAACAGCCTCGGAGCAGAGAACCGTGTTGCTCGTGCCGTCGATCGCGAAGGAAAGGTTCTTTCTGTCGTAGAAGAAGAAGAGAGAACGATGCGTGCAGTCGCCATTGCGATCCGTGTTCTTCGTGTTCGCAACGCGTCTTGTTCCGCCGTTGCCGTCGCCTTCGATCATATAGGGGCTGTTGTTCGTGTTGTCGAGACGAGCGATGCAGTCCGCCATCGAGTAAACGACGTTCGTTGGACGACCGTCGTGGTTGTGTCCGCCGCCGAGTTTAACGAGCGCGCCGGCTTGTGGATCCGACGGGCAGAGGAACGCGTCGACTTTGGTCGTACGAATCGACCAGGACGTCGGATCGTCGCCTTGCGCGGACGGTTTCCACGGCGCCGTTACGCCGGCGGTGCCGTCGATCGCTTGCTTTAACGCGGTCTGTTCGATATAGGGAAGAAGTTGGTAGTGAACGCCAAAACGCTCGGTCTTGACGCCGGAACCCCACGCGCCTTGGGAAGGAAGGTAGTTGTTCGCGTCGTGGTGGTTGTGGATCGCAAGCCCGAACTGCTTCATGTTGTTCGTGCATTGCATACGACGAGCCGCTTCGCGCGCCGCTTGAACTGCGGGAAGAAGAAGTCCGATCAGGATGCCGATGATCGCGATGACAACAAGAAGTTCAACGAGGGTGAACCCGCGCGACTTCGAAGAAAAACGTGCCATAAAGGAACCTCAAATGCTGTATATAAGTATTATACAATGAATTCGCAGTCGGCGCCGACTTGATCTCGCCTAAGCGAGCGCTTGTCAAGCGGCGACACGCGACTAGCGTCTAAGTTGCCATCGCGTATTGTAGCGCAAAACTCAACTTTTGGAATTGGCTTTTGCCCTAAACGCGATTTTTTTCCTTCAAAAGTTGATTTTCCCCAACGCGACCTAGTAAAATAAAAAGAAATAACGGCGTCGCTCACATGGGGAACGACGCCGCCGAATATACCCGACGAACCAATCGAAATCGCGGCGTGAAGCTACAATTCGCGCCGACTATAAATCGCCTGATTAAAGAATTCCTTCGTAAGCGTTCCGGAAAAGGTTTCCGTTGTCGGTCCGGTCATATAGACCGTGTTCTTTTCGGCGTTCCATTCGATTTCCAGATCACCGCCGAGGAGTCGAACTTTGACCTTGCGCTCGGCGCGACCGGTCAAGGCGCACGCGACGCCGACGGCGCACGCGCCGGTTCCGCACGCGAGCGTCTCGCCTGCCCCGCGTTCCCAGACGCGCATTTTCACCTCGGTCGGGGAAACGACCTCGACAAATTGAACGTTGGTTTTGCGCGGGAAATTTTCCAAGGAGCGCTCAATCTTCGGACCGCATCCGAGAACGAGTTCGTCGCAAATCTTATCGACAAAGATCACGCAATGCGGATTCCCCATCGAGACGCACGTCAAGGGCGCCTTCATAAAGTCCGCCCAAAGTTCGGAACCGGCGCCAAGTTCAGGCGCAAAGTCCAGCCCGAGAGTGGCGACGGGGATCTCGGAGGCGGGAGCGTCCGAGTTGGCGCCGGGGGTTCGCAGGGTCGTCGGGACAAGTTCCGGATTCAGAATCGGGGCGCCCATATCGACGCGGACGCGCGAGACGACGTCGTCTTGATATTCGCAGGCGAGCGTTTTCAAGCCGGCGCCGGTCATAATTTTCAACTGAGTCGGTCGAGAAACGTTGCGATCGGCGACGTATTTGGCAACGCACCGAATCGCGTTGCCGCACATTTCGCTTTCGGATCCGTCGCTGTTGAACATTCTCATCTGAGCGTCGGCGACTTCCGAGGGACAAATGAGCACGAGACCGTCGCTTCCGACGCCAAAATGTCGATCGGAAACCATTTTCGCGAGCGTCTCCGGCTCAAGAGGCAGTTTCTCGTGAAAAAGGTCGACGTATACGTAATCGTTGCCGGCGCCGTGCATTTTCGTGAATCGCATTGTCGATTACCCCTATGCAAAAGAGTTCGCGCGAGTTCAAAGTCGCAAGCGCGTCTCGTAAGGCGCGACATGCGCAAAGATTGTATATAATCGTCGTGAAACGTCAAGCGAGGGCGTCCCGGCAACTTCTGGAAAATCGCGGGGGCGCTTGCGTGGAGAGGGGCGGGAAAGTAGAATGGCGAGAAGGTACGTTCACTAAACGAGCGACAAGTCATTAGAACTCAGGTTGACGTTATGGCCAAAGAGAAATCGTCCGCGCATCTTAGTAAATTGCGCAATATTGGAGTGATTGCGCACATCGACGCCGGTAAGACCACGGTAACGGAGAAGATGCTTTTCTACTCCCAATTTGTTCACAAAGTCGGCATGGTCGACGCAGGGACAACGGTTACCGACTTTGATCCGGAAGAGCGCGAGCGCGGCATTACGATCAACGCGGCGTGCGTTACTTTCGACTGGAACGACTGCACCTTTAATTTGATCGACACGCCGGGTCACGTCGATTTTACGGCGGAGGTCGAGCGTTCGTTGCGCATTCTTGACGGCGGAGTCGTTGTTTTTAGCGCGCGCGAAGGCGTTGAGGCGCAAAGCGAGACCGTATGGCGTCAGGCGGACAAATACCACGTTCCGCGGATCGCGTTCATTAATAAGATGGATCGGGAAGGCGCGAATTTCTACGCGGTTGTCGACGATATTGAGAAACGACTCAACGCCAAACCGATCGTCGTCGCGTTACCGGTCGGCGCCGGTCCGCCTCATATTCCGGAAGCGTTTCGCGGCGTGGTCGATCTCGTCGAAATGAAGCAACTGCATTACGACGCGGCCTCGCAAGGTCAGAAGTTCGAAGCGCTCGAAATTGAAGAAGGAATGCGCGATCAGGCGGTTCTCTATCGAGAGAAATTGCTCGACGATCTGTCTATGTACAGCGACGAAATGACCGAACTGCTCCTTTCCGGGGAAGAGGTACCAACCGATCTTATTCGGAAGGTGTTGCGTCAGGCGACCCTCGCCGACATGTGCGTTCCGGTCTTTTGCGGTTCCGCGCTCGACGGACTCGGCGTGCAGCCCGTCATGGACGGCGTCTGCTACTATCTTCCGGCGCCGAACGACCTTCCTCCGATCGAAGGAGTCAATCCGGAGAAGGAAGACAAAAAGGAGACGCGCAAGCCAAATGAAGACGAGCCGTTTAGCGCGCTCATCTTTAAGATCGAGAATCACCCTCACGGCGATATGTTCTTCCTCCGCGTCTATTCCGGAAAACTCATGGCAAACTCGCGCGTCTTGAATCCTCGCGAGAAGCAGAAGGAGAACGTTCCGCAAATTTGGCGTATTCAGGCGGATCATAAATCGCTTGTCGACTCCGTATCGGCAGGGGACATCTGCGGCGTGATCGGTTTGCGCTTCAGCGTGACCGGGGACACGCTCTGCGACGTGAAGCATCCGATTCTTTTGGAATCGATCACGTTTCCGCAGACGGTGGTTTCGATGGCGATCGAGCCGGAATCTTCAGCGGAGCACAAGCGTTTGAAGGAAGTCCTTGAGTCGATGCGTCGTCAGGATCCGACGTTCCAGGCGTCGATCAACGAAGAAACGGGTCAAACGATCGTATCCGGGATGGGCGAGCTTCATCTTGAGGTCGTAAAACACCGTCTTTTACGCGAATATAAGCTGAAGGTGCGAGTTCGCGAACCGCGCGTGAGCTATCGCGAGACGTTGCAGAAGAGCGCGAACGTCGTAGGCGGCGGCGAGCGTACGCTTGGCGGGGTGCGACATTTCGCCGAGTTAAATCTTCGAGTGGAACCGACGCCGGAGAGTCAGGAAGTTGTGGTGAAAATCGACAGCGCCGACGAAGCGTTTAAGCCGGAGTGGCGCGAAATCGTCGCGGAAGCGTTAAAAGAAGAGACGCTCGGCGGCGGCGTTCTCGGTTTCCCGATTCTTGGAATCAAGCTCACGGTAACAGGCGGAACGTTCAGCGAGACGGACACGGACGAGGTCGCGCTTCGTTACGCGGCCGGGGACGCTTACCGTAAGGCGCTCGATCAAGGTAAGATCACGCTTCTCGAGCCGATCATGCGCCAGGAAATCCAGACGCCGGACGAATACGTCGGGGACGTGGTCGGCGACGTCAATCAGCGCCGCGGAATCGTTTTGCAGACGCATAATCGCGGTCAATTCACGGTCATCGAGGCGGAGACGCCGCTTTCGAACCTTTTCGGTTATTCGTCGGCGCTTCTCGGTCTGACGAAGGGGCGCGCGAGTTGCTCCATGGAGCTTTCGAAATACGGACCCGCGCCGAACGAGGTTTTAAAGAGCTTTATGCTCGAATAGTCCGTTTTAGGTCTTAACGTTACCGAAGCGCGTCGTGGGAATCGCTCCTCCGACGCGCTTCTTTTTCGGTAACGTAGAACTCTCTTGATCAAAGGAATCTCATTGGCGTCTCATTCGCCTTTCTCATATTCGCCTTTCTCGTTCGCCGTTGCGGAGCGCGTCGCCGTTGTTTGTTGAGAAAGATCAGAGTTGAAAAGGCAAAGAAAAGCCCTCGACGCGCCGTAATGCGAGCCGAGGGCTTTTCAAAAATCTACCGACGCCAAGGGCGCCGAGCGCTCATTTGAATCTTAGAATTCGGAGTCGTCGAAGTACTCGGCGAACGCTTCGTCGAGAACGGCGTCGGAACTCGCTTGGAACTCGTACGCGCCGAGATCGACCGTACCGACCTTACGAGCGTTGCCGGCGAAATCGACGTCGGAAGTCACATAGGAATCGTCGCCCATATCGATCGCTTGCGAACCTTCGACGAGTTCATAATCGAACTCCGTGAAGAGCGGCGCTTCCGAATCGTATTCAGGATTCGCGGCGCTTTCCGTCCAACCGGTGAACGGCGAGAGCGTGTTGTAAGCGTTGAACGCGCCGTTAGCGACCGCGCCGAAGGAATCTCCGACGAGGATCGAGTTGTACGCGTTGACCGTAGCGCCGGCCATCAGGCGGAAATCCTGAGATTTTGCGGAAACGTTGTCGGCAACCGTAACGTTTTCCAAATCAACAGTCGCCGCAGAGCCGTTAGCGACCAAGACGGAACCGTAAAGGGCGCTGTTCGAGACAAGCAACGAGTTGTCAATCGACGAGCTAAAGTCGCCGTACAAATAGAGGGCGCCGCCGTAGGCTTCGGAGGAGTTGCCGTTAAATTCAGTCGCGGAAATCTTCGAGGAGACATTCGAAGTGTAAATCGCGCCGCCGCGACTCGTCGTCGTATTATTAACGAATTGCGAACCGGTAGCGGTCAGGGTTCCCTTAGCGGCGAGCAACGCGCCGCCGTAGCCTTGCGTCGAATTGTAGGAGAATTGGACGGAGTCAAGCGCGAGGTCGTTGTCTTGCGAGTAAATCGCGCCGGCGTTGACGTCGGCGGAGTTCAGGTTGAAGAGCGTCGACTCGATCCGCAACGAATCCGTTTGAGAAACAAAGATCGCGCCGCCGGACTTTGCCGCCGTGTTTTCACTGAAAGTAGCGGACGCAATGGAGAGCGCGCCGCGCGTCATGGTCAAGGCGCCGCCGTTCTTATCGAAGGAGCCTTTGCCGACGATATTCGTCGCCGCATTCTGGCTGAAATTCACGTCTTCAATCGTCAAATTGGACTTGGAAGCGTAAATCGCGCGGCCGTTTTGCGACTCGTTCGACGCGAACTCGGCTCGAGCGTCGCTCGCTCCGGTAATCGTAACCGTCGTGCCGCTCAGGTTCAGCGCGCCGCCAAAACGCCCGGAGTGATTCTGCGAGAAGTTCGTTCTCACGAAATCAGCGGAGCCGCCGACGACCGTCGCGGCGCCGGCGGAAGACAACGACGCGGTGTTTGAAGTAAACTCAGAGTCGTTGACTTTCAACGCGGCGTTACTGAAATACAGAGCGCCGGCGCGCGCCGCCGTATTCTCTTTAAACGTAACGTTCGTGAACGTCGAAACTTTCGAGGAAGCGACGCTTGCGGAATCGTCCTCGCCGCTTTCGCCTTCGGCGACTTCCAGACCGTAAACCGCAACGGCGCCGGCTTGTCCGGACGCAGAGTTGCCAATGAAATCGACGTCGGTCGCGGTAATACCGGCGCCGTTCACAACGATCGCGCCGCCGCTGTAAGACGTGTTCTCCGTAAAGGACGCGTTGGAAACGACCAGATCGACGCGTTGCGAGTAAATCGCGCCGCCTTTACCAAAGCCGACGCTAGACTTCGAGACATTGGAGGTAAACTCGCCGCCGATCTCCGCAACGATCTTATCGGCTTTATCCGCCGTCACGGTAATCGCGCCGCCGGAAACCGCGCTATTCGTATTGAAGGAAGAAGCGTCGTCAACGGTCAAGGCTCCGTTCGTCGAGAAGATCGCGCCGCCGTATTTAGCGGAAGACAAATTGTTTTGGAACGTGGAACCCTTGACTTCCGTCGTCGTTTGAGCCGCATAAATCGCGCCGCCGGAACTGACCGACTCGTTGCCTGCGAACGTCGAAGCGTCGATCGTCAGCAACGTCGTTTCGCCTGCGTGAATCGCGCCGCCTGTCGTAAGGACCGCTCTATTGCCCGTGAAGGTCGCGCCGGAGATCGCGCCGCTTGATTTGCGGGCAAATCGAAGAGCGCCGCCTTCGTCCGCAGTATTTTCAACGAAGCTCGCGTCGGCAATCGTCGCGATAGCGGAGGTCGACACGAAGATCGCGCCGCCGCTGTTCGTCGCGCTGTTTCTGGTGAACGTAGTCGTCCCGGAAACGTTAAGGGTCTCATTAACGACGTAGATCGCGCCGCCGTGCCCGATTTCTCCTTCTTGCGACTGATCGGTTCCGACAACGTTGTTTGTGAACGTCGAGTCGCTAATTGTCGTCGTTCCTTTACCGCCGTAGATTGCGCCGCCGAAGGAAGTTGCGACGTTATCTGTGAAGTCGACTCCGGAATATGTTACGGCGCTTCCGGCGGAAGAGTAGACCGCGCCGCCGTAGCTCGCGACGTTGCCGGTGAAGCTACCGCCGTTGACGGAGACTTCGGACGCGCTGGTAAAGAGCGCGCCGCCGAAACGCACCGCCGCATTCTCATTGAAATCGACGTTCGTAATCGTCGCCGACGTGTTGACGACAACGAAAGAACCGTTCGCCCAAGTTGTGTCGTTCTCGACTACGGACGAGTCGGACACGTTCAGGACGCCGGCGCGGAAATACGCCGCGCTCGCACGATCGCTATGGTTCCCACTGAACGTTACGTTTTCCCAATCGCTACTCGTCGGATTCTGAACCGTCTTATCGGAAGACGCGTAGATATTGACCGCGCCGCCTTGGTAATGCCCAACGTTCTCAATAAATTCAACGTCGGTCAGATTCAAAGAACCGTCGGAAACGAAGATGGCGCCGCCGACGTATCCCGCGTTGTTTTCAAAGACGGCGTCGCTAATTGTCAACGTTGCGTTGGAGACGGAAATTGCGCCGCCGTCGTACGCGTCGTAAGCGTCGTACGCTTCAACGTAAGCGTCGCCGGGGTTAAACGTCGGCGCGTTGGCGCTTCCGTACGCGTTGCCGTTCACAAAACTGAACCCGCTGAGTTCGACCGAGACGCTCTGAGCGGCGGAACCGGTAATCTTGATCGCGCGAGACGCGTTGTTCGCGTCGATCGTGATATTTTCGCCGTTAATTTTGAGGGATTGAGCGATCTCAAGCTCGCCGGAATTCAAGGTAATCGTGCCGGTGAGACCGTTTTGGAAAGTAATTTCGGCGCCGAGGTTCGGATTCGCGGCGGCGTAAGCGATCGCTTCGCGGAGCGAAATCTCGTAGTCCATATTGTCGACGACGTCGTCGAGCGTGGTAACGACAAGACTCGGATCTTCCGCCAACTGCGCTTCGTAGTAACCAAGATCCGGATACCAGTGGTTGATTCGTTCGTTGCCGAAGAAATCGGTTTCCGTCGTAACGTAACTCGCCGAACCCTTGTCGATCGCTTGCGAATCGTCGGTCAGTTCGTAGGAGCCGCTCTTGAAGAGCGGTTGATTAGCGTTGTAAACGACAACGTTTGAACTCGCGCTCCATACGGTGTTCGCAGACAACGTGTTGTAAGCGTTCAGAACGACGCTATTGCCGTTTTTCTCCGCGCCTTTATTGAGAAGAATCGAATTGTACAGATTAACGGCGCCCGCGTAATCGGAATAAACGCCCGCCGAATTATTGGCGATCGTCGAGTTGTACGAATTGACGACGCCGCCTTCGGTCAGGTAGAAGACGCCTTTATAAAGGCGGTTATCCGTATTATCGGCGACGAGACTATTCGTCAAATTTACGGTCGAGCGATGTGCGTAAACGCCACTACCGGAGGCTGCGGTATTATTCGAGATCGTCGAAGCGACCACGTTAACGGTAGACGAATCTCCTGCGTAAATAGCGCCGCCGGCATTCAAACCTGTATTGTTCGTTACGAACGAATGCGAGAGCGTCAAGGTCGAAGCCGTTACGCCGATCGCGCCGTTTTGCGAACTATTATTGGAGACGACGCAGTTCTCGAGAGTAACGTCTGCGCCGTTTTGCGCCCAAAGTCCGGTGTAGAGTTGACCTGTGCTCATCGCCCCGCCCTTGATCGTGACGGAGTTCAAGGTAACGGTAGCGCCGTCAACGACAAAGACGTTCGTGCGGGAGTTTCCGGAAACAACGACGGGCGTAGTGGCGGAGGACGCGTCGATCGTTATGTCCTTGTTAATCGTAATGGCGCTGGAAAGAACGATCTCTCCGGTCGTTGCGGGCAGATCAAACGTGATCGTATCGCCGTCGTTCGCCGCAGCGATTGCGGCGCGTAGCGAGCCGTCGCCGGAGTCGGCGGAAGAGTTCACGACGATCGTGTTGGCGACCGCATTAGAGAGATCGATCGGCGCGACGTCTTGCGACTCGGTCGCGACGATCGCGGCGTTCGACGTAAGGTTGTCGACGAGCGCGACGTCTCCGAGCGTGGACGCGGACAAGAGCTCGCGATTCTCAAGATTCTCTACGCGAAGAATGCGCGATTTCAAAGATTCGGCGCCATCGGAGGCGTTGTTGCATAAAAGCGCGTGGAGAGCGGCTTTCTTAACGAATTTCATTCCAAAATACTCCTTAACTACTCCTTAACGACAAGCGTTGCCGACTATGTTCGCGCGCAACGCTCTCAGTCCAAGTTGTATATGAGGTGATCGACGACTTGCGACGTTCGATAATCGAGCGCGCGATTCTAACGTTTCGTTGCAATCACGACGCGCGATCACTTCACAAATCGCCGAACAACACGCGCAACAGAACCGTCGAATGCCTCATGCCGATCCCTTGCCCTAAAAACCAACATGATCGCGTCAACCCAAGACGGCGCGCCGCATTAGCGGTTCTCAATAATCGCCCAAAACCTCGCCCAACGAGGCGGAACCACATGCGCCCTCAATTGGCGACAACGCGCCGTTACCATTTTAATTACAATCGCCAATCCGGTCAATAAGGGTTAATGAAAACAATTGAAATAAAATAGGAAAGAAAAGGGGATATCAACAAAAACGTCAAATTCGCGCACCGCATCAAACGCGGCACATCGCGTTCATTCCGTCCGCGCGACAAAACGTCGCCCCCCATTAAATAATGTCGAAAGAGCGCTAGAATACAGAAAATGAAGTCGGCGCGTCATCGGACGGCTTCGCCGCCAGGTCGCAGCGAAGCGCGCGCCGAGATTTAAGGAGCGCGCATATGCTTTATACACCGGAAAATTGGGGGAGCGTCCCCGAATCGTGGACTCGAACTCACCTTCTCGGACTCGAAGATCTCTCTTCCGAAGAAATCGTCTTACTTCTCGATCTTGCCGAACGGTTCCGCAATAACGTCCTGGAATCGCCTGAAAACAAACGCAAGATTCCCCTACTCGTCGGCAAAACGATCGCAAATCTCTTCTTCGAAAATTCGACGCGAACGCGCACTAGCTTCGGACTCGCCGGAAGACGCCTCGGCGCCGACGTCGTCGACTTTTCCGCCGGAACGAGCAGCATGGCGAAAGGTGAAACCGTCGTCGACACCGCGAGGAATCTCCACGCGATGGGCGTCGACGCATTCGTCGTTCGGCATTCGTGTCCCGGGGCGCCCCAAATGATCGCGCAGAGTTTCGACAATATCGCGGTCGTGAACGCAGGAGACGGCGCGCACGAACATCCGACGCAGGGACTTCTCGACCTTCTCACGATGCGTCGCCAGTTCGGACGCATAGAAGGTCTCACCGTCGCGCTCGTCGGCGATATTGCGCACAGCCGCGTCGCGCGATCGAATATCTTCGCGCTCTTAAAACTCGGCGCGAAACCGATCGTGTGCGGTCCCTCGACCTTAGTCTCGCCATACTGGGAAGACCTCGGCGTCCGCGTCTCATACTCGATCGACGAAATCCTGCCGGAAGTCGACGTCTTCAATCTTCTCCGCATTCAGTTTGAACGTCAAGTCGTGCGTCCGTTCCCTTCGATTCGCGAGTACGCTCACCTTTACGCAATGGATTCGGATCGACTCGCGCGTTGCAAGAACGACGTTCTTATTCTTGCGCCGGGCCCGATCAATCGCGGGGTAGAGATCACGCCGGAGGTCGCGGACGGATCGCGTTCGCACATTCTCGATCAGGTAACGAACGGGGTCGCGGTTCGCATGGCGGCGCTTTGGTCGACGATCACGGCGGCGGAACGCAAGGCGCGCAAGTAAGATTCGCGCGAGGTTTTCAACTTAAACTTACAAGAGAAATAAGGCGGTTAAGGGAACATGGCGCAATCATTATTATTGGAAAACGGTCGCATCGTAGATCCGAGTCAAAATCTCGACGCGGTGGGTTCGCTTCTGCTCGTGAACGGCAAGGTGGCGGCGATTTCTCCGCAGGATTCTGAAATCGCGACGGACGCGGAGCGCATCGACGCGCGCGGCAAATGGATCTTACCGGGTCTCGTCGACATGCACGTTCACTTGCGCGAGCCGGGCTACGAAGAGGCGGAGACGGTGGCGACCGGCGCGTTTGCGGCGTTGGCCGGCGGATTCACGTCGATCGCGTGCGTTCCGAACACGAATCCTCCGATCGACACGCAGGCGAACGTGGCGTTAATTCGGGAGCTTGCGGCGCGCGCGCGACGTTCGAACGTCTTTCCGATCTGTTGCGTGAGCAAAGGTCGCAAGGGCGAAGAGCTCGCGGAATTGGGACTCCTTTTCGAGAGCGGCGCGGTCGCGTGCAGCGACGACGGCTCCTCCGTTGAAGACTCGGAACTCATGAGACGCGCTTTGGAATATTGCAAAATGTTCGACAAGGCGATTCTCTGCCACGAGGAATCGGCGCCGCTTGCGAAAGGCGGGGTCATTCACGAAGGACGCGTGTCGAATCTTCTCGGACTTCGCGGGCTTCCGACGTCGGCGGAGGACATTATGGTCGATCGCGATATCGCGCTTGCGGAAAGCGTCGGCGCGCGTTTGCATATCATGCACGTTTCTTCGGCGCGCGCGATCGACTCGATCCGTTCGGCGAAGAAGCGCGGCGTTCGCGTTACGGCGGAAGTGACGCCGCACCATTTCACGCTCACGGACGAGTCTCTTCGCACGTTTGATCCGAATTTCAAGATGAACCCGCCGTTGCGCAGTCAGGAGCACGTCGACGCGTGTCTCGCAGGGTTGGTCGACGGTACGATCGACGTGATCGCCACGGATCACGCGCCGCATTCCGCCGAGAAGAAGCAGCGCGAAATCGACGTGGCGCCGTTCGGAATTATCGGGCTGGAATCGTCGTTGCCGCTCTCTCTGGAAACGCTCGTCGACTCCGGCAAGCTAACGGCGTCGCAACTCGTCGAGAAAATGGCGCTCAATCCGTCGCGAATCCTCGGCATTCCGAAAGGAACGCTCCAGATCGGCGCGGACGCCGACGTCGCGGTCGTCGATCCGGAATTGCGCTGGCGTTTTGACGTCAACGAGCTGCATTCGAAGAGCGCGAACTCGCCGTACCTCGGGCGAGAAATGAAAGGTCGCGCGATCATGACGATTGTCGGCGGCGAAATTCGCTATCGACTCGGCGACTAAGTCGCGCCGCGTTCTTCGGCGTCAGGCGGCGCGTTCGGGAACTCGTCCGTTTGGAAGTCTTCGTAGCTTTGAAGAAACTTTGAAGCCGCCTGTTTGAAGCCTCCTGAAAGGGTTCGTCGTGAGGTCGCCGTCGTCTGGGGCGTCAAGAAACGATAAAGCGCGCGTTCGAATTTAAACGCGCGCTTTTCATTTATACGTTACGCCGTCGCAACGGAGCGCAACGCGCGGTATCAGGTAATGCCGCCGTGCGTGCGATAGGGAGTCATATGGCTCGGTTGATCGAGCATCCAAATGCGCTCCCAGGTCTCTTCGGACTGACGCAGATCTTCCGAAGTATTGTACAGTTGTTGCGTCCGTTTTGCGGGATCGCCGGAATACGCCGGCAGGACGCATCCGACGGAGCTAATCGTTAAAGCTCCTAAAAGAAGCGATAGCAGGAATTTACGCATCGCGTTTCTCCTCCGTGATATGAAACGTTCTTCGTCGTCCCGTCGACGATCGTCTCGCGTTTCGGTGTGTTCGAATTACAATCGTCCGAGTTCAGTCCCCGTCTTTAACGGCGTCCAGTCCTCGCATGACGATTATCGGCGCGCGAGCGCTTGCGACTCCAGTAAAAACGACGTCGTTGATTGAATATCAGCGATTTCTCACTGCCGCGCGCGTCGACTCTTGGGCGATCACGCCGACGTTATGCGACGCAATATAATTCGACTAACCGGGATTCCCGACTACACTAAAAACCCTTCCTTTCGGAAAATTTTAAGAAAAAGCACGGAAGACGCCGCGATTCGCCCGAAAAACGCGAACCCGCGTTCTATTTCGCCCGACTCCGCCCTATTTTACCCTTCGGAGAAGAAGGCGAAATCCGAGATTCCAGTCTCGATCCGTCGGTTCTTCCCTATCCCGACACGCGGAACGACAACATGTCGACGGAAAGTTCCAGCATCCGCCGCGAACGGATCGCTCCTCCCCTTCGACGGCGCCGGCGGGATCCGTCCCCTGCGCAGGGGAATACTCGGCGTACCAATCGCGGAGCCATTCGCAAACGTTGCCGGTCATATCGTAGAGTCCCCAGGCGTTTGGAGGAAAACTTTTCACCGGCGTCGTTTCACCCAATCCGGACTCCGAGGCGTTGGCGGCCAATTCCGTAAAACGATCGCCAAACCAGTACGCCGTCGTCGTTCCGGCCCGGCACGCGTACTCCCATTCCGCCTCGGTCGGAAAATCAAATTCCAGTCCGTCGGGAGCGAGCGCCTTCGCGTTTAATCTCGCGATAAACTCGGCGCAGTCGGACCAGTTCACGTTCTCCACCGGTAGAGATGCGCCGCTGTTGAACTCGCTCGGATTCGTCCCCATGACCGCAAGCCAAAGCGCCTGCGTTACCGGGGTCTCTTGAAACCAGAACCCGCGCGTCAACGTTACCTCGTGAAGCGTCTCGTTTTCTTCCCGATCCTCTTCGTCGTTCGGACTGCCCATTAAGAACGTACCCGGCGGGCAATATCTGAACGTTGTCTCGACGCCGCATAGCGTTAATTCAAGGGGATCGCCTGCCTGATGCGATCGTAAGGCGTCTTGAAGTCGATCCATTCCAATTCCACTCTCAAAAGACAAACGCGTCTCAAAACGGCGCAGACGTTAATCGATCGGTTTTAAAACGAGTCGAAAACCGACGCGACTACTTCGATAGTCCTTAGGACAACAACGCCGAGCGGCGGAACGAACGTTATAAGAAGGACAGTCCCACCCGCCGCCGCGAAAGACGTAACTATTCCCTTTACGCGAGACGGGGTCTTGAACGGCTTCCAAGGGATAGTCGGCGTACTTGTCGGCGCAAATCTCCCCGACGTTCCCGTGCATATCGTAGAGTCCCCACGCGTTCGGCGCGTAGCTTTTGACAGGCGTCGTCCTCATCATTTGAAAATCGAAATTGGCGTCTTTTTCGGTAATCTCGTTTCCAAAAGAAAATCGCGTCTTGGTTCCGGCGCGGCACGCGTACTCCCACTCCGCCTCAGTCGGAAAATCGAATCGCATGCCTTCCGGGGCAAAGCCGCCTTCGTTAAGACTCTCTATGAAGCGCGCGCACCGGCTCCGAGGCGCCGACTCGAGCGGCAGGTCGTCGGCTTTAAACTCGCTCGGATTTCCGCGCGAAATCGCGTTCCAAAGCGCCTGCGTTACCGGCGTCTCGAGAATCCAGAACCCGCGCGTCAACGTTACCTCGTGAAGCGTCTCGTCGTACCCGCGTCCCTTTTCCGACTCGCGACTCCCCATCGTAAACGTTCCCGGAGGACAATATCGAAAGACGACCTCGACCTCGTTTATTTTCACTCGAAGAGGTTCGCCTGCCTTGCGTAAAGGCGAGTCGTAAAAAGGTTTCATCGTCTCATTTCTCCCGTCTTTGAACGAATCTTCCGGCTGAGTCGAACGCGCGGCGCCTTACTCGAAAAAACGCGCGTCAGTCGATCATTTTAAGCGCTAGGCGTAGACCGAGGCAAGAATCAAGATCCGAGTAGTCCCGACAAGAGGAGCGACAACTTCGAGGGAAGTTGAACCAAGACCCGCCGCGAACGACGTTATAGTCGCCGATTGCAGGACCGACGGGATCCATTGCGTCCGAGGAATACGCTCTGTACCTATCGGAACATAACTCCCAGACGTTCCCAAGCATATCGTAAAATCCCCACGGATTCGGTTTGAAGGAACACACCGGCGAGGTCGCGCAATAGCCGCCGTCAAATGGAAACCCCTGGGGATCGTTAGGCGCGTACGCCGCGTTTAAGTAGCCGCCTCCGTCCGCCGCCTCGTTCGTACCCCAGAAGAACTCGGTCGTCGTCCCTGCGCGACACGCGTACTCCCACTCCGCCTCCGTCGGAAGACTAAATTGAAATCCTTCCGGAACGGCGTCTCGACAGTTCTCGTTAAGCCAGTTGATATACGCATGAGCGTCCTCGTTGCCGACAAGAACGACGGGATGGTCGTCGCCTTGCGGAAATCCAGGGTTCAACCAAAAAAGACCTTCAATCCACCCCCACTCTCCGTCATGATTGCGTCCCCAAACGCTACCGTCCCTCTCCGCCTTCGTTCTGTAGCCGGTCGCCTGGATGAAACGTCCAAAAGCGCCGCGCGTTACGGGATGGACGCACAGAAAAAAGCCGCGCGTCAACGTTACTTGGCGCGCATTTGCCCGATCGTACCATTCTTTATCGCCCCCCCAGCGCCTAACGATTTCGTCGGAAGAAAGCGAATTGCCCATCGCAAACGTTCCCGGCGGACAATAGCCAAAAACGGTTGCTTCGCCGCATATCACGGTTTCAATCCTGCCGCCAGCCTGAAGAAAACGTAGATCGATTTTCATTTGGCTCCTCCCCTTTTTAACGATCGACAGCGCAACTTGTAAGCGTGGGACAAAAGAGCGAACAAACGCGCTCGATCCGTCCTCTACGATCATAGAATAAAAAAAGTGAAAGTCAAGCGGAACGCAGCCTCTTTGAACTATCCCCCTTTCTCAATGATACGGTGATCGC
>ONGM01000006.1 GCA_900317365.1 uncultured Planctomycetota bacterium
CCGCGCAAGTCGAATCCGAAGACGCAAACGACGAAACCGACGTCGATACTTCCAACGATATTTCCAACGAGCAAACGGAACCTGAAGTCGAACCTCCAACCTCTGTCGAGACGACGCCTAACGCTGAGGAAAAGCAAACGCCCTCTAACGCAAACGAAGCTGCGGACGCGAAAGAACCCGAGCCTGCCGCGCAACGCGACGCGTTCGCCTTCTCTTCCGCCTACCAAAAAGAACTCTTCGGCTTCCCGATTCCAACGGCGACGGAAAACCAAACGGAAATACAAGAAGATCAACGCGCCGAAACAAACGCCGACGAAGTCGAGAAAATCGACCCGGAAAACGCGCGCGAATCCACGTCCTCTGACGATTCCGTAACTCCGACGGAATCCTCGACGCCGACGCCTGCCGACGCGACGACGCCCCCCGACGAGACGATCGCGTCGGTGGAAAACGCGCCGGATACGGAAGAAGAACCGGTCGTTATCCTTCCCTCCGCCAACGTCTTTACGATCAACTCGCGCCCGCTCGTCGCGCCGAATACCGACGCCTCGCCTCTCCGCGATAAGAACGTCAAGGCAAAAGACGACAAGCGCGAAGAAGCCCCCGCGCCCCTCGCGACGCCGCAGTACGCATTCGTGCCGACCGTCCTCGCCTCGCCCGTCGAAACGGCGCCCCGGGAAAGGCGCCAAACGACGACGAAGCCCGTCGAAACGCCGGTCAAAGCGAACGTCGACGCCGCGAATACGCAAGAAGACGCGCGCGCAAGCGAACCCGCCGTCCCTGAACAGGATCTGCGCAAAACGACGGACGCGCAAGGCGACGACGACGTCTCGGAACCGACAAACGCGTCAAGTCGTGAAACCGAGCGCGAACTGAACGCGCGAACGACAAACGACGACGCCTCTCCCGACCTCGCGAACGTCCAACAAAACGACGTCCAACGAAACGGCGACGTCGATTCCGACGCGGACGATTCGGACGACGACGATTCGGACGACGACGAAAATCCGTACGGCGAACAGTATCAATATCGCAAACCGAACTTTGTCGACAAAATCAAACGCCTCTTCGGCAAACTATTCGACTAACCGTTGACGGTCGGCGCGTCGCGTCGAAGTCCCACAAGGAGTCTTATATGATTCGAATGAGAAAAACGCTCTGCCTCTTCGCCGTCGGCGTAGCGCTCGCTCTCGGCGCGCTGAAGACCTACGGCGCGGATAATAAAAACGACGTCGACTCGATTTACGACGCGTTCGCCAATCCCGCTTCCAAAGCGACCCCTGGCGTCTACTGGTTCTTCCTCGACGCCAACCTTTCAAAAGCAGGCATGAACGCCGACCTCGAAGCCATGAAACGCGCCGGTCTGGGACGCGCGATCGCTATGGAAGCCGACCTCGGAGGACCCAAAGGCAACGTCAATTACATGACCCCCGAATGGCTCGACTGCTGGAAAAACGCATGCAAACGCGCCGAAGAACTCGGAATTGAACTGACGACGAGCGTCGGCCCCGGGTGGTGCGGCGCCGGCGGTCCTTGGATCGACCCCGAACATTCCATGCAACATCTCCGCGCGTCGACCACTCGCGTCCAAGGCGGAAAAAAAGTCGACGTCAGCCTCCCGGTCCCGGAACCGCGCGACCCCTATTTCGGGCGCGGTTCGCTCGGTCCGTGCGAAAACGATTGGAAAAACTTCTATCGCGACGTCGCCGTCGTCGCATACCCCACCCCGAAAAGCGACGCCAAACTACCCGACTGGGAAGAGAAAGCGCTCTTCTTCCGCCCGCCTTACTCGTCGTTGCCCGGCGTTAAGCCGTACCTCGTTCCGGCGACCGATTCGCCGAGCGTCGTCGAAGCGCTGCGCGACGCCGTCGTACCCTTCGACTCGATACTCGATCTCTCCGATAAAATGAACTCGGAAGGAAGACTGCTCTGGGACGCGCCCGAAGGAGAATGGACCGTTCTCAGACTCGGACGACGACTCACCGGACAAACGACGCGACCCGCGCCCGCCGCCGCTCTCGGACTCGAATCCGATAAGTTTGAAAAATCCGGGATCGAACGACACTTCGAAGCGTTCGATTCAAAACTCCTCGATATCGGAAAATTCACGACCTTACATCACGACAGCTGGGAAATGTCCTCCCAAAACTGGTCGGAGCATTTCCGCGAACTCTTTATCGCCAAACGCGGCTACGACCCGATTCGTTGGGCGCCCGCGATCTTTGGAACGCCCGTCGAAAGCGTCGAACTCACCGAACGATTTCTGTGGGATTTACGCCGCGTCGGTCAAGAACTCGTCTATGAAAACAACGTTCTGCGCATGAAGGAGCTTGCTGCGGAAAAAGGGCTCAACTTCTCCTCCGAAGTCTACGACCTCAATCCGGCAGGGGACCTCTATCTCTTCCGCGCGGCGGACGTGCCGATGTGCGAATTTTGGTCTCGCGGATACGGGTTCGATTCCAGCTTCAGCGTCTTTGAAGCGGTCTCGAGCGCGCATACCAACAATAAGCCGATCGTCGCGTCGGAGTCCTTTACCTCCGCCGGAGACAAATGGCGACAGCATCCGGGAATCGCCAAGCGTCAAGGCGACTGGGCGTTATGCGCCGGCGTCAATCGGATTTACTTCCACCGAATGTGCTCGCAACCGAACGACGACGCGCCCGGACTTTCCCTCGGACCGCACGGCATGCACTTCGACCGCACGCAAACGTGGTTCCCCCTCGTCGACGAATACTGCCGATTCCTCGCCCGCGTTCAGAGCGTTCTGCAAGGCGGAACGCCTTCCGTCGACGTTCTCTTCTTGGATCAGGACACGGCGCCTTCCGTCTACGAAGCGCCGTCGTCGATGTTCCTTCCCGGCGAATTTAAAGATAAAAATCGTTACAACTTCGACGGCGTTTGCCCGCAGAATCTCATCGACGACGCTCGCGCCGAAAACGGTAAAATCGTTTTCCCCGGCGGCGCCGCTTACTCGCTGCTCGTTCTGCCGCGCTCCAACGAAATGTCCGTCGAACTCGCCGCGAAACTCAAAGAACTCGCCGACGCCGGCGTCCCTATGATCGGTTTCAAACCGACCCGCGCGCCGACCCTCGTCAATTACCCCAACGTCGACGGCGAACTCAAGAAAATCGTCGACGAACTCTGGAACGGACCCAACGCGCCGGCTAACGTTCCCTACCCGACCCCGCTCACGACCGAAACGCGAGCGCCCTTAACCGCCGCAAAGTGGCTCTGGGACGACAACGATTGGAAAAACGCTCAGCCCAACGTTCAACGCGTCTTCTCCACGAACTTCGCCCTGTCGCAAGACGAGTTCGACGCGATTCAAGCCGAAAACGCCAAAGCCTTGCTCATTGCGACCGCCGACAATCTTTACGAAGCCTACCTCAACGGCGCGCTCGTACTCCAAGGAAACAACTTCCATTCCCCCGACGTCGCCGACGTGCAAAAGTATCTCAAAGTCGGCGACAACGATCTGCGGATCGTCGCCGTCAACGAAGGAGAAACGCCGAACCCCGTCGGTATGATCGCCGCGTTGCAAATCGGCGCGAAACGAATCGTTACCGACTCCTCGTGGCGCGTCTCGAAATCACTCGAAGACTCCGATTCACGACCGGCGCTCGAACTCGGCGCTTACAATATGTCCCCGTGGAACGTCAACCTTACCGTTCCATTCGACCGCGATTCGACGTATCCAAACGGCGAACTCATTCGCGCTCGACTCGCGGAACTCGGCGTCAAACCGGACTTCGCCTCCAAGACAAACAACGTCCGATGGATTCATAAGATCTTCGGCGACGTCGACGTCTACTATATCGGATCTCGCGTTGAAGACCCCTTCGTCGACGTCTGCGAATTTCGCGTCTGCGGTAAAGCCGCGCAACTCTGGAACCCAATGACGGCGGAACGTTACGCTCTCGACAATCTCAAAGAATCCGACGGCGTCTCGAGCGCGGAAATCCCATTTGAAAGCTCGCAAAGCTGGTTCGTCGTCTTCACGCCGAACGTCGCGGAAACTAACGCTCTACCCGACGCCTCCGCTCTCTTCGCGCGAAAAGCGACCCCCTACCTAAGCCTCGCGCGCGATTGGAACGTCGAATTCGATCAAAACGCCGCCGCAAATCGAAATTTCGAACGCGGAAAACCAATGAAAACCCATTTCGACTCCTTAATCGACTGGTCGAAATCAGGAGACGAATACCTGAAACATTACTCCGGAATCGCTGTCTACGAACGTTCCTTCGACATGCCCCCGGACTTCGAGTCCGTCGCAGAAAAGAACGACTTCCTACTACTCTTTGAAAACGTTCAAGTCATGGCGAAAGTCGAGATCAACGGCGAGACCGTCGGAACCGTATGGACGAAACCTTGGCGCCTCGCCGTTCCGAAAAAAACGCTCAAGGCAAAGGGAAATCGCATTAAGATCACCGTCGCCAACCTCTGGTGCAATCGTCTCATCGGCGACGCCGCCCTACCGGCGGAAGAACGTTTCACGAGAAGCTCCAACCCGATGTGGAGCGCCGGCGACGAACAGCTCCTGCCTTCCGGATTGATCGGCGCCCTAACGCTGGCGACCTGCCCCAAATAGGCGCCCTTCCCGCGAATAGGCGAGGCTAGTCTCCTCGATACGACCCTGTAAAAGACCGATAAAAAAGCTCGACTCTTATCCGGCGCAAACCGACGATAGGAGTCGAGCTTTTGATTTTCCGTCGCGACGTCCGACGAAGGGCGACGGACCCGCGATCCGAAACGCGACTTAAGAAAGCGCGGAAATCGCTTTGAAATCGTCTTTCAGGGAACGATACAACTTCTTATAGACCTCGAAACGAGCGTCGTATTGCGCGACGACTTCGGCGCGCGGTTCGAGTTCCGTCGCGCGCGTGATCGTCGCGTCGCACGCTTCCTGAACGCTAGAATATTCCCCGGCTCCGACCGCCGCGAGAAGCGCGACCCCGTACGCCGGCCCTTCTTCTGAATTCAGCGTTACCGTCTTGCAGTTGAAAACGTCCGCCTGCATTTGCCGCCAGAACGCGCTCTTAGCGCCGCCCCCGGACGCCCGGATTTCGCTAATCGGAACGTTCAAACCTCGGAAAATATCGATCGATTCGCGCAACGAATAGCAGACGCCTTCCATGACCGCGCGCGCCATGTGCCCGCGTCCGTGCGCGAGCGTGAGACCAATAAAGCATCCGCGCGCGTCCGGGTCGGCGTGCGGCGTGCGTTCGCCGCTCAAGTACGGTAAGAAGAAAAGCCCGTCGGAGCCCGTCGGAACGGCGGACGCTTCCGACGTCAGCGCGTCGTAGACGTCCCCGCCCGCGCTCTCCACTTGCGCCTTAAATTCCTGACAGAGCGCGTTGCGGAACCATTGCAACGAACCGGCCGCCGAAAGCGTGACCCCCATCATGTGCCACGCGCCCCGAACCGCGTGGCAGAACGTGTGCGCGCGTCCCAGAGGATCGATTTTCACCGTGTCGGAATGAACGAACGCGACTCCGCTTGTGCCGAGCGACGTCGAAAGCGCCCCTGTGCGAACGATTCCGTTCCCGACCGCGCCCGCCGCGCAGTCCCCGGCCCCGCCGACGACGACGCAATCGGTCGTCAATCCGAGCTCCGCCGCCGCGCTCGGCGTCAGTTTGCCCGTTACGTCTTCCGATTCGTAAACGCGCGGTAAGATCGAAGAATCCAAATGCAACGCGTCGAGAAGCTCCTGCGACCAGCGTCGATTCTTGACGTCGAGCAAAAGCGTGCCGCTCGCGTCGCTCACTTCCGTCGCCTTCTCGCCCGTCAGCCAGAACCGAATCGCGTCTTTCGGAAGAAGACACGACTTCATCTTCTCGTAATTCTCCGGCTCGTTATTGCGCAACCAGAGAATCTTCGGCGCCGTAAAGCCCGTCATCGCCGGGTTCGCCACCATTTGAATCAGGTTCGAGCGTCCGCCGACCGCAGATTCAATTTCCGCGCATTCTTTCGCGGTGCGCTGATCGTTCCACAGAATCGCCGGGCGAATGACCGCGTCGTTCGCGTCGAAGAAAACGGACCCGTGCATTTGACCCGAGAGTCCGATCGCCTTAACTTCGCTCGCCGGAACGCCCGCCTTGCTCACCGCTTCGCGAACCGTCTTAACGACGGCGTTCCACCAATCCTCCGGGTTCTGCTCGCTCCACAGCGGGCGCGGCGCCGCGCAAGGATACGTCGCGGACGCTACCGATAATATCTTACCGTCCGGCGCAATACAGATCGTTTTCGTTCCGGACGTACCAATATCGATTCCCAATAAATAACTCACGGGGTTCTCCTCCAAAAAAACGGCGGTCGAAAGCCGCGGCGATTCGCCGACGGCGCTACGCTTATCATCTTATTGCGCCCGCCGCGCGACGTCAACACGCGCCGGCCCGAAAAAGTCGCGCGTTCGCCGCGTTGAAAGAAATCGCGATCGACGCGTAAGAAGCGTCGTTCGAGAAGCGTCGTCGAAGAAGCGACGCGCAAGAAACGGCAAACGCGCCGCAGAGTCTTAGCTCTGCGGCGCGCAATGCGTTAAGTTCGCGTTAGGATTGCGTTAGTATATCGCGTCGCGCGTCGAAAGTTCGCGCGCGATCATGCGACTTAGCGAGCGTTAAGCGCGTAGGCTTCGTCCGAGCGGAGCGTCGGGTTGAACGCGAGCGCGGTCGATTCGCCGGCGACAAGAGTCGTGGAGCGGAAATCTTCGTAAATCTTACCGTCGCGCTTCTCAACGACGCGAATATCGAAGGTATACGATTCGCCGATTTCAAGATCTTTGGCGACGAAGGAGCGAACTTCGCCCTTTTGCTTCGTGCGGTATCCGTTCACGAAAACGATGGCGTCGGCCGGAACGAGCATCTTAATAACGCTGGCGCCAAGATTGGGGTCCGCGCGACGCGCAGGAATCGTCTCGCCGGAACCGGGAACTTCCGGTTCGGAAAGATCAGGCTGCGAGTAGATCGGCGACGCGGGGGTCGCGGGAACGTCGGGCTCGGCGCTCGCGTCGGAATCGTCGGTGGAAACGACAGGCTTCGGAGCCGGTTTATTCGCGTTCGTTTGGGAATCGATACCTTGTTGCGGAACCGCTTTGCCGGTTTCTGGATCAAGTTCGCGGGTTTCGCCCGGGTAATATCCGTCTCCGCAGCAGCTTCCCGGCGCGTAGACGATATTCGGAATGTAAGAGGAAGCGCAAGGCGAGCAGAAGTCGATCGCGCAAGGTGCGCAAACGTCGTACTCGGCGCAAGGACTCCAGCAGGGGTCGCAAACGGACCAGCATGGATCGCAGACGTACGCAGGCTGGCAGTAGTCGTAACCGCGTCCGAAGAGGAAATTACGCACGCCGCGAACGATATTGACGATCGGTCGCGCGACGCCGCGCATCGTCGAACGAATCGGACGGAAGGGGCGTTCGTACGCGAAACCGTAGTCGAACTCGGCGTAGACCGCGCAGGGATCGCAGAATCCGTCGTAAACGAACGAGGTCGGAGCGGCGTATTCAAAACCGTAATCGAACGCGGCGACCGGCGCGGGAGCCGGCGCGGCGTTGCCGGCGCAACTGGCGCATTCGCCGTACAGTCCGTCGACGGTCGCGCGCTCGTACCCGGAAAGCGCGCTCATATCGCCGAGCGTCAGCGCCGATCCCGCGAAGAAGGAATCGTCGGTCCCGCGCGTCGTTATGTTGCGAAGACTAGCGCCAAGATTTTCCCATGCAAACGCGTTCGACGCGAACGCGGAAACGGCGACGATCGCCGCCGCGAACACCGCTAAACTACCGTTAATTTTCATTGTTTTGCTCCAAAACGCTAGCTAAAAGTCGCTTCGCGCGCCCAACTCGTCGTCTCGCGTCGTCGTATCGCGCAAAGATTGGTCTCAAAGTCGGCGTCAATCAAACTGGAATGACCACATATTCAAAACGTCATGATCGACGCGTTTAACCTATATTTTGATTCCTTTTTATCTTTTGTAAAGCGCCGCGGTTTATTTATCTTACCTTAATCGTCAAAAACAATGGCGTTTAATTTTATTGTAACGATTATAAAGGCGGCGCGACGTCCGATAATCGTAACGACGCTCCATTCCGACGGAGTTGGTCTTGATCGTTTCTCTCACTTATCGCCCGCCGGCTCCTCAAAATCGAAGATTTAACGTCGCTCTTAAATAACCGTTATATTCCATACGACGCCAAATATCGTTATTTCAGAGTCCTTTAAAAAAATCGGCGCCGTTCGGAATGATTTTCCCCGCTTGTGTTTGATTTTGCGAATTGTATAATCGGGGGAGCGGCGCGCGCGCGTCGTTTGAAACTTCGTTAAAATCCCATTCCAAGAGACCTTTCACACTGATACAAGGCGCCGCTCATGTCAGAAAATCTTCTTCCAGAGGAAAGAAACGTCGAATACCTTAACGAGTTCAACGCGGCGCTAGCGCGCGCCGTCGTCGCTTACGCCAATACGGACGGCGGAAGAATCTATATTGGATTTGACGAACTGGGACGCGGAAACGGCGTCGCGAATCCGAAAGACACGATCGAACGCGTTCTCGAACTTGCGCGCGGAAGCGTCTGTCCAAACGCCGAAGATCTCGTCGATTGCTCCGTGCGCCAGTACGACGGCAAGACGATCGTCGTCGTCGCCGTCTCGCGCGGTTACGCGCGCCCGTACTGCCTCGCGTCCAAGGGGTTTACCGCGCAAGGCGTTCTCGTGCGCGAATCGAACGCGACCGTGCCTTCGTCCGAGCGCGTGATTCGCAGACTTGTCGACGAAACGAGCGACGGCTCTTACGAGCGCGCGCGAGCGCGACGGCAAGATTTGACTTTCACGTACGCGACCCAAGTTTTCGAGCGCGCCAAGGTTCCTTTTGGACGCGAACAATTCTTCGAGCTTGGACTGTACGACGCCGAAGGGCTCTACACCAACCTTGCCTTACTCTTTTCCGATCAGTGCCCTTCGACCCTGAAGCTCGCGTTCTTTGAGGGAACGCGCGAGAATCAGCTGCACGATCGACTGAATATTTCCGGCTCCATTTTCCAGCAGTTCGACGACGTTTACGCGTATCTTGACCAGTACAATCGCGCCTATTCAAAGTTGCACGGCGCCAATCGCGGCGACTTCAGAGACTATCCGCCGGAAATCCTGCGCGAAATCCTACTCAACGCCATAGTGCATCGCGACTATTCGAAGGACTTCAAGACGATCGTGCGTTGCTACTACGACCACCTTGAAATCGCCTCCGTCGGCGGCGCGCCGCAGGCCCTTTCTTTCGACGAGTTGTTGCTTGGGGTCTCCGCCCCGCGCAACCCGAAGCTTGCCGACGCGTTCTATCAACTTCAACTCGTCGAAAACTGCGGCGTCGGCGTGCGGAAGGTGCGACAGGCTTACGCGAATTACACGCTCAAGCCGCGCTTTGAGGTCTCTCCGAATTATTTCAAAGTGACGCTCTATCACGCCTACGCCCAACAGCTTGAAAAGCGCGTTCTTAAGGAAAACGTGCGCGTCGCCCGATATGCCGACCCCGTTAAAATCTCCGTCGCGCCGAACCGCGCCGTTGAAAAGCGCGTTGAAGAACCGGAAAACGTCGTTGAACGTCCCCGCGCGACGATCTCAGGCAAAGACTCGTTAAGCGTCGCCGCAAGAGATCTCAATCTCGGCCCCACAGCCACCGCCGCCCGAGGATACGCCCTCTCCGACCGCGAGCGGCTCGTTCTGCAAATGTTCAATCATCGCGACACGATCACGCGTCGCGACGTCGAGACCTCCCTCAACCTCACCCAAGCCTCCGCCGCCGCCATTCTACGACGACTCGTCAACTCCGGGCGAATCGTCCTCTGCGGCGCCGGCGACAATATCTGGTACCGTCGCCCATAAACTACGCATTTCTCAAATTCAAGGCGAAGCGAGCCAATTTTTTTATCGCGCGGTTGCCAAATCGTCGCTCCCGCTGGTCGCTTACCGGGTTGCAAACAAGGCGAAGCAAAGCGAGCCTGGAAAAATTTATCGCGCGAAGCGCGCCCCCGTAGGGGGGAAGCCGTCTGGCTTTAGCCTGCGGACAACGCAAACCTA